>CAKKRK010000110.1 GCA_919902665.1 Nitrospiraceae bacterium
CCCATAAACACCTCCTCAATCAAAGGTGTTGCGTCGACCGGTTGAATCCGCCTTGCGAGCCGCGATCGGAGTGGTGGATCAGTCCCGGGCGTGGGCGCTTCGCCCACACTGCCGCGCCCAGCGCCTGGCTCACCAACGTCGTCGTCATCCGGGCCCCCATGGCATATCCAACGATCTCGCAGGTGTACAGATCCTGGATGCCAGCGAGATACAACCAGCCTTCCGCAGTCGGCACATAGGTGATGTCGGTGACCCAGGTCTCATTCGGGCGTGTGGCAACAAATGTTTGGGCCAAGACATTCTCCGCGACCGGCAGGGCGTGCGTCGAATCCGTGGTGGTTGTGAACCGGCGCACCGGTGTACAGCGCAGCCCCAGTTTCTTGCGCAGCCGCTTGATGCGGCCGATCCCGGCGGGAAAGCCGTCCTCCCGCAGTTCGGCTTGCAGCCGTTCTGGACCATATGTTTGCCGCGTGCGCACATGCGCGGCCTGGATCGCCACTTCCAGCCGCGCGTTCTCCTGTGCGCGTGTCGAGGGACGGCGTGTGCGCCAGGCATAGTATCCACTTCGAGACACCTCCAGCACCTGACACAACACACGCAGAGGATACTGGAGACGCAGCGTCCTCATCAGCGCGTACCGGGCAGCTGCGCCTTCGCAAAGTACGCGGTGGCTTTTTTTAAGATGTTGCGCTCCATCCGGGCCTCAGCGAGATCCCGCTTGAGCCGGGATAGCTCTGCTTCCAGCTCAGTTACGGGTCGTCGGCTCTCCCCCAGCGTGGTGAGCTGGCCCTGCCGAGCTCGACCCACCCAGCGCTCGAGCGTTCTGCCCGACATGGCGAGGCGTCGGGCTGCCTCCGGAATCGTCACCTGCTGTTCCAGGACCAACCGCACGGTCTGCTCCCGGAATTCCTTCGTATACTGCTGTCGCGGGACCTGTTCCATCTCACACCTCCAGACCTCTCATTGTAGGTTGAAGGCGTCCACTTTTTCGAGCTTACCTCAAGATTCTGTTGCGCCCCGATGTGGGTGAAGGGCGCAACAATGTGTTACGAAGAGGTCGGTGTGCATATTCCGCTGTGTGAGGCCATTCATGGTCGGCTCGGCTTTTCGAGGGTGATCGAAGAGCAGAGTGAGAGGCAGCATCACAGGGGCAAGTAACGCAGAGTGTCGCGTGGTCCTGTAACTCCATGCCACGTGAGAAAGAGGGCGGTGCTGTATGCGTACGGCGACGTCATTGTGAGAAGTGGTGAATGGCCAATTCGAGTCCGTTTGATCCTTTCCGAAAATGAGTTCGCACATCGACCTTTGCGCAGCGGATTAGGATGCATGGCACAATTGAAAAGATGATGCGTGGCAACAAATAGGGGCACACCAATTTATTGTCCCAGTGGGCTGAGTTCAAATGATCACGTGACTCTTCGCAAGTTGAAGAAGGCTTGTCAGGGAGCGGTCTCCTGTACGTACAGCAGACTGGTTGGATGAAAACTGCATCGAAATCATTCCGAATGACGAAGGAGGTTTCGTATGATTCGTATTCTATGGGTGCTGCCCTTTGCCCTTCTGGCGGGTACCATGCTCGCTGGTTGTGCCGATGATTCTTTGTCGGGTCGGCAACGACCCGCGCCTGGCTATGACAACGTGAATATGGGATCGTCGCAGCCGGGCCAACAGCATCGTTACGACGAACCTCCGCCGGCTTCACAACGTGATCCTTATAGCCGGAGCCAGCCGGGATACTATTAGCAGGACGCCCTGACGTCTGTGGTTGTGATGCGCTGAATCGTCAGTCTCGTGAAGAAACGAGAGGAGAGGAGGGCTTTTGCTCTCAGGAATGACAGGGAACGTCCGGTTCTATCCCAGGAGAGTGATCACATTCGCAAGAGAACGCTCCGTGGTTACGGTAGCGCCAGCATCAGATGCCCGATGCGAGCGGAGGTTGGCCGAACTTTGATTTCAATATCGTAGCCGAGCCGATTCAGGCACTCCATCAGTTTCCGTTCGGACACATTGGAGAAGTCCCCACGCATCATGCTGGAGACCTTCGGTTGGGTGAGTCCCATCCGTGTGGCTGCGGCTTGCTGGGTGAGCCCTAGTTGGCGAATGGCTCTCCGGATCTCGATTACCAGCCCGGTCTTGATCTGGAGCGTATCCGCATCTGGCAGCTCCAAGTCTGCGAAGACATTGCCAGACCCGCGAGAGACCTCAATTCCTTTAATGACTCGTTTTTTCATGTCGTCGCTCCTTGGCCAGCGCCTCAGCCACGTTCAGCCTGGCGCGGATAATGGCGAGATCCTCTTTCGTTACGCCGCATGGGGACGTCGGCGCGATCGTGCACGACTCTTCGGCGTGCGTGATCGGCGCGGAGCTTGGTGATCCATGGCTGCGCGCAAAATGCGGTTCAGCCGCGTCTGCTAGCCCTTCCCATGCAGTTTGAGCCAGTCGAGCACATCGACATCGAGACGCACCGTGACTTGTTGCTTCGCCGGTGGCCAGGCCTCAGTCGCCTTCTTGAAAAACGAAGGGTCCAGGGGTGGGATTTCCGAATAGTCGATGTCCCGATCCTTCAGTCGGTCAAGTCTCGCCACGTCGCTTTTGAGAGATGTTCTGCTCATGACGGTTTGCCTTTCTCATGGAGATCATGCGCGTCGCTTCGTGCAGTTCGGTCGGCCAGGGTGCATCGTTATTTCCCAGTCTTCTCACCGAGCGTCTTGACCGCTTCCGCTACAGTGATCATCACCGTCATCGGATCAATCGGCGAGGCAATAAAACCGTGGCGCTGATAGAAACGAGTTGCCGCGTCCGATAGCGCATGGACGAGGATGGCCCGGATGCCGGCAATCTCGGCCGCCTGCATCGTGCGCAGCACCGCATCGCGTAGCAGCCCGCTGCCTATTCCGCGCCCTTGGAAATCTTTATCGACGGCAAGGCGGCCGAGAACCATGACAGGGACCGGATCAGGCATGTTGCGTTTCACGCGTCCAGGCGCGCCAACATGCGCCACAGCACCCACCGCGAGGCTGTAATACCCCACGACCCGCTTTCCCACGCAGACCACGTAGGTGCGTGACGATCCGCTCTCTTCATTGGCGAGGGCCCGCCGGCGTAACCAGTCATCAAGGGCCAGCTCTCCGGAATCAAAATCGGCAAGATCGTGCTCTGCTAGAAGTTTTTCGGGCGCGCTGATATCAGAATCCGATCGGCTCATGTCTCCCACGGCGCTTTTGTCTGAAGGAGGCGCCGCAGTTTCGGATTACTGGCAGGAGGCTTGTCGAGCATTGCCGTGAAGCGTCTGAACGCATCAGGGGAGAGTCCGAAATATCGACCGTCAAGCAGCACCGTTTCGGCTTCCCGACAGGCCGTTTCCAACATGAAATCAGACCGGGTGCGGCCGAGTAATTCCGCCGCCCGGTCAATCAAGAGTTTCTGTTTCTGACTGGCGCGCAGGTTGATCGTTTCACCTCGCCCGCCCTCTCTTGTCATCGTGGCCATCCCCGCCTCCTTGTGTATACAAACACTATACCTCATGGTGTAGACGTTGTAAATACAGCCCGTGTGCTGACAAATCGGCTATTTCTCAAATTGGAGCTCGATTCGCATCCTCATGCCGCGGCGGTCCATCGCCTACCCGGTCCGTTCAGCATTCCACTGCGGTCAGCGACCATCTGATGTGTACTCGGTCGCCTGCTGGCCGACAACTGCAACAAGCTCAAGACCGTCTCGAAGCCGACTCGTTGATCCTCTTCCACCTTAGCGAATGGGCTTGGTCTCTTCGGCCTAACGGAAGAGGACCTTCTCGCCTCGTGTCTTCCATCTGATCCACACTGCTTGTTTGATGCGCGAGTACCAGCTTGTGGTTTCAGGTCTGGTGCCAGTGCGCATCCTGCCGTCGCCCTGGCTTTCCACCGGCGGGCTGCGTCGATCATGCCCGCGCGCCGCGAACAACCGCGTCGTCTTTTGCGGGCATTCCTCCGCATCGCGCCCGCCGGCCCGCCAGGGTGCGGCGGCCTCTCTGTCTCCTTTGTCGTCGCTGTGTGGCCTCCACCTCCTCGTGAGAGGCCCACACATCAACTCTAACCAAAGGAGACTAAACATGGCACCTCAAGACAAGAAACCCAAGCCGGTCACCACGCTTCGATGCAGCAGCATCAAGGCGAGCATCTGGAAGAACGAGGGCATGAACGGTCCGTTCTACAACGTGACCGTGGCCCGCTCGTACAAGGGCCAGGATGGAGTCTGGAAGAATTCCGAATCATTCGGAGTCGCAGATCTTGACGCGCTCCTCGCGGTCGCCCAACAGACGACACGCTGGATCACCGAGCGGTCGGACCGCTGACCGTCACGGGAAGCCTCCGGCCCTCGCGCCGGGGGCTTCCTCTACGCCAGATCGAGCGGTACGATCATTTCAGGAATTTCTCTCGCAGCTTGGCCATCGCTTTTTTGAAATAGTTCGTTGGAACCGTCAGGCCGTGATATGGCCTCACCATCGCCAATTTGCCTGTCAGCGTCGAGGCGGTCGCGGGTGTGTTGAAATCAAAGTCCTCCGGCATAAGCGGCGAGAAATCCCCTACTGCAAGGTGGGCACCAACCGGTGTATTCTCTTTGCGGATCTCATGCGCTACAAACATGAGATCGGCGCGGACCGCCGTGCGACCCTCGATCAACTGACCCAAGACGCCCAAGCGCCGAAGATGGGCTATTGAACATGGCCACCTTCATCCAGCCCACAGAGTATTACGGAGAATCATCTTTCATGAGCACGACAAATGGCGTACAATTGGAATATGAGAAAAGCTGGACAAATATCTATGTCTGACCGCATCAACACTCGTATCGACACTGGCCTGAAGAAGAAGGCTGTGAAAGTCTTCGATCGACTCGGTCTGACCGAAGCCGAAGCCATTCGTCTCTTTTATGCCCAGGTTGATCTCCACCAGGGTATTCCCTTTCCTCTCATGATCCCAAATGCGCACACGCAGGACGCTGTTGAAGAAGCGAAGCATCCCGAGCAACTCCCCTCATTCAAGAACTTTCGCGCCCTCAGAAGCCGCATAGGCACGTAAGCCTTGCTTCACATTCCAGCCAGCTGGCTTCTCATCTACAGAATTGAAGCCACGTTCCTCATCCTCGAACGGACAGGTACACATGCCGACCTGTTTGACTGACGGTGAGTCTGAACACGATCAGTCGCCGTCCTAATAGACGGTAGGCAGATCTCGCGATATGGCTCGCCTTTCATCTCGATCACGGCTTGCTCACGCGACTCGGCATGTAGAGCACCTCAACAATTGCGCCTCTCCGATCCCATGACAGTTCCCCTCGGCCTCGCAGGCCGTTCGGCTTCCCATGTTTGTCAGCGGCTGCCTTGACGACTGTGCGATCCCCGTAGACTGCGGATGTTTCGAGATCGCTCTGGTCTCGCCACCGATATTGGCCTTCATGTCCAACCGCTCACTCATGTGACG
Organism: Nitrospiraceae bacterium; assembly: GCA_919902665.1. Lineage (GTDB taxonomy): Bacteria > Nitrospirota > Nitrospiria > Nitrospirales > Nitrospiraceae > Nitrospira_D. The sequence goes on from CAKKRK010000110.1 coordinate 5,463, forward strand.
GTCATCATCGTGTCATAGACCGGTACCTTCACGCCTCGTCCGGTGAAGCTGCTCTGTCATGCCGTGCTGGTGATGAGCGGGGGCCGGCTTGTGGTTTCAGGCTCGGTGCCTGTGCGCATCCGGCCGTCGCCCTGGCTTTCCACCAGCGGGCTGCGTCGATCATGCCCGCGCGCCGCCAGAAGCTCGCGTCGTCTTTCACGGTCATTCCTCCGCATCGCGCCCGCCGGCCCGCCAGGTGACGGCGGCCTCTCTGTCTCCTTTGTCGTCGCTGTGTGGCCTCCACACCTGGTGAGAGGCCGACACATCAACTCTAACCAAAGGAGACATCACATGGCACCTCAAGACAAGAAACCCAAGCCGGTCACCACGCTGCGATGCAGCCGCATCAAGGCGAGCATCTGGAGGAACGAGGGCATGAACGGCCCGTTCTACAACGTGACCGTCGCCCGCTCGTACAAGGACCGGGATGGAGTCTGGAAGAATTCCGATTCTTTTGGTCTCGCGGACCTGGACGCGCTTATCGTCGTCGCCCAACAGGCGACACGCTGGATTGCCGAGCGGTCGGACCGCTGAACGTTACGGGAAGCCTCCGGCCCTCGTGTCGGGGGCTTCCTGCATCCGAAGAAAGGAGACATGCGATGGAAACCTATCGGGAATGCGCCAAGCTCCTGAACGAGCTCCTCGCCGGCGCACGCGCGGTGCGGATCACCGTACCCGAGTACATGCCACTCTCGGTCGAGGAGATTGGTGTCAGTCAGGACGGGCACCGGTTGGTGTCGCTCTGTCAGTATGGTGAACAGCATGGGGACCTGATGCGTGATTGCGATCTGGTGTTCATGGTCACTGATCTGCCCGACGGTGCGGCAGCCGAACCGGTGTCCTTTCGGAACGACTACCTGGGGATCGTGCAAGACGTCTATCGGTATGACGAGACGGGCAGGCGCACCCATGTCGTGCCCTCGCTGAAACAGGACTTGAAGGAGTTTGCCCAGGCCTGGCTTGCCACGCTTCGAGAGCAGGGCTTCTTTGCCCCCACCGCCGTTCGAGAGATCCTGTCCCCGTAATCTCGTCGATCCATTCAGGGGGGATGATCTGATCAGATCATCCCCCCGTCAAAAAAGATAACCCCGGCAGAACATTCAGTCAGTGAGGCTTACTGCTTCGTGCCGAGAAAGAGAAAGCTGGTGGTCCGGGCATGGTTGAGGGCGGCACTGTACAGCCGGGTTGTCGCGGTATCGTAGAAGGCCACCCCTGTGAGCCTCTCGGTTCCCTGGCGACAGGCGCCACCTTGGAATGTCATCGAGATCTGAAACACATTGCCCGTTGCCCGAGGAGACAAGGTCCCCGAAAAAGTGCATCCATCTGTCGAATGACCAGAAATCGTCCCGGCTGCATCCACGGTCACGGTGACCGTGTGGTTATCGGTATGGAGCCCAGTATAGGTCCCGGTCACTTGAGTCAGGTTCGGGGCCGACTCAGAGTCCGCATCGGACGTACTCATGAAGCTTTCTGTGTCGCCGTTGAAGTAGGCGATCGTCCCCTGAAAGCTCTTGTTCGGGACATAGCTGCCATTCATTGTCGCCGCGCGAGTGCCAGCGCCTTCCAGATTAAAATCTCTCGTGTTCGAGGAACCGAAGGAGCCGGAGTGGGACGTGCCAGTGCCCTGAACCAGTCCAGCCAGGATGTGGGGATTGGCTCTTACCGTATAGAACAGCCAATACGACCCGTCGTCGAGGACCAGTCCAGCGACGGTGCGGCCTGTAGCAGTTGCGCCCATCCAGCGACCTTCTGCCGAAGTGGCCGCGGGCTGCGGAAGAGAGGAAGCGTCGCTCTCGCGATACCCCCCGCCACAGGCGGCGGGAGCGAACCCACTATTGAAGCAGTTGGCGAAGCTGCCACAGGCCACGAGCCCACTCATAAGACAGACTCCCAAAAGGCCTCGAAGACTGTGCGTCCCGGTCATGTGCATGGTTGTGTCCTCAACACCGCACAGGGTGTTCCCTGACATCACAGGATAACAGGAAGAGAACCCCCCTCAAATCGGGACCCCCGAATTGCTAGAAACCGACCAGCCAACGGACGATGCGGCATGGCCGGCTTACCGGAGGCCCTACCGACCGGCCGATCGGGGCTCGTTTCTGACGTCCTGTGCACAGCGTGAAAGATGGATCGGTGGCCTTGGATCCGTGTCTCTATAGGCATGGTGAAAGACAGATTTTAGGAGGTTGCAGGATATGGCTCTTGCCCGTAGTTGTCTTACATTATGAGTTTATCGTATTCTTGTGCCCAGGTTTTCTGACCCTCCAATGACCTGAAGCAGACCGCGGTCGGTGAGGGGAGTTGGGTGTCTTGATTTGGGCCGGTACGGGTGAGCTGATGGGGCATCGGCCGAAACGGACGACCACGGTCACAGTGGATCTGGGGGAACTGAAAGCGCCCTGGCAGACCTGGTGTGAGCAGCAGGGCGTCACCCCGAGCCATGCCCTGCGGAACGCCCTTCGGCAGGCCATTGACCGGAGAGCAACTGGGACCTCGGCGCCTCGGCTGCGCCTCTCGCCGAAGCGAGAACGAGCGACCGCTCGTATCGAACTGAACCTGACCATCTCAGAGCTTGCCGCTCTGAAGCGGATGGCCGGTCATGAAGGTTACGTGCCGACAAAATGGCTGGTGGCGATGGTGCGCACCAAGTTAACCGGGCAGCCGCAGGTCGGCCAGCCGGAATTGGAGACCTTGGCCCGATCCAATCAGCAACTGCTGGCCTTGGGTAGGAACCTGAACCAGATTGCAAAAGTCTTGAATGCTGCGCCGCAGAACCGAGCCGCGTTTCGGGTCGAGGTCATCACCGAATTGTCTCGCGTGATTCAGGCCCACACAAAGAAGGTGTCCGATGTCTTACGCGGGACTGTGGAGCGCTGGCACATCCAATGAGTTCGACAGGCAGCCAGATTGACCAGAAATTGGATGAGTGGGGGAGTCGGCTCTTCAATGTCTCAACGGAGACACTCCCACGACCGCGTCGCAGCAGGAATGTTGGTCTGAGTTCCGCCAAGTTCACGAGTACAGGCGGACGGCTCAGCACGCCGCAGGCTCGTGCGACCTATGTGCGGCAGAAACTGCAGGCCATGGTCCGCCGCGCACCACAAGTCATGGTCAAACTCGTCAGGGCGCCGAAAGGGATGAAAGGCATTTCGAATAATCTCACGTACATTTCGCGTGATGGCCAACTCGAAATCGAGGATCAGGACGGCCAGGTGATTCATGGGAAGGACGCCGTGGCCGATCTCAAAGCCGAATGGCGCGATGGCGGGATGCCGATCGCGGCGGATTCGACCATGCGCGACGCCTTTCATCTCGTTCTTTCCATGCCGACCAGGACTGATCCGCTGTCTGTCCAACGCGCGGCTCGGGACTTTGTGACACGAGAGTTCGCAGGGTTTCAGTACGCGATGGTGCTGCACACCTTCGAGACCGATCCGGACCCGCACCCCTCTCCGCATCCGCATGTGCATCTGACGGTCAAAGCAGCCGGTCTCGATGGAATCCGCTTGAATCCGAGAAAGGCCGATCTACAGCGTTGGCGAGAGGGGTTTGCAGAGGCCCTCCGGGAGCATGGGATTGAAGCCACGACCACGAGTCGAATTCACCGCACGACACAGGAACGGTGGAAAGTTCAGCATCTCCGAGATCACACGACTCAGGCGAAAGTGCTTGATCGCCAGAAACGCGTGACTGACAGGCCGGGGAAATTGCGCGAGGTGATGCACCATTACGAGCAGGTCATGAGGACGCTTGCGCGGTCCGATCGCGGAGAGGACCGGCAATTGGCGGCAGACCTGGTGCGGTATCTTCGAGAACCGGGACGTACGCTGGCGCCGGAGCGAGAGCGGAGGAGCGATCGCGAGCGATGATGACGTATGTGGATCGGAACCCCTTGTCCTCTTTCCTCATGAAAATCGCTTTTTTCACGAGGAACAAGCATGTCCACTCTCTGCTCGTGAGAGTATCATTAAATATGATAAAGTAGGACTTATGAGTCACGCAAGGAGGGCGACATGTCGAGTATCGAACGCATGACCATTACCATGCCGGCTGATATGGCGGCGCTTGTCAAAGCTGCCGTTGATGGTGGTGACTACGCCTCGACCAGTGAGGTTGTGCGCGAAGCCCTGCGCGAATGGAAGCTCCGACGTGGGGTGCAAGAGCGAGAACTCGCCGCACTGAAAGCGGATATCGACAAGGGGCTGGCGGATCTTGCTGCTGGGCGCGTCACCGACTTTAATCCCAAAACAATCATAGCGCGCGGGAGGAAGCTATTAGCCAAACCCTGACCCTTCGTCTCACGGACACGGCGGAGGCCGACCTCGCAGAAATCTGGGCGTACATCGCGACGGAGGCGGGTGAACCCGTGGCAAGCCGTTTTCTGGAGCGGGTGGGCGCGACGCTGGACGTGGTGCGGCAATCTCCCTTGATGGGACCTAGCCGCGAGCAGTTGAGTGTGGGACTGCGCGTGACGTTTCATCATCCCTACGCCATCTACTACCACATGACCGACCGCGAACTGATCATCGTGCGCGTGTTGCATGGTGCACGCGATACCGTCGCGATCGCGGAACAGGGCGGGTTTCTCCAGTGACGCACACACAAGAGAGCGTGCCCGATCATGGAGAGATATTCACCTAAGTGTGGTGAATGTGCAGGGCCAATCAACGAGTGATCCCGTTCGACAGAGGAAACGCGTGGCGCTTGATTTTCCTGCATGACGGGTCTACACAAGATCCTGCCTAATTATCAGACGCGTCGTGGAGGCGTTATGTCCGCAGAAACGAGTAAGGTCGGCAAACGGGGGGCAGTGGTGATTCCGGCCTCGCTGCGGCGCCGTTTCGGCATCACGGAGGGCTCGCTCGTGATTGCGGAGGAACGAGCTGAAGGCGTCCTGATTCGACCGGCTGCGGCCTTTCCCCTTGAGATGTACACCCCGGAACGGCAGGCGGAATTTCTCCTCTCCAATGCAGTTGGCCCAAAGGACTGTGCGCGAGCCAAAGAGGCCGTGCGGAAAATGGGCCTCGACGTCCGAAAGATCCCTCACTACAAGCCGGTTCGTTCCTAATCCGTGGACCGGGTCTTTCTTGATGCCAACGTGCTGTTCTCTGCGGCCTACCGGGTCGAGACTCCTCTTCGCACGTTGTTTACCATGCCGCGCACGCAGTTGGTGAGATCGGCGTATGCCCTGGAGGAGGCGAGGCGGAATCTCTCAGCAGGGCAGCAACAGGCAGAGTTAGAACGGTTGTGCCGCTCCGTCGAAGTGGTGTCAGTCTTGCCGCCACAGGGAGCGCTGTCGATCTTGGCAACACTCCCAGAGAACGACCGTCCCATTCTGTGGGCGGCGATCAGTATACGTGCGACCTACTGAAGGCCATCTTGAACCCCGCCCACATGATGGCGACGGTAAAGAGCGTCACCGCCACGCTCGTCAGGACGGTTTGCACATTCTGCATCACGGTATTCACCTTGGTGATCTGGGCCCAGGCCGGGTCCGATTCCAACAGGATGACCACCCCGAGCAGCCAGGAGGCGGCCGCGATCAGACGCCCATTCCCTCGACTGACCCCTCTCAAAGTCCCTGTCCCTGACGTACATTTCTGTGTCACTCCCGCTCCCATCATCACGTCCTCCATCTTCCCTTCCTTTCTGTGAAGTGGCTTCTGTGGCGAGTTTGCCGAGCATTCTGCTCGCACTCATCGCCAAACGGGGTGACATGTAGTGAGGTTCAGTTTTTGATGCAATTCTGTTGGAAGTACGTAGGCGAGGGGATCATACGATTGAAGTGTGACCGCGAGAGGAAAGGGGCATGCCGGTGTGGTGATGGCAGAGAGCGTTCTCCGCCATTGAACGGTCAGCTGGAGTTTCTTTCTGAGGATGAATGAGGCAGCGGATGCTGCGTGTCACGGTTCCACAGACGAGAGAATGTCGAATCCCAGCGTACACATCAAAGGTCGCAGCCGAGTACCTATAGCGTGTCTTGCGCAAGAACTACTAGAAATGGTAGCATCTCTCTCCAATGGGCATGACGGGGAGGCCATCATCTGGACCGACGTACAAGGTCATCTTTTATCGGACGGCTCAGGGGACCGAGCCGGTGAGAGAATGGTTGCAGGCTTTGGAGAAGCCTGAGCGGTTTCAACTTGGGAAGGCGATTCAGGTGCTGCAGATGAATGGGCCAGCGCTGTCCATGCCCTATGCCTGTCCGCTGGGTGGTGGGCTGTTTGAATTGCGGGAGCGGATCGGGAAAGTCCGCTATCGCGTGTTCTATGGATTCGACGGAGGACGGATTGTCGTCCTGTTGCATGCTGCACTGAAGGATCAGCCTGTCATTGAAGACGACCTTGCGCTGGCTCGACGACGGTTGCAGGACTATTTTGACAGGAGGTAGATACGATGAAAGCCAGAAAGCCGTTGAAGGCGGTGGGGAGTTCTTTTGATAGCTGGCTTGCGGTACAGGGGGACGCCTTCAAGGCCGACGTTATTGCCGGGGCAATGAAACGGCAATTCGTCATGCAACTTCGGGCGATGATGAAGGCCCACGGTCTTGGTGTGAACGGGCTCCAAAAGCTCTTACGAACGGGCCCCTCTCAAATGCAGCGGTTACTCGACCCTGAGGATGTCGGCATCTCCCTGAAATCGATTGCGAAGTTGCTGGCTGTCTTTGGGGCAGCGGGTCAGATTGTCGTGGAGCCGCGGCAGCCTAAGAAACGGGTGGCCTGACGCGCAAGTCCTGGCTGGTCGGCATTCGCGTTCGATCTCGCGCGGGGCGTGGTCTTGCTCCTATGAAGGGCTCAGACGGACTACAACCAAAGGAGCACACAGGTCCGAAAGACCAGACAACGACTTCGTCAAACCTCTGTGCATATCGGAAAGGCCTCAGCCTGTTGGCTCGACTGAGTCCATGGAGAATCCGCTGAGTCACAAGGCGGGACGGGTTTCGCGTATTGCAGCGTTGAACGATCAGGCACTTGACTGCTTGGGTCACTGGCCCGTGATTACGAGGCAACTCCGAGGCGATGTTCCGTTAGCCGTCGGATCCTGACTTTCCTTTGTTCTTTCCGCGCCTGCGCGAGATCATGGGCCGACTGCATCCCCAACCACATCGCCGCGCCGCCGCCGAACGCCTTTTCAAACCGCAAGGCCATATCCGGCGAGACCGCACTCTTCCCCCGGATGACGTTGTAAAGCTGTTGCCGCGTCACCTTCATCGCTTTGGCAGCTTCTGCCACGCTCAGACCCAGTTCCTCGAGATTGGCTTCGACTAACTTTCCCGGGTGGACAGGATTCTTCATCACCATGGGTGGCCTCTCAATGATAGTCCTCTAAATCTACATCGTGCGCATGTGCTTGAATGAACCGAAATGTCACCCGCCAGTTCGCGCGCACAGTGACAGCCCAAGAACCTTTACGATCTCCTTTCAACGGGTGCAGGCGAAAGGTCGGCTGATTCATATCCTCAACCCTTTCCGCGGCATTGAGCGTCGAAAGGATCAACCGCAGTTGGTCGAGCTGATCAGCTTTGAGCTTCCACCCATCATCATGCTCGAACAGGAGTTGCAGGCCCTTATGCCGGAAACTGCGAATCACCGCTTTGACTGTAAAACGTCATTTGACATTTGTCAACAACGACAGATGATTGCAGTTCACGGCACCCGCAGGCGGCGCGATGGGTTCGTGAACACGCGGTGTAGCCGCCTCACGGCTGCCTCTGGTCTTCGGGCCAGGGGCAGCACCCTTGCTGCCTGAAGGAAGCAATCCGCGCACTATTCCCCATCACTCGCTTCATGCTCGGTTTCCCATCAACTGATCTTCTCTTGCTGATCCGCTTCGCTCTGTCGATTGGGGTACTCCGTCCATGTCCCATCGCGCTGAAATAGGCGCGTTCATCCATCATCGTTTGTCGATCGGAATTGTTCGGCCATGGAAGGCGGCGGCCTGCCGCGCACTGATCGTCTGACGCAGCGACCGCGCCAGCAGAGGTCTGTCACGGCCGCTGCTGAGTGCTCATCCGCCCCGTGCTGCTTCGGCAGTCCTCGTCCTGTCACCTCCGTTGACCTGCCCTGGCGCTTCGGCCTCTGCGAAAGCGCCAGTTCGTTCAACATGCAGGAGGTGCCACCATGGCTAAACAATTTGTCAACCGACTTCCCGTTCCACAATTCATTCCGCGCTACCGTATCACGCTCGTCGCTGAGGGCGGTCACACCGCTCCATACGGCGTCCTTCGCGATTCCACTGCTGCCGCTGAGGCACTGCGCCCATGCTTTGCTGGTCTCGATCGCGAGCAGTTCCTCGTCTGTTGTCTCGATGCCAAGAACGTCAGCATCGGCGTGAACATCGTCTCGATCGGGTCGCTCACCCTCAGCATCGTCCATGTCCGCGAAGTGTTCAAGCCTGCCATCCTCCTCAACGCCGCTGCGATCATTGCGGCCCATAACTTATGTGGTGCACCACATAAATTGTGTTATGTGACGTCCCGAGTTATGTAGAGTTCCTGCAGACTGACGCGGCTGTTCCTGCATGAGACGTGTAAGTCCACCGTCTCTTCCTGCACATAACCAGGCGCTTGGTAGACTGCTTGTATCCTCACTCACGAGGGAGACAAGGAGGCGCGACCATGCTGGAGCACTATTACAAAGAACGACGGTCCTTGGTCGATTTCCGCCGGGGTCCGCTGGGCCCGTATTTTGATGGATTTGCCGCGTATCTGAAGACACGCGGGTATGCGCACCACCGCATCAAGACGATCTTGGGACGCTGTTGTCTCTTTAACACCTACCTCATCGATCAGGGAATCACCACCTGTCACCGTGTGACTCACTCGCTGATCGAGCCGTTTCTGAATCTCTACCAGCCTGGTGCTCAGCGGAGGAGCCACTACGTGATCTGGATGGATACCCAACGGGCGGTGAAGCATTTCTTTGCCTACTTGGTGAGTGTTGGCGTCCTCAAACCCGATCGCCCCAAACCGGTCGTCACCTCCTACAGCTGGGTCCTTGAACCCTACCTGACCTCTCTGCGCGAGGAGGGGGAGCGGACAGAGCAAACTCTTCAGCGGATTCGCGGGCAGCTCAGCCAATTCCTGGACGGACTCGGCGTGACGGTGACTCGTCAGTACTTGAAGGGCCTGAAGGCCGAGACCTTTGAGGCGATGGTGAAACAGTACCTCGACACCAGCCCTGATAATTTGCGCCGCCTCGCAAGCACCCTCCGCGGCTTTCTCCAGTTCTGTGCGCAGCGCCGCTACACGACCATGGATTTCTCCTCGATGATTCCTCGGGTCCTGACCTATCGCCTGGCGGCCTTGCCACGAGGATTGGAGGAGTCTGATCTGCAGCGCATCCTCGCGCAGATCGATCGAACGTCTCCGGTGGGGTGCCGCGATTACGCCATGATGTTGTTGCTCATGGCGTACGGCATTCGGGGGTCCCAGGTGGCCGCCATCATGCTTGAGGATATTTGCTGGCCTCGTTCCACCATCCGAATCCGCGCCAGCAAAGGGGGCAAAGAGGTCGTGCTGCCGCTGTTGGCCTCCGTCGGCGAGGCCATTCTCGGTTATCTCCGCCATCGTCCAGCGTGTCCCTGTCGACAGATCTTTCTCGCCACGCATGCTCCGTTCAGACCTGTCACCGGCCTTTCCCTCAGTCGACAAGTCCGCCAGTATTTTCAGGCCGCCGGGGTGACGATGCCCCGAGGAGGGAGCAGGACGTTGCGCCATTCGTGGGCCATTCGAGCCCTCGCCCATGACATTCCCATGAAAGCCATCGCCGATGTGCTGGGCCATCGGGATCTGAATACCAGCTTTATCTATGCTAAAGCCGATCTCCACACGCTGCGGCAGGTGGCCTCCCCGTGGCCAGAGGAGGTGACGCCATGAGCACCACGCTTTTTCGAAGTCCCCTTGCACCTCGCCTCCAGGCGTTTGGTGAGATGCGACGCGCCCTCGGAAGACATGCCTACTCGGACTACAAGATCCTCCGCTATCTGGACGGCTACTTGCTGGAGGTCCTGCGACCTGGCCAGCCCCTCACGCATGAGATGGTGGAAGGCTGGATCACCAGCATGGCGCATTTGAGCGTCGGAACTCGGGTGAATCGCCTCGCAGTCCTCCGGCAGTTTTGTCGCTACCTCAGTCACTTTGATCCACGCACCTGTCTCATTTCCCGGCAGAGTCTTCCGCACCGGACACGTCACGCGCCCTACATCTTCACACCTCAGCAAGTACGGACCATCATGGCGAGGGCCAGGCGGATCGGCCCGCCGGGCTCCCTGCGTCCAATGCTGCTCTCCACGCTCATCGGCGTGCTCGCGGCCACTGGTCTGCGCATTGGCGAAGCGCTGAAACTGACGCTCGCCGATGTGGACCTCACGCGCCGCGTGCTGTTGATCCGCCAGACGAAGTTCAACAAATCCCGCCACGTGCCCATCGCAGCCTCCACGGCTTGCGCCTTATCGGTGTTCCTCGACCAGCGGCAGGCTGCTGGATTCCCCACGGTGTCGACGGCGCCGGTGTTCGTCAATCCCGACGGGCGGGCGTACAGCGAGGCGCGGATCTGTAGTCTGTTTCTGGACATTCTCCGCACGAGTGGGCTGCGTGGTTCCGTGGGCACACGGGGACCTCGGCTCCATGATTTTCGCCACACGTTTGCCGTGCAGCGTCTGGTGACCTGGTACCGTCAGGGGGCACCGCTGGCCTCTAAGCTTCCCCTCTTGTCCACCTACCTTGGGCATACCACGCTGACCGGCACCGAAATCTATCTGCAAGCCACGGCTGAACTCTTGGAAGAGGCCGGTCGGCGGTTCCATCGCCACTGCGCTCTTCCCCCACGACGAAGGGAGGCCTCCCATGCGCACCAACATCGCGTTGCCCATCCGGAAGTTCTTTGAGGGGCGTGTCAAGTTTTCTGTGTAACTGATTGTGGTTAATCACTGGTAGGCACAC
>CAKKRK010000111.1 GCA_919902665.1 Nitrospiraceae bacterium
GTGTTGCTGGACTACATTGTGAAGAAAAAAATCGTGGATCTGGTCGTCGTCTCACCCGATGCAGGGGGTGTGGAGCGGGCCAGGGCGTTTGCCAAGCGCCTTCAGGCGAACCTGGCGATCATCGACAAGCGACGTGAAGGCCCGAACCAAGCGCAAATCATGAACATCATTGGAGATGTGCAAGGGAAGAGTGTGTTGCTCCTCGATGACATGATCGATACAGCAGGCACCATTGTCCAGGGGGCTCAGGCTTGTCTTGATCATGGGGCTCGAGACGTGATCACGGCCTGCACGCATGCGGTGCTGTCTGGCCCGGCGCTAGAACGGTTACAGACGTCCCGTCTGTCCCAAGTGGTGGTGACCAACACAATTCCGCTGCGAGGAAAAGAGTTGGCCTGTCCGAAGTTGCATCAGTTGTCGGTGGCGCCTCTCTTAGGCGAAGCCATCAGACGGATCCATGAAGATGAGTCAGTGAGTTCATTATTTGCGTAACCCAGCCGGGACTGGGTCTTGCGCGAGCAGTCGAGGAGACGGAGGAAGATCATGAAATTCGATTTAACAGTGACCGTGAGAGAACAAGCGGGCAAGGGAGCTGCACGGTCGATGCGGCGGGCAGGGAAAATTCCGGCCGTGCTCTACGGACAAGGGGAATGCCTGTCATTGACTGTCAATCCTGGGGAATTGATCAAAATTTTAAAGTCGCATGCCGGCAGTACCGCGTTGATCTCGCTCACGGTGGACGGTGCCAAGTCCAAACCGAACCGTACCGCGCTCTTGCGTGATTATCAGGTGGATCCGGTGACTGGGGCTGTTCTCCACGCGGACCTCTTTGAGATTTCCATGAGCAAGCCGATCAGAGTGAAGGTTCCGGTTAAGGTGATCGGCAGTATCCCGGCCGGTGTGAAGGAAGGTGGTGTGTTGCATCACAACATGCGCGATATCCAGATCGAGTGTCTTCCTGCTGCATTGCCCGATTACATCGAGGTCGATGCCTCCTCTTTGACTATCGCCAGCGGCATCCATGTGAAGGAACTTGGGGCGCGTGAAGGTGTCCGTTTTCTGGATGATGCTGATCAAATGGTGGTCAGTGTCGCGGCACCGATGTCGGATGCCAAACTCGAATCCTTGCTCACCAGTGGTGTGGGAGCAGCGGGCGAACCGGAAGTCGTGGCGAAAGGCAAGGAAGCAGGCGCTGACGGTGCTGAACCGGCCAAGGCTGGAGCGGCCGCGCCTGCCGGTGATGCCAAGGGTGGCGAGAAGAAAGAAGCTGCCGCAGCTCCGAAGGGTGACAAGAAAGAAGCTGAAAAGAAGAAGTAACGTTGCGTCTGCTTGTTGGACTGGGCAATCCTGGAAAAGCCTATGCTCAGACTCGCCACAATGTCGGCATGTGGGCCATCGAGCGGGCCGCCGCTCGATGGTCGATCCGACTCTCGCCGCGTGGGACCGCGCAGCGGGGGTCTGGGCGACTTGGAGGGGAATTAATCGAGCTGGCAGGCTTGCTCGATTGGATGAATGTAACCGGCCCTCCCTTGAAAGGCCTCCTCCGCGAATTCGAGCTCACCCCCGATAGACTCATTGTCATACACGATGATCTGGATTTGGAGCCAGGGCGGCTGAGGATCAAGCTATCTGGTGGCCATGGGGGACACAACGGGATCAAGTCCATCATAGAGGCACTCGGGACTCCAGAATTCATCCGATTGAAAATTGGGATCGGTCGGCCCGCGCCTGGTCAGAGTTCTGCAGGTTATGTATTGGAGCGGGTGACTCAGGATGAGATGGCTGTCATTGAGCCTTGTCTGGAACGGGCTGTCGATGCATTGGAATGTCTGATCCATCGTGGACCGGATGTCGCGATGAATCAGTTTAATATCAGAGAGAAGGTTGTGGGCGAAGGGGAGGGGACAACATAAATGGGTCTTTGTTGCGGCATGATCGGTTTACCGAACGTTGGTAAGACCACTATTTTCAATGCATTGACCGGCAGCGGCGCCTTGGCGGCTAATTATCCGTTTGCAACCGTGGATCCAAACACCGGCATTGCTCTGGTCCCGGACCCTCGCCTCATTAAGCTAACCGAAATCTTTGCCTCGAAGAAAACCACCTACAGCACGCTGGAAGTGCGCGACATCGCCGGGCTTGTGGAGGGGGCCAGCAAAGGCGAAGGGCTGGGCAATCAATTTCTTGGCCATATCCGTGAAGTCGATGCGTTGCTGCATGTTGTCCGCTGTTTCCAAGGCACCGATGTCGTCCATGTCAGTGGTGGGGTCGACCCGCTTCGGGATATCGGCGTGATCGAAACTGAACTGATGTTGTCCGATCTGGAGACACTCGATCGGCGGAAGCAGAAAACTGAGAAAAAGGTTAGGGCTGGAGACAAAAAAGCGGCATTTGAAGTAGAGTTTCTCGCCAAACTCATCGGTCAGCTCGATAAAGGTGAGTGGCTGGGCAACCTGCCATACACGGCTGAGGAACAGGTCATCCTCACCGAGTGTCAGCTGCTGTCCGCCAAGCCAGTCCTCTTTCTTGCGAACGTATCCGAAGGGAAGAACGCGGATGACCAGATGGTCCAGACCGTGCGCGATTTTGCCGAGAAACGCGGTGCCCGCGTGGTGACGATCTGCGGACAACTCGAAGCGGAGCTCTCCACGCTGCCGGACAGCGAGCGGGCGGATTTCCTGAACGAACTGGGGCTGACCGAATCGGGGCTGGTCCGACTGACACGCGAAGCCTATACCTTGCTGGACCTGATCACCTTCTTTACCGCCGGTGAAGTCGAATCTCGTGCGTGGCCAATCTCCAAAGGGATGAAGGCGCCACAGGCGGCCGGCAAGATCCACTCCGATATGGAACGCGGCTTCATCCGCGCCGAGGTCTATCACTACGACGACCTGCTGGCCTGTGGGTCAGAGGCGAAGGTGAAGGAGAAGGGGTTATTTCGTCTCGAAGGCAAGGACTACATCATCAAGGAAGCGGATATGGTGTATTTTAGGTTCAACGTGTAGTCGTCCCTATCTCCGCCCGCCAAGAGCTTCTGCTGAGCTGGTGCCTATCTCCTCCACACGTAGTAGCTTAATAAACAGCTGTCCCCCCATAGGAGGGCGACCGGGGCCCTTTGCCGACTTGACCAGCACTTCAAGATGGGCGATCCTCCTACCTAAGATACTGCTAGGGAAGGTCTGATTTATTCCCCGTTGGTGATGTGCTATGAGGAATGCAGCACT
>CAKKRK010000112.1 GCA_919902665.1 Nitrospiraceae bacterium
ACTGGAAGAAGGATAAGAACATTTGGGTTTGCCTGAATTGCCACACACCGCTCGAAAATCAGCAGCCCACGCTGGTGAAAGAGATTCCGCGTGGACGGGTTGAAAAGGCCATTCAAGAGCCCAATCCGCACTATGATCCGGAGTATCAAAAAGAGTCGGTCACCTGTGCGGCCTGCCATGTGCGCGACGGCGTGATCCATGGGCCGTTCGAAGATTCCGTAGCGCCGCATCCCACGAAATTTGACCCGAATTTTAAAACAGCCCAGCTGTGCTACCGCTGTCATAATGTAGTGTCCGGCCCGGCCCAGTTCTACAATGTGGGACCCTGCGGGACCTATGCGGAATATGAAGGCCAGTACTGGCAGGAGCGGGGCTTCATCTGCCAGAGTTGCCACATGCCGGAGATTGAGAGACCGGTGGCCCTGGGTGGACCGGTCCGCAAGGGGCGGCGACATCTCTGGCGAGGGGGACATGATTCCGATATGGTAGGGCGAGCGGTGGCGGTTCAGGTGAAAGCGGACATCGCTGCTCCGAAGCCCGGCGATCGGGTCGGGTTTACGCTCACCCTGACGAATGCCGGTGCCGGGCATAAGATTCCAACGGGTGACCCCGATCGATTTTTTACGGTGGAGTTCCTTGTCGAAGATCAGCAGGGACACATACTGGAACAGCAGAGTTCCACGATGGGGCGGTGGATCCTCTGGCAGCCCGTCATCGTAGAGTTGTATGATAATCGACTGTTCCCGCAGACCAGCCGTGACTACCAGTTTGCGTATCGGATACCCGAGAAGACGGACGGACTCAAGCTGAAAACACGGGTGCGGTACCACATTCTGACCGATGGACAGCATGAGATGTTGCAAACGAAATACGGCTTGACCGGAAACGATCCCTATCGATTCGTGGTCTATGAGCAAGAATTTCCGCTGTCCGGCGAGTTGAAAACCGCATTGGAGCACCAAGAAACCCGACGATCGCACATCCGTCGCCAACAGGATGGCACCAGTTGCAAAGCTGTCGCGCACAGCTAAATCGCCCGTCGTGGGCTAGAAAGAGCCAGGCATCGTGACACATCCATTACTCATCGATACTGAATCGCTTCAGCAGCAGTTGGGTCAATCGGGCGTGGTGATTATCGACGTGCGAGGCAAGGCCGCATATGAATTCGGCGGGCATATTCCCGGGGCCGTGCATTCCACGTGGCATGAATATAGCGATCCCAATGCCGTCGCGAAAGGCTTGCTCAATCCAGCTCTCGGCGAGATCGAGCGTATTCTCCAGCGGCTTGGGGTTAATCACGACAGTGAGGTGGTGATCTATTCCAATCCGTTCGACAACTGGGGCGACGAAGGGCGGATGTTTTGGATGTTGGACTATCTGGGCCACACCCGGTTGCGTATTTTGGATGGGGGGTGGGTGAAGTGGACGGCGGAAAAGCGGCCGTTTGCGCATGGACTGGTTTCCCCACCGAGGGGAAACTTCACCGCTCGGCCACGTCTGGATTTGATTGCATTGAAAGATGATCTAAAAGACCTCGTCAGGGGGCCGCATCCCCAGACGGCGATTCTCGATGCACGCAGCGTTGAAGAGTATCTAGGGAAAGAGGTGGCGGGTATCCCACGGCCCGGTCACATCCCCTCAGCCATACACGTGGCATGGAATGGGTTCTTGAATAAGGATGCGACGGTTAAAGATTTGTCGGTGATCAAGGAGATGTTGGTCGCAAAGGGGATCGGCAACGGACAGGAGGTCATTTGCTACTGTACCGGCGGCGTGCGATCGGCCTGGCTCTATTTCATCCTCAAGCTTGTCGGGTATTCGAAACTCAGAAACTATCCTGGATCATGGTGGGAGTGGAGTCGAGACTTCGCTTGTCCAGCCGAAAAAGATCTTCATGCGCTCCAGAAAATGCTTGGGTTTGGTCCAGCCTCCAAACCTTCTTGACAGTCTTGAGGAACGCTGTGTAAGGTGAATTCGAGTATTTTCCAACGTAAAATTTCGCATCTTCAACCATCAAGGAGGCAGCCATGATGAGAAGAATCTGTCGTAGTGCGATGTTGGTGTTCGGACTTGGTGTATTGGTTGGCGCGCCGCTGCTGAATGGGTTAGCGTTCGCTGGCGACAAGCATGTGGCTGAAGCGGTCGAACACGCGAGAGGCGCCGCATCACATGGGAAAGAAGGGCATGCGGATGCCTGTGTTGAGCATGCGAGTGAAGCACTCAAACATGCGACGGCTGCTGGAATAAAAAATCCCCATTTGATGGAAGGGATCAAACACCTGACGGAAGCTGTGAAGCATGGCAAGGCCGGACATGCCGATGCATGCACGGAACATGCAGATGGCGGCGCAACGCATTTGGCTGAAGTGAAGTAACGCAGCAGGGTTTGTCGCTGACGTCTTTCAGCGGTCATCGAGTTTTCAGACGGGCAGGGACACAATCCCTGCCCGTTCCGGTGTGACGGGAGTGTTACGTGCAAGTCGGATTCTACCAATTCGATTCACAGTTCGGCGAGGTGGCCAAGAATCTGGAGATGGTCACGACCAAGCTGGACCAGGCGGAAGCCGATCTCATCGTGTTGCCGGAGTTGTTCGCATCCGGCTATCAGTTTCTTTCACAACAGGAAGCGTATCAGCTCGCTGAACCGGTTCCTGATGGTCCCACGGTCCGTTGTCTGGTCGACATCGCGAAGCGCCGCAAGATGCACCTTGTGGCGGGACTTCCTGAACGATCTGGTTCCCGCTGCTACAACTCCGCCGTGCTCGTGGGACCGTCTGGTTTTCTGGGATGCTATCGGAAGACGCATCTTTTTTTCGAAGAGACACAATGGTTCACTCCCGGCGACTCAGGATTTCTTGTGTGGGACATCGGAGCTGCAAAGATCGGGGTCATGATTTGTTTCGATTGGTACTACCCGGAGGCGGCACGCACCTTAGCGATGCAGGGGGCTGAGATCATTTGTCATCCCTCCAATCTGGTCTTGCCGAATTGTCCGGATTCCATGCCGGTGCGATGTCTTGAAAATCGGGTGTTTGCCGTGACGTGCAATCGAATTGGTAGCGAGGCACGGGGTGGCAAAGAGCGGTTGACCTATATTGGCCAGAGCGAAGTGGTCACTCCGAAGGGGGTGATTCAACATCGGGCGTCGCATGACCAAGAAGAGCTGACGATCGTTGAGATTGATCCGGCGCAAGCCCGCAACAAGAGTTTGAATCGCTACAACGATCTGCTTCGCGATCGCCGCACGTCGCTGTACAAGATGTAAATTCTCGCCACCATCAGTTCCTGCTGAGAGCAGCCCAGTGCTTGCGCAAGTTGCGTGGGCAGAGTAGGATTTCGCTCTATGGACACCAAACTCCATAAAGGGATGTTTCTGATCGCCACGCCAAGCCTCCGCGATCCGAACTTCCGCCAGACCGTTGTGTTGCTGTGTGAACATGGATCGGAAGGAGCGCTTGGCGTCATCGTGAATCGTCCGACGGCCATGTCCATCTCTGAGGCCTTGCCTCAGGTTCCAGTGCTCGAGGGATCAGCCCATGTGCTCTATGCCGGTGGTCCGGTGCAGACGAATCAAGTGATGCTGCTCTACCGAGGTGATCAGTTTCCGGATAATGCGCACCACGTGTTCGACGGAGTGTGCCTTGGCGGAGACGTCGGCATGGTCGAACGCATTCTCACCGGTGTCGGGACGAAGGAATCTTTCCGCGCCTATCTTGGCTATTCGGGGTGGGGGCCGGGCCAGCTAGAGAATGAAATGAAAACCGGCTCATGGATCACCTTACCCGCAGATTCGCAGGCAGTGTTTGAAAAAGAACCGACGCGTGTCTGGGGGGATATTCTTCTCACGCTGGGCGAAGCCTATCAGCCGTACGTCGACATGCCCTTCGATCCATCCTGCAACTGAAGCCTTCGTGCGTTCCGACCGACATCGACTCCATCATCATTGAAGCGTACCCACGCCGAGTGCTAGGCTCGTCTCTGCTGTGAGGGAGAGTGGTTTGTCGCGGAGGTCATCCGTGTCTGCATGATCGTTCGGATGCAAGGTTCCTGATGCGATCGTCAGGTCGAATGTGGAGTTAGATGAGCGAGCGTATACGAAGAGGGAGAATACATACGTGAATCAGCCAGAGACGTCTCGGCCAGGAGCTGAGGCCTTGTTAAGAAAGTTACACGAACGCCCGCACCAGCCGATCGGGAGATGGCTGCGGGTCCCAGCCCATGTGCACTACAAAGCCTTTCGGATGTCCGACCCGCCGACACAGCGTCCAGCCAGCCGGTCGGAATTCCAATCGCTGTTGGGACATCTTAAGATTCCTTCCGAGATGACCTCCGTGAGGGAGAATTTTGGCTATGGTGTGAAGGAAGCGGAAAACGGCGATCGGCTCATCCTCATCTGGCAAGCCCATACGGAATACTATAATTACCAGCTCTGGCATCTGCCGTCGCAAGCGAACGGCGCACCGACTTTTGGACCACTGACGTTTCCAGAGTACACGTTTCCCGTGGAGCCGCTCGGGACGGTGGTCTGCCGCTTGGACATTCTGCTGATGACGGGCATGCTCCCGCCTCGTCAAGAACTGCGTGGACTGATGCCCGGCCCGGTTCTGTACGGCAGCCGGATCTTCAATGAGCAGACCTGCGTCGCGACGAGCTTTACACCGGACGACCAAGGACGAGAACGGTACTGGGTCAGTGTCGGGCCGTCGCAAGGCGATCCTTCGCGCCTGAAAGACATCGTCGATGCCATCGTGCGGATCGAGACCTACTATCATTTACTGCTCATGCAGAAGCCGCTATTCTCCGCTGCCATCGATCAGGTCTATAAATTCGAACAGGTTCACCTGAAACAGCGAGAAATTATTACGTCTCATATCGGGCACGCAAACGCGGAGACCTTGCAGCGCTGGTTGAATACCCTCACGCAGGATCTGTTGAAGACTAACCGCATGGCTGGAACACTCCACTTCGAGTTGTCCGCCTCGCTCCCCTACGATAGGATCGTGCATTCCACCCTGGCGTCGTTGGCAGAGAAACCCCTAGAGTCATATCGTCCGACCTCGGACTATGTGCTGAGCGGCATTACGGGTGTGGCGGAAGGCTATCAGCAGCTCTTGAAGCGGATCGACACGCTACGAGGCGGCTTCGAGGGCATCATCACCATCATTCGCACCCGCATCGACTTGATTCTGGAATCGCAAAACCTTGCGCTGCTTCAGAGCGTCGATAAAACGACCAAGAGCCAAGTGCTGCTACAGCACACCGTTGAGGGATTGTCGGTCATCGTCATCGCCTATTATGTGGCTGGGCTTGGGGGTTATATCTTCAAGGGCCTTCAGGAAATGGGTTGGCTCAAGAATGCGAATATTGCCTCGGCGATTTTTGTTCCCATCGCTATCGGACTTGCCTTTGGCATCACCACGTTCAGCAAAAAGTATCTGCATAAGAAGCTGGAAGGTGAACAACCGGCGAAGAAACCTGACAAGTCTGAAGAATAATTGACTGTCAGGAGTGACTCATAGTTGGACCATGCTGCCTAATTGATCTCGCGTTTCACGCAGACTGCTTATAGTCTCATCACGCCTCCAAATAGATCCTCTCTCTAACTTCCTACGAAGTTTCAACCACTCGGTGAAACTCCTGTTCATACAGGGGAATCTTTGGCCCCCCCCCAATTCCCAGGTGTACTAAGTGTGCACAGATACTCGACATCTCCGATCAGTGCTGGCCTTCACCAGGAGATGTGAAATCGTGATGAGCAGTCTCTCGTGAGTTATCGAGAGCGATACATCTACTGAATCTATTCCGATTCACGTCCTTCTAGTCACAAGATGTGTGTTGGGCCTGCATCCTTACGCGGCAATACGTAAGGCCATGAAAATATAGAGTGTGCACGTGCTTCGTGAACACTTTGTATTCCTGTTTCCACACTGGCATCTCAATTGCTGTTCTCGCATGCAGAGTCACACAGAAGTCGTATCGCGAACGGCTTTTAGGTGGAGATGATGGATGGATCTTAGCGATGACATAACCTTTACATCATTCGGTGGGTAGCCGAGCTGGCCGGTTGCCAGCATCACAATCAGGAGAGGAAAGAGCACATGGACCACATTCTATATTGGAACGAAGTTGCACTGGAGGCGAATCGACGAGACTTTAGCAATGTTCCCGGCACCGACAAGCCGAGCCCCGAACAAGGTGGACCAACGCTGAGCTCACGTGCGCTCGCGATCGTGCATCTCGCCATGTATGACGCGCATGCGGGGGTAGTCGGAGGGGCGAGCTTGCCTCGATACTTGTCAGCACCAGGGAGTCCTCCCCCTGGTACGGCCGACCCTGCAGCAGCGGTTGCAACTGCTGCTCATGCTTGTCTGGCTGCACTGTACCCACGACAAAAACCATTCTTCGATACAAAGTTATCCGCTGTGTCGGTGCCTGGAGTGGGAGTTCCAGAGGGACAAGCCTTCGGGATGGCTGTGGCGCAAGCTATCTTGTTAGATCGCAGTGGTGATCCTGGCGCTGGTGCTGCTGGCTATGTCTACTCCAATGCACCTGGTCGGCATCGTCCAGATCCCGCGAATCCAACGCAACCTCTGCACGCACCGTTCTATGGGAAAAACTCGAAACTATTCGCCGCTACGGCTCTTTTTGGACTTGATGCGCCACCGGCCATCGGTAGCCAAGCGTACAAAGATGCGCTTGATCAGGTGCGAGGGAAGGGCATCGCGCCGGAACTGATGGGCACATTGCCTGCCACGTACAGCAAGCGCACGGTGGACGAAGCAGTGATTGGGCTGTACTGGGCCTACGATGGTCCGCGCGAGCTTGGGACGCCTCCACGCCTGTACAATCAAATTGTGCGTGAGGTCGCGATGAGTAAGGGCAATACAGTAGATCAAAACGCACGCTTGTTTGCACTTGTGAATGCGGCCTTGGGCGATGCCGGAATCTTGGCGTGGCGAGAAAAATACATACATGATGTATGGCGCCCTGTGCTTGGCGTGCGCGAACACGATCCATCAATGGGCCCTGTGGCTCCAACACCGAGGGACAATATCAACAACGATTGTGATCCAGAGTGGCTGCCGTTTGGCGCCCCTGCAAGCAACAGCCGCGATCGAAATTTCACCCCGCCCTTCCCAGCCTATCCATCGGGACATGCTACCTTCGGCGCTGCGGCGCTGCACATGGTGCGGTTGTTCTACGGTGTACCTAAAGGAGATTGCAGGAAAGATGACGTCTATAAGGGGCCGTTCGTCTCCGAGGAAATGAATGGTGTGACACAAGATAACCAGGGGAACGTGCGCCCGCGCCATTTGCGCAAGTTCGACGATGGCTTGTGGCAAATGATTGAGGAGAACGGATTTAGTCGTGTGTACCTCGGTGTCCATTGGTTCTTCGACGCTTTTGCCTTGAAGCCAAATGGCAAGACGGATGTGAAGCAGAACATCGGTGGGGTGCCGCTTGGACTGAAAATTGCAGAAGATATCTTCATGGCGGGTAACGGTAAAGCACCAAAAAAATCTACCGTACTGCCGCAGCCGTAAGCAAAGCTAAGGGCAGCCAATTGGCCACGCTAGTTGGCTGCTCTTTACTTCTAATATTGAGGTCGCCTCGTTATTGGTATCCACGGCGTCTCACCATTTAGGCTTGCAGTATGTGGAGTTTGCTGACGTGAATCGAAGTTTACAAATGATTAGCGGGACAGCTCTCTCAATTGCACCTCGCTGCTGGAAGAAGATTTAAGAGCATCTAGTAAGAACCGCCCCGTATGTGATCCGGTTACCTTCGCCACTTGTTCTGGCCGTCCTTCCGCCACGATCTGCCCCCCGGCGGCGCCGCCTTCGGGGCCGAGGTCGATAATCCAGTCGGCTGCTTTGATGACATCCAGGTTGTGCTCAACGACCACCAGGGTGTTGCCGGCGTTCACGAGTTTGTGGAGGACGGTGAGCAGTTTCTTGATGTCGTCAAAGTGGAGGCCTGTCGTCGGTTCGTCCATAATATAGAGCACGTCTTTCGCGCTGGTATCCTTCAGCTCTGCGGCGATTTTTAACCGCTGGGCTTCACCACCGGAGAGTGTCGTGGCGGATTGGCCCAGACGTAAATACCCCAAGCCGATAGAGGTGAGAAGGTGTAAGCGTTCCTGGAGCTTGGGCATCCCCGTGAAGAAGGAGAGCGATTCCTCCACTGTCATGCCGAGCACGTCGGAGATGTTCTTGCCTCGGTAACGAATCTTCAAGATCTCCGGTTTGAAGCGCTTGCCGTCACAGACCTCGCAGGGTGCGTAGATATCCTCGAAGAAATACATTTCTAACTTTTCCACACCGCTGCCTTCACAGCGTTCACAGCGACCCCCAGAGGCATTAAAGGAAAAGTGGCCTGGTGTGAATCCTCGCGTGAGTGCTTCTCGTTCAGACGCAAACAGCCGGCGGATCTCATCGAAGGCTTTCAGGTAGGTGATGGGGTTGGAGCGAGGAGTACGCCCGATCGGTTGTTGGTCGATCAATCGGATACCCTTGAGATGCTCGATGCCCTTGATGGCTTTGAAGCGCCCCATGGGAAGGGAGTCCACGCGAAATGCGCGGGCCACGGCGCGGTAGAGGGTATCCTCGACTAATGTACTCTTGCCAGAGCCGGAGACGCCGGTGACACACACGAGCATGCCGAGGGGAATCCGAACGAACAGGTCTTTCAGGTTATGTTCTGCTACGCCGGCCATAACCAGCATCTTGCCGTTGCCGGATCGCCGTTTGACGGGCAGGGGAATGCGGTCTTCGCCTCGCAAGTATCGAGCAGTCGTGGGACGACGATCCTGGATGAATTCCTTGGCTGGTGCCGCACAGACAATCTCGCCGCCCTTTTCGCCCGAGTGAGGACCGAGTTCAACGATGTAGTCGGCTGATTCGATCATGCGGCGGTCATGCTCAACGACGACGACGGTGTTCCCGGTATTGGCAAGATCGTGGAGGATCCCGGCGAGGAGGTCGGTATCCCTTGCATGAAGTCCAATCGTCGGTTCATCCAGGACGTAGAGTGTGCCGACGAGCCGAGAACCCAGCTGATTTGCCAGCGCGACTCGTTGCGCCTCACCACCGGACAGCGTCTTCGTCTGCCGGTTGAGCGTCAGATACCCAAGGCCGACTCGTTGGAGGAAGCTCAGTTTGGCCGTGAGCTGGCGGAGAATATCTGCAGCAATCGCTTGCTCAGTGGGCGAGAGGGATAAGGAGTCTACCCATCCTGAAAGACTCTCGACAGTCCGTTCCGTCGTCGCATGAATATCGGTATTGCCGATTTTAACAAACAACGCGTCCGGCTTCAGGCGGCTGCCATGGCAACCAGGACAATCGAAAGGCGTACGGTAACGGCTGAGAAAGACACGGACGTGAAGCTTGTAGCGTTTGCCTTCCAGGTGTTCGAAGAAGTCGTTGATCCCATCGAAGGACTTGTCACCCTCCCAGAGCAGTTGCTGGGTATCCGTGGGAAGCGAGGTGAACGGGATCGTGATATCGACGCCTTTCCGTTTCATCGCAGTGATCATCTGCCTTTGCCACCAGGCAGAGCTGGGCTTGCTCCAAGGTTCCACCGCTCCATCGGCAAGTGACTTGGCTTGGTCAGGGATCACCAGTTCAGGATCGTACCGCAGCACATTGCCAAAGCCTTTGCACTCGGGACAGGCGCCGAGCGGATGGTTGAAGGAAAAGAGAACCGGCCGCAGGGGTTCGAAGGTGCGCCCGCATTTCTGGCAGAGCGATTTCGTGCTGTACGACTGCTGCCCATGACCGATGAGGTCGACTGAGCAGCGGCCTTCTCCTTCGCGGAAGGCTGTTTCTACTGCTTCGACGAGACGAGTGCGATTGTCGTCTCTGATGACCAAGCGATCGAGGACGATGTGGAGCGAGGAGAGCTTGTGGAGTGAAAGCTGTCCGACCTCATGTAGATCAACGATCTCGTCGTTTGCTTTGAGCCTGGCGAATCCACGCGTCAGGAGTGATTGGATAAATGCGGCTTCTTCTTTTGGCTTGGGAGCGGCAATAGGGAATAGGATCATGGCTCTGGCATCAGGCCATCGTGTCAGCAGGTCGTCGGCTACGCTGTCGGGCTGAAAGGAGCGGGCCTCTTGCTTGCAATCCGGGCAGGTCGGTTTGCCGATCTTGGCGAAGAGGAGACGCAGTAGATCGGCGATTTCGGTCGTCGTCCCGACCGTAGACCGGGATGTGCGCACTTGATTCTTCTGCTCGATGGCAATGGCCGGTCGCACGTTGATCAGCCGATCCACATCCGGTCGGGCGACTTTGTCTAAGAACATGCGGGCGTAGGTCGAGAGCGATTCGACATAGCGCCATTGCCCTTCAGCAAAGATCGTGTCGAACGCGAGCGAGGATTTGCCGGACCCCGACACTCCGGTAATGGCCGTGACTTTGTTGTGGGGAATGCGGAGTGAAACATTCTTGAGATTATTCTGCCGGGCCCCTTCAATCACGAGATCCGCAGACTGATTGAGATGTAGAGGGTTACGTTCCACGATATGATCCAAAGAGCGACAAATAAATGATGCTAGCAGTCTCACTGCGCCGCTTCAATGGGATAGAGGAAAGGCTTGTTGATTGGTTTGTGGAATGAGAGCATGGGGGGTACTAGGGAAGGAGGATGCATGATTCTGTCGACGACGAACAATATCGAAGGCAAGAAGGCGGTGAAGTATTTGGGCTTGGTGTCCGGGGATGCGATCTTAGGCGCGAACATCTTTCGGGATTTCTTCGCGTCGATCCGCGATATCGTGGGCGGACGATCGGCTGGTTATGAAAAGGAGCTCCGAAAGGCTAAGGATATCGCCCTTGGAGAAATGCGCGAGCAGGCCAAGAACTTGGGTGCCAATGCGATTGTCGGCATCGATATCGATTATGAAACGATCGGTGCCAACAGCAGCATGCTCATGGTGAGTGCGAGCGGCACGGCGGTGGTGCTTGAGTAGCAGGAAACTGAAAATGTCCGTCAGCTTCGTTCTCGCATCGTTCAGACCCTCAACATACCCCAGAGGGTATGCCTCGGCCCTTCACTCGCTGCGGCCTTGCTGAACAGCCATTTTGAGTCTCCTGCCGGAGAGAGGGTCTTCTGGGGATAGTGAAGGAAATCCGACGATGTTGCTGTCGGAAGTTGAATATCTCGACATAGGCCGGCGGATTGTGCCGCTGCTTGGTTCAGCGTTGAGTGGGCCTTCGGCGCAAGCGCTGCGTGAGCTCGCTCGGGCCTATGACCCTGGTGCGGATGACTCTCGTATCAGTGCCGAGGTGTTTCTCTTCCATAAGTATCTCCTGATGCAGGCCTGTGTAGGTGTCTTTCCAGAAGCACACGTTGATCACGTGGTGGGTGGGTTGTTCGCGGCGCTCAACGAACGGGCCAGTGGGCTGGAACTTGGTCCAGACCGGCAGCAGGCGATGGAAGCGGTGTGGCAGCAGCGGGCGGGGCATTCGATCAGCCCTTTTCACAAGACCGAGTTCTGTTTCTTGATGAAGGGGCTGGGCCGGCCCACTGGCAGCAGACGATCGGCCGATTCTGTCAAAACGTACGAGCCATGGAGCGCCCACCGGATCTCTGGGCCGGGAACGATGGCCCGTCTTACCTAGCCAGCCATTCTGTGACCATCGCCCTTGATCAGATGGTGTCAGCCCTCGGGGAGATCAATCGCCTGCATTTTCAAGAATGAGCCCGGGTGACTAGATGACGAATGATTTGATCCTCTCGTTTGAACTACCGTAGTACCATCTTTACGAGTCCGATACATCCCATATAGAGCACGAGCGCTCCAACCATCGCCGGCCAGAATCCAAGGCGCGGAATGCCTAGGATCATCGCGACGACGTAGACGGTCCAGGGCGGGACAAACCACAGCAAGTTCTTGGCGTAGTCGACCGTCGTGGCCCCACCGCCGCTGCCATAGAGCAAGATAAAGGTGACGCCAGTAATGGCGGGAAACGTGCTGGCCATGGCAGCGAGAAACGACTTACCCTGCGAGCCAAGATACGTGGAAAAACTCACGATGCTCCCACCCAAGAGAAAATAAAGCAGATACTTGCCAAGATCGTTCACCGACTCTCCTCCTTAGCTTCCGTGAAACACTTCCATTGCTTCCCGCTCTAGCAGAATGCTGAAAAAGTCCTCCAGCGGTGTTCTCGCATCACTCGGAGGCTCAACGTACGGGAGAAGGCGATGGCAAGGTACTTATCCGCTCGCATGTGATCGAAGCGAGCGGTTCAAGCGAAGCTTGGTATGTAC
>CAKKRK010000113.1 GCA_919902665.1 Nitrospiraceae bacterium
AAACCGGACAGATCCTGTGCTCCATACACCGGACAACTTAACTTGCTATCTACACTGCACCTAGGCGAGAGAACCTTCATCGTCAAGGGGCTGCTTCGATTGACGTGCCTCCGGTTGAGCCGGAGGCTTCTGTCTTGTCGTTCAACCAGGCCGTGAGGTCCAGTTTCTATGATTGGGCAGTGCTTGGTTGCGAGGTAAATGAACTGGATGGAGAAACGGCCAATCCCCTGGAGTGTGCTTTATAAAAGCTGAATAGCCACGCGGTCGCAGCCGTCAGAAGAAGGATGAGACTGATCCCTCCTAAACTGGCGGCAGGACCGATGTGATCAGCCGCCCATCCAAAACCAGCCATTCCAGCCATCGAAGAGGCCATCCCCCCCGTTGCGAAGCTTGTAAAGACTCGCCCGAGGAGATGCTCCGGCGTTAATTCTTGGAGCATCGTCCATACCAAGGGCGTAAACATGGCGGTGCTTCCCCCAATCACCGCAATCAAGACTCCGGCGGCGACGGGAGTATCGAAGAAAGCAAGTGCGGCAACAGCAATGCCGCCGACCGCCAAGGCGCCGGACATGAATCGCAGACGCCAAGGTACGTCGCCCTGCGCAATCGATGTCAAACCGAGAGACGCGAGCACCATCCCGACGCCCAGCGCCGACCACAGCCATCCAAGCTGGATGGGCCCCACGCCAAGCACCTCTTTCGCAAAGACCGGCAGTAGAAAGATGAAGGCACTGATGCCGACACTATAAAGGGTAGCCGTCAACATAAGAAGCGTGACGGTCTTCTGTTCCACGAACACGAAGCGGAAACCCACCATCAAATCGCTGGCGATGCCTTCAGTCAACCCTTTGCGTGCAACACCAAGACGGTCGATCCTTTCATGCACCCGAATAGGGAACAAGCAAAGCGCGGAGATAAAAAACGTGGCTGCATCGATATAGAGCACGTTTTGCGCTCCGATGAGCGCGATCCCGAGGCCACTGACGGCAGGACCCACAAG
>CAKKRK010000114.1 GCA_919902665.1 Nitrospiraceae bacterium
GATCCAATCTCGGACTCTTGAAAGAAAAGCTGGCTGCTGCTGAGGCTATCACCGTCCTCACCGGTGCCGGGATCTCAGCCGACAGCGGTGTACCGACCTTTCGCGGTGCGGACGGTTTGTGGAAGAACTTTCGCGCCGAGGACCTGGCGACACCCGAAGCCTTCGAGCGGGATCCTCGCCTCGTGTGGGAATGGTACAACTGGCGGCGCGAGCTGATCGCCACGAAACAGCCGAATGATGCGCACAAGGCACTAGCCGAACTGGAGCGCCGCTGTCCGGACTTTTGGCTGATGACGCAAAATGTGGACGGGCTGCATCGAGACGCCGGTTCACGGAAACTCTCGGAGATTCATGGCAATATCTGGAAGGTTCGCTGTACCGGCTGTGGCGTGGTGGAAAACAACCGCGATGTGCCGATTGCCATTCTTCCGTCCTGTTCCCGGTGTGGATCGCTGCTCAGACCCCATATCGTTTGGTTCGGAGAATCCTTGTCTCCTGACGATCTCGACGACTGCTCCAGGGCGCTTAAGCACTGCGACGTCTTGCTTGTCATCGGCACATCCGGCGTTGTCTATCCGGCTGCAGGGTTTGCATCCGTTGCCAAAGAAGTTGGCGCATTCGTCGCCGAAATCAACCTCGACCCCACCCCCCAGTCAGCACTGGTCGACCTCTCCTTGCATGGCCGTGCGAAAGATCTTGTGCCCTTACTCCTCGAACCGCTCTAGAAGCGGGAATAACTCCTCCAAACTTTTGACAATTTGAACGCCTGTTGCCTGCTGTCTTCCGTCACGGTCCAACAGAGCAGTATGAAGCCCGGCTTTCTTCGCGCCTTCCACGTCCTCTCGCAGACTATCACCGATATGCAGGGCCTCCTCCGGATCGATGGCATGCTTCTCCAGCGCAAGATGAAAGATCTGGGAAGCCGGTTTTGCGGCTTGGGCCAAACTCGAGATCGTGACTGTGTCAAATGCCTCGGCGATCCCGAGTCCACGCAGCACGGTAAACAGACGAGAATCGAAATTCGAGATGATACCGATCTCCAGATTCCGTTCTTTGAGCCGAGTCAATGTGGAAACCGTTTCAGGAAACAGGCGCCATGATCGATGGTCCTCAAATACACGAAACACATGATCGAAGAACTCGTCGAATCGCTCGAACATGCCCACGCGATAAAAGACGTGATGCACGATATCGAACCACCACAGCCGTTCACTCTGTTTGATTCGTGTTGGGTCGGTTACGGCAAAGATCGGCGGCGGCGCTTCGCCGAAGGCTCGGCTGAACGCGTGTTTAATCGCGACTAGCGAGTCAGGTTTCTGTGGAAAGCCGAATTCAACCGCATGGTGAAGATAGATCTCAGCGACCGACCCGTGCACGTGAAAGAGGGTATCGGCTGCATCGAAAAACACAACTCGTATTGATGAACTCATAATGGGTTTACCGTGATCGCACTCGGTCGCCTGGCCATGTGCCGAAATGCTTCGTGAATCCAATCACCTATCGATGGTTTTCTTGACAAAGCATACCCCCCTTGCTAGCTTCGAAGAAACTAAAAAGTGGGGAGCGTTGTTCATGGCTTTGCCGATCTTTGTGGTGGACAGCAGCCCAGCAGTGAGACGGATGGTGGAACAGATCTCGACCCCGGAAGGGTTTGAGGTTGTTGGGTTTCAAGATGGACCGACTGCACTTGAGGCCGCTCGGCGAAACTCGCCCTCGCTGATCATTGCGGACTATCATCTCGACAATATGACCTTCTCAGGGTTTTGCAAAGAGATCAACAAGCTGGACAATCTGACGGAAACCTATCTCATTTCGCTGGTGAATCCGGCTGATCGCCCGGACGAAAATCTCCTTCGTACGTTGGGTGTCAAGGCCTTCCTGAAGAAACCGTTTCAATCTGAGGATTTGCTTGATGTGCTGAAGTCTTTGCAACAGAAAACGGCTGCTACCTCGAACGTCAAAGGTATGAAACGGCGCGTCTGGCCGCCAACGTCGACTTCAACCGACTCTGATGATGAGGCGATCGACCATCTGTCAGGTGGCGATAGCCAGGAGGAGCCTATGAACCAGCCTGGCAGTCCGTCCACTGCATCACCGGCATCATCAGTCACCTCTACGGCTCCCGAAGATGCCATGAAGGGCCTTTTCGACCAACTCTTGCAATCGATGACGAAACGAAGCGAGCTGAGCCTTGCCGAGCTGCTCCCTCGCGTGATTGAGGAGAAACTGGGAACCCATGTCCGACCAATAGTTCAAAAAGAGTTGAACGCACAGCTAGGGAACATCCTCTCTCAGGAATATCTCACCACGATCATTCACCCGCTGGTCTCTCAGGCATTGCCCGCACTCATCAAAAAGGAGCTCGAGGCCAGCGAGCCCATTGTCCGACAAACCGCGTCCGATGTGGCCAGAGCTTCTCTCGGAGAGAGCGTCGATCGGCTGGTCAAGGATCAGGTCGAATCCGGAGTCCAGCAATACTTACCCGCAGCCGTGCGGGAACAGGTGGGAACAGTCGATCAGCTGGTCAAAGATGAGATTCAACGTGCTGTGCAGAAGCAGGCCCCGCTCCTAGCAGACGACATGGTGAGAGCCGCTGTTGGACAAACCGTCGAACAGGCCGTTCAGAGAATCGTGCCTGATATCGCCGAGCAGCACATCAAGGCCGAACTTAAACGTCTGATCGAGACTGAAGAAGCGTCACACCCCTCTAAGATTTAGCCTTCTTGCTTCGCTTCGCTCGTCCCGTCTTGACCAGGGCCTTCACCCGCTTGACATTCTTCTGATGTTTCTTTCGTGTCTTCCGATCCTTCTCACGACCTCGTGCCATGATCCTCCTACTGGAAAGTGTGTGATGCGCTCTTTATGGCCGATTGTATAGCACATGCCTCGCTAGGTCACAAGCTGAGAGCACATCCATTTTCTGCATCGTATAGACATGCTAAGATGCGCATCTTGTTTTTAGAGGACCTTACAGCAATGACCACACGTCAACTCGATAAAACGTATGATCCAAAAGCCGTTGAAGACCGTTGGTCCCGTGAGTGGATCAACCGAGGATATTTCCGTGCCGACGAGAAGAACCATCCCGGTCAACCCTACTGCATCGTCATTCCTCCCCCGAATGTCACCGGCTCGCTCCATGTCGGCCATGCGCTCAACCATTCACTCCAAGACATTCTGATCCGGTGGCGGCGTATGCAGGGGCGTAACACGCTCTGGCTCCCCGGAACCGACCATGCCGGCATCGCCACGCAAAACGTGGTGGAAAAACAGCTGATGGCCGAAGGCCTGTCACGGGAGTCGCTGGGGCGGGAGCGTTTCGTCGAACGGGTTTGGCAATGGAAGGCGACGTCGGGCAACACGATTGTCAATCAACAGAAGCAGCTCGGTGAATCCTGCGACTGGGACCGCTTGCGATTTACCATGGACGAAGGCTTGTCCAAAGCCGTCATCGAGGTCTTCGTGCGTCTGCATGAAGATGGGTTGATCTACCGTGGCGAGCGGCTCATCAATTGGTGCCCACGCTGTCTGACGGCCCTCTCTGACATCGAAGTGGAACATGAGGAGGTGAAAGGTAAACTCTATCACCTCCGCTATCCGTTGGCGGACGATCCGAACACCGGTTTGATCGTGGCCACGACGCGACCTGAAACGATGCTGGGCGACACGGCCGTTGCCGTGCATCCGGATGATCCTCGCTATCGCCATCTGATCGGCAAAAATGTCCGTCTGCCGCTGACGACGCGTGAGATTCCGATCGTAGGAGACCGGATCCTGGTCGATCTGGAATTCGGAACCGGTGCTGTCAAGATCACGCCGGCGCACGATTTCAACGACTACGAAGCGGGAGAGCGGCATGGACTCTCTCGTCTTGCCGTGCTTGATCATGCCGCATTGCTTGATGCTGATGGGATGCAACAGGCAGGAGTCGAATCATCGGTCGTTGAGATGCTCCGTGGTCTTCCCGTCTCCAAAGCCCGTCCCAAGGTCGACACGCTGCTTCGCGAGCAAGGGATCCTGGAGAAAACCGAAGACCACAAGATGGCCGTCGGGAAATGCTATCGCTGCAAGACGGTTGTCGAGCCGTATCTGTCTCCCCAGTGGTTCGTCAAGATTCAGCCTCTTGCCGATCCCGCTATGAAGGCAGTTGAAGAGGGACGGATCCGGATTATCCCTGAAGGCTGGGTGAACAATTATCTCGGCTGGATGCGGGACATCAAGGATTGGTGCATCTCACGGCAAATTTGGTGGGGGCATCAAATCCCTGCATGGTACTGTCTGGCATGCAACAGTCGTCAGATCGTCACTACAGACGGTCGGATCACAATCCTACAAGGCGCCGTACCGATTATCTCCAGATTGACTCCCTCTGGATGTCCGACCTGTCATGGCCAGCAATTGCTCCGCGATCCTGACGTGCTCGACACCTGGTTTTCCTCCGCCCTCTGGCCGTTCACAACACTAGGGTGGCCGGATCAGACGCCTGAACTCAAGACCTATTACCCGACCGCCACATTGGTCACCGGCCTCGACATTCTGTTCTTCTGGGTGGCCCGCATGATCATGATGGGGCTCAAGTTCATGGGAGAGGTGCCCTTCAAAGACGTCTATATCCATGCCTTGGTCCGTGACGCAGAAGGCCAGAAGATGAGCAAATCCAAGGGCAACGTGATCGACCCGCTGCACGTCATGAATCAATTCGGCACCGACGCCCTTCGGTTCACCCTGGCCTCGATGGCCTCGCCGGGACGCGATATCAAGCTGGCAGAAGAACGGATCGA
>CAKKRK010000115.1 GCA_919902665.1 Nitrospiraceae bacterium
GAAGACAACGGCCACAGCCATCTTCGAGGGCAACTCCAGGGGCCGTCCGTCACCATTCCGTTTGCGGCCGGTGCGCTTCTGCTCGGCACCTGGCAACAAATCGTGCTGGTGGATTTTGATACCCGTGCCAGAATGCGTGACCTCGTCGTGCAGGTCCTGGGTGAATAGTCTCGTCAGATCTCTGACACTTCTCCTGGTTACGGCCACGCTGTGCTCGCCGATCCATGCTGCCGAGTGGGGCAAGCCGCTAGGTGCTGTCTATGACGGCCCTGAAGGGAAACCACGCCCACTGACGCCCCCTCCACCGGAGCTGAGTGCCGATGAACGGGCGACGATCACGGTGTTTGAACGGGCGACCAAGTCCGTTGTGTTCATTGCCAACACGGCGATACAGCAAGATATCTGGTCTCTGGATGTCATGGAGGTTCCGCAGGGGTCGGGGTCTGGCTTTATATGGAGCAAGCAGGGCCATATCGTCACCAATTTTCATGTGATCTATGGGGCCAGCTCGATCAAGGTTACATTGGCCGATCGGAGCGAATACGAGGCGAGATTGGTCGGTGCCGATCCTGATCATGATCTGGCCGTGTTGCAAATTCAGGTGTCTGACGGTCATGTGGAGCCGTTAGCCGTTGGGGCTTCCAATGACCTGCGCGTGGGGCAAAAAGTACTGGCCATCGGAAATCCGTTCGGGCTCGATCATACGTTGACGACCGGAGTTGTGAGTGCATTGGGACGGACCATCAAATCCATGTCGAATCGGACGATTGAAGGTGTGATCCAGACCGATGCGGCGATCAATCCCGGCAATTCAGGCGGTCCGCTTCTGGATGGAGCTGGTCGATTGATCGGCGTGAATACGCAAATCGTGAGTCCGAGCGGGGCCTACGCCGGGATTGGGTTCGCCGTTCCCGTCGATACGGTGAACCGCATCGTTCCAGAGCTCATCAAGCACGGTAAGCTCATCCGTCCAGGGTTGGGCGTCTCGCTTGTACCGGACGCGATGGCGAAGCGATGGGGGATCAAGGGGGTCATCATCGGTAAGGTGACGCGCGGCGGTGCCGCTGACCGTGCAGGGCTCAAGGGGGCACGTGAAACCATGATGGGGCAGGTTCAGCTCGGCGATATCATTGTCTCAGCCGCCGGAAAGCCGGTCGCCACCATTGATGACCTGATGGATGTGATGGAAGCGCACAAAGTCGGCGAGCAGGTGAGTGTGGAGATTCTGCGTGGAAATCGGCGTGAGAAGGTTTCGGTAGTCCTCCAGGCTGTCAATTAGTGCAACGGTAATTCAAGGCATGCGTATGATAGGATCATCCGTGCCCTTTATGGAGGATCTTCCATGGGTGATCGCAGAGCTCCTGAACAGGATGAATCCAACAATCGGAGCGATGAGCCGGCACTGAAGACAGACACCGATCCGCTTGAGTTGATTGAGCAATGTCTGGCCTCATTTCCTGAGGGGGATGCTCGACAGAAGCTGCTGTATAAGCTGCGCCATGCGGTGACGCTGTCTCAAGCCGCCCATCAGCAACGTGAACTGGAATTCAAGAAAGTCGGCGAGGTCGTTGCCAAGCTGACGGCACCAGCCAATCGAATCGGCATCTTACTGGATATTCCAGGTGAGGGCCTCGCCCGCATCGTTGTCGGTGGGGCCGAGTACTATGCCAATGTGGATCCTCGAGTTTCCGATACGGATCTGAAGATCGGAACTCAGATTCTGGTGAACGAAGCCTACGCGGTGATCAAGACGCTCGGGTACGATCAGAATGGACCGATTTTGAAACTGGCTGAGGCCATGCCTGACGGACGGTTGCGGTTTGAACAGGAGATGGGCCGGCAATCGTTGATTCTACAGCGGTCGACTGATCTCGTCGGCGTGGAGCTCAAGGCCGGTGATGAGATCCGCATCGATCCTAGCCACCGTGTGGCGATCGAGAAATTGGGCGATCGCAAAGCAAGCCGACATGTCCTAGACGAAACTCCGAACATTACGTGGGAGCAGATTGGTGGACAGAACGAGGCAATCGCTGCTATTCGGAAAGCGATTGAGTATCCACTACTTCATGCCAAGACCTTTGAGCGGTTCAAGTTTTCCCAACCCAAGGGTTTTCTTCTCTACGGGCCGCCCGGATGCGGGAAGACCCTGATCGGGCAAGCGGCCGCTGGTAGCTTGGCCAAGCTGGTCAGCGAATCCAAGCCAGAGCACCAGCCCGATGGGGATAAGCGTCCGCCGGTGACAGGCGGAGCATTCCTGCATGTAAAAGGGCCTGAAATCCTCAACATGTGGCTAGGGGAATCGGAACGGATGGTTCGTGACCTCTTTGAGCAAGCACGGGCGAGACGTCGGGACGGCGCGTTGCCGTTTATCTTTATCGACGAAGCGGAGTCGATTTTGGGAACGCGACGCGCCATGCGTTCCTTCAATATCTCGAACACGCTCGTGCCAATGTTCTGCAGCGAAATGGATGGGATCGAGTCGCTGCACGACGTTGTCATCATCCTGGCTTCTAACCGCCCCGACTTGATCGATCCAGCGGTGCTGCGTCCCGGCCGCATTGATCGGAAAATCAAAGTCAGCCGGCCGAACAGGGATGCCGCGGCTGAGATTATGAGGGTCTATTTAACATCTGATCTGCCGCTGGATCATGCGTTGGTCCAGGAACGAGGCGGTGAGCACGTGCGAGCGGTGGCCTCGCTCGTAGAAGACATCATCGAGTCCATCTTCCGTCGAACGGAGGAGAATCGGCTTCTGTCGATCAGGCTCAGGAACGGGCAGAACAAGGTGCTGTACCGCGGGGATCTGGTGAGCGGAGCCATCTTGGCCTCCATCGTTCAGCGTGCGAAGGAACAGGCAATCGACCGTACGGTTCAGTCGGGGCAGCCGTCTGGCTTGCAACCCAAAGACTTCTTGGATTCCGTCTCAGCAGAATTTCGAGAGGGTGACATGTTGCCGCCGGACGATGCGGCGGAGGAGTGGCTGAAGCTGCTGGATCATCACCCGGAACAGGTTATTGGGGTTTCGTCGTTCCGGCGAGGGCGTCAGACCGAAGAACGCCTCGTGAATCAGATCATTTGAGGAGAGGCTGATAGGGAACGAGCTGACAAGATGCAGGCGATGTGCGCCTGTCAGCCTGTTGCTTGTAAGGATGTCAGCTGGCGATTATGCGTCTTTTTGGCATTGAAACCGAATACGGGATCACGCGCGATGACGTGCCGGAGGTGGATCCGGTCGTCGAGTCGATGGAATTGGTGCGGGCCCATCTGGATGCTTCCTTTGAGCGGCGTTGGGACTATGCGGGTGAGGATCCCCATGAGGACGTTCGCGGCTTTCGTGCCTCGGGTTTGCAGCAGGATCGAGAGGAAGATGAGTTCGCACAGCGCGATGCCCATCGGCCCTTTTCGTTCCATGACATGAAGAGCGATCTGGTGTTGCCGAACGGCGCGCGCTTCTACAACGATCACACACATCCGGAATATTCGACGCCTGAGTGCCGAACACTTCGAGACCTGCTGGCTCAGGATCGCGCGGGGGAACGTATCGTCCTACGCGCTGCCGAGCGACGCAATCGAGCGCTCGGCGGCCCGCATCTCCGGTTGTACAAAAACAACACAGATTTCCATGGCCACAGCTATGGCTGTCACGACAACTATCTCGTCTCGCGGGCCGTTCCCTTTCCAGATCTCGTTGCTGGCTTGATGCCGTTCTTGGTGAGTCGACAAGTCATCGCCGGCGCAGGAAAGGTCGGGACTGAAGCCCAGGAGTCCGGACATGTCCCAGGGTGGTATCAGCTCTCTCAACGCGCCGACTTTATGGAGGCTGAGTTGGGCGTCGATACGATGCACAACCGACCGATTCTCAATACCAGAGATGAGCCTCATGCGGATCGGATAAAATATCGGAGGCTCCATCTCATCATCGGCGATGCCAACATGTGCGAGTATGCAACGGCGCTCAAGGTCGGGACGACCAGGCTTGTGCTCGATCTCATCGAGCGAGGGGCTATGCCTCACATCGAGCTGGATCAGCCGGTGGCTGCCGTGAAACAGTTATCGCGCGATCCGGATCTGAAAGCAGTGGTTCGTCTCAAAGACGGACGCCGGCTTTCTGCTGTGGAGCTTCAAGCGCAGTACTGTGAGGCGGCACGTCACGAGTTAGCCGGATCAGACGAAGAGTCGGATTGGCTATTGAATGAGTGGAGTAATACCTTGGGTCTGTTGTCACAAGACCGTTCACAGTTAGTGGGAAAGCTAGATTGGGTCACGAAGCAGTGGTTACTCGAGACGTTTCTGCGAGAAGAGCGGATCGGCTGGGAGGATCCCTGGTTGGCCAGCTTGGACTTGGAGTATCACAATATCAACCCTGAACAAGGGTTGTACCTTGGATTGGAAGCCGAGGGGAAAGCTTGGCGGATGACCACCGATGAAACAATTGACGAGGCGATTCGTAACGGCCCAAGCGATACCCGTGGCGGGCTGCGCGGACTCTGCGTACAGCGTTTTCCTGATCAGATTCAATCGATGCAATGGGAACGGATTCAGTTCGTGGGAAGGTTACGCGCACATAGTCTGGACATGGGAGATCTCTTTGATCCGCAGGAAGTCCGACGATGCATGGGTGTTTTCCAATGTGCCCATTCACCGGCTGATGCGCTGGCAACGTGGCGACACAGGAAGGATGGTGAGGCATGACACACAGTATGATGCCGGAACGACGTGAGGGGCCAGTTGATCCTATGCCGAAGTCGCCAAGTCCGCTGGAAGAAGGCGGCGGGCCGCGACGGCCCGATACGGGATCGCCCGAGAAGGATAGCCTTATGAAACGGATGCGCAAGGTCGATCCCAAGCAGGCAGAACGGTATAAGCAGCGGACGGGCGAATAGGACCTGAGGGGTGAGGCGGTAGGCATAAGAAGGGGGAGAAAGTTCTCCTCACCATTGCCTTCCTACTGGAGCGGAGTGACATATGGGTATGCAGAGCGATTTCTATCAGCTGTTGAAAGAGCAAGGGCATGTGTTTGGCGTGCCGAGCCAGGCTCCGCGAGGACAGGAACTGACCACGGCTACGACGATCCTTGCGTTCAAGTACCGGGATGGGGTGTTGGTCGCCGGGGACCGGCGTGCGACAGCCGGCAATATGGTGATGTACGACCGCACTGACAAAGTGTTGGAGATCGATCGACATAGTGTCATGGCAATTGCCGGAGTGCCAGCGACCGCGTATGAAATGGCGCGCATCCTTGAACATTCGTTCAAGTATTTTCGGCGGACACAGCTTCAGGAACTCAGTTTTGAGGGCAAACTCAGGGCTCTCTCAAAGCTGCTGAAAGACAACGTCCCGGCGGCGCTGGCGGGTACGGGTGCTGTGGTGCCGATCTTTGTCGGGTACGACTTCGAGCAGGAAGCGGCAAAGATTTATTTTTACGACATTCTCGGTGCGGAGTTCGAAGGAGCGGACTATGCAGTATCCGGGTCTGGTTCACCGACCATTCGCGGAATCCTACATTACGTGAATACATGGGGTGAACAGCCGCTGAGCGCGATGCCGGAAGAGCAGGCAACTGTTCAGGCATTACGACTGTTGACGAGTGCCGCAGAATTCGATAGCGCGACCGGAGGAGTCAACCGAGAAGCTGGTCTCTATCCGGTGATCAAATTCATTACTGCTTCCGGTGTGCGCACGATGCCGGACGCGCAATTGAAGCCTCTCTTCGAGACAAAGGTTAGTCGCCATGTATGAAGAGCCATATAAATGGGTTGAAGCGGTCGGCAATCGTCGCACCTATCTCGACGAACAGTTTAAGGAGGGAGCCCCTGTTGTCGGAGTTACGTGTGAGCGCGGTATTCTGCTCATGACAATGAGCAAGGGCACTCCCAAGCTCTATGAGATTTACGATCGTCTCGCCCTGGGTGGGATGGGGCACCCGGCTGATCTCGAGAAGCTGCGCTTCAATCTGTTGGAGATGGCTCACGTCGAAGGATTCAATCGCTCCGCTTCCGATGTGACTGGAGGCCGTCTGGTGAAGTACGGGATGGCGCCGGCAATTAAGCAGGCGTTCGAAGAGGTATTCAAAGCCCCTTTTATCGTGAAAATCTTGCTGGCAGAGCTCGGACAGAAATCCGGGAAAGACGGGTTCTTGACGATCAACTACGACGGGACGTTTGAGGAAAAGAGCCAGTATGCAGTGCTTGCTGCGACGTCGGCGGTCGAGCAGAAGATGGCTGGATATCTCCGAGAGCAGTCTCTTGCGTCTCTTGCGGACGCTGTAGGTGCGTCGATTCGCACGTGGGCGGTCGGCGATCGAGCGCAGCGACGAGCCCTGGACGAAGGAGAAGGCCATGACGAGGCGGGGACTGGTCCTGATCAGCAGGCGACGGACTCTGAGACACTCTATGCCTATCTGCGGCGATGTATTGCTGAAAAGACGGTTGAATGTGCCTTGCTTGATCGCCATGTGCAAGGACCCTCCAAGTATCGAGCCCTTGGGGTTGATGAACTGAAAACACTGCTCCCCAATGGGCTGAGCCCATCACTCTTGTAATAGCATGTTGAATCGTATCTTTGGTTTAGAGACTGAATACGGACTCTTGGTCCACGAGGATCGACCGGACCATTCTCCGACGTGGTTTGTGCAGAAGATTCGTGATCATCTGTTCCAGGTTCAGCGGCGCGGCGTGCTGGATTTGCACCATCGAGGGCATGATGAGCCTCCAGGCAATGGGGGATTTCTGACCAACGCCGGACGAATTTATTTGGACATGGGGCATTTGGAGTATGCTTCACCGGAATGTCATTCTCTCATGGATGTGGTGGCGTCGGACCGTGCCGGGGATCTCT
>CAKKRK010000116.1 GCA_919902665.1 Nitrospiraceae bacterium
ATCAGTTCGACGTTTGATGAACCGGCGCAGCGACATGCCCAGGTGGCGGAAATGGTGCTGGAGAAAGCGAAGCGGCTTGTCGAACACAAGAAAGACGTCGTCATCCTGTTGGACAGCATCACCCGTCTCGCCCGGGCCTATAACACGATTGCGCCGCCCAGCGGCAAGGTGCTTTCTGGCGGTTTGGATTCCAACGCGCTGCAGCGGCCAAAACGTTTCTTTGGAGCGGCCCGCAATATCGAGAACGGCGGGAGCCTCACCATTATGGCCACGGCGCTGGTCGATACCGGTAGTCGCATGGACGACGTCATCTTTGAAGAGTTCAAAGGGACCGGTAATATGGAGGTTCATTTGGATCGCCGCTTGGCGGACAAGCGCCTGTTTCCAGCGATCGATATCAGTCAGTCCGGTACGAGGAAAGAAGAACTGTTGGTGGATAAAGATCGCCTTAACAAGATGTGGATCCTCCGGAAGGTGCTCAGTCCGTTGGGGACGATGGAAGCCATGGAATTCCTCATGGATAAGATCGGCGGGACTAAGACCAATCAGGAGTTTCTGCAATCGATGAATCGGTAATAATGTGGTGCTTGTTTCTTAAGCTTCCTTCGGTTAAAGTATTGGCCCTTGGGAAGAGACCACGCACGTTTGTCATTCTTGGGTAAGGAGTTGTAGGTCATGCAGAAGGGTATTCATCCGCTATACCGCGAGGCAACGGTTCACTGCGCCTGCGGAAATTCGTTTAAGACCCGTACCACCATTGGTGATATCAGCGTTGATATCTGCTCCAATTGTCATCCGTTCTTCACCGGTACACAAAAGATTATCGATACTGAAGGACGCGTTGAGCGGTTCAAAAAGAAGTACGCGAAGAAGGAAAAGTAGCCACTCTACGTGTCATATGAAGGGACCCTGCTTCGCCTGGAGCAGGGTCCCTTTGTTTTTCGGCCTGGATTAGTCGCGCATCTGAGGACCGACCACGATGGAAGCCGCTTTACTCAAGAAATGGGAATTCGTGGCGTCACGATTTCAAGAGTTGATCGATCAGCTCATGGATCCCTCTGTCGTCAGTCAGCCAGCGCAGCTTCATAAGCTCAGCAAGGAACGTGTCGATCTTGAGCCGGCGGCTCAGTTGTTCGAAGTCTATCGTCGCAATGCCCGCCAGCTGGAAGAAGCCGCGCAGATTCTGGCAGATCCATCAGCCGGCAGTGACATGCACAAGATGGCCTCTGACGAAACCGCTGAGTTGCGGAGGCAGCAGGAAGTCATGGAAGAGCAGGTCAAGGAGCTCTTGATTCCGAAGGATCCACGGGATGAAAAGAGTCTGCTCCTGGAAATCCGGGCCGGCACCGGCGGAGACGAAGCGGGGCTGTTCGCCGGGGAGTTATTCCGTTCGTATATCAGATATGCGGAGAAGAAAGGCTTCAAGGTCGACACGGTCGAGGCGGCAGAGAATGGTGTCGGAGGATATAAGAATATCACGGCGCTGATCGAAGGTAAGGGGGCCTATAGCCACTTCAAGTACGAAGCCGGCGTGCATCGTGTGCAGCGGGTGCCGGTGACGGAAGCGGCGGGCCGGATCCATACTTCTACTGTCACCGTGGCGGTCATGCCTGAAGTAGATGAAATCGATGTGAAGATCGACCCCGGAGACCTACGGATCGACACGTTCTGCTCATCCGGCGCCGGAGGTCAGAGTGTCAATACGACGAAATCAGCCGTGCGCATCACCCATATTCCAACCGGAGTCGTGGTGAGTTGTCAGGACGAGCGTTCGCAGCTGAAAAATCGCACGAAAGCCATGCGGACCTTGCGCGCGCGCATCGTGGAAGCTGAGCGGGAAAAACACGAAGCGGAGATCGCCAAAAACCGGAAATCCCAGGTCGGAACGGGCGAGCGGAGCGAGAAGATTCGCACCTACAACTTTCCTCAGAACCGTGTCACCGACCATCGGGTCGGGGTGACGTTGCACAAGCTTGAGCTGGTTATGGAAGGCGACTTGGATGAATTCGTTCAAGCACTGAAGGCACAACAGCAGCAGGCCGAAACCGCCAACGTGTCATGATGGTCGTCCCCATTACCGCAGATCCGAAGACGATTGGCATGGTGCTCACGTGGGCCCAACGCTCTTTGGAAAGAGCTGGATCGACCAATACGTCTCAAGAAGCGATCTGGTTATTGGCCTACGCATTTGGACTGAAACATCACGAGTTGGCGAGTCGGAGAGACCAAGCGGTGTCAGCTGAAGGACTCGCTCGTGCCGAATCAGTCGTATCAAGGCGGATGGCGTGCGAGCCCCTCCAGTATATTCTGGGCACACAGGAGTTTTGCGGTCTCGACTTTGATGTGAACCCGGCGGTGTTGATTCCTCGGCCTGAGACCGAACTCCTTGTTCAGGAGACTCTCAGGGAGGGTAGGTTCGCAGAAGGTGCGGTAGTGGTTGATGTGGGAACAGGGTCTGGATGTGTGGCGGTGACCTTGGCGACCATCCTGAGCGGCATGCGAATTTTTGCCCTGGACTGCTCCGGGAAAGCGTTGACGGTTGCCAAGGGTAATGCGGAGAGACACGGCGTCAGCGATAAAATTACTTGGAAGGAAGGGGATCTATTGTTCCCCTTGCACGAATGCCAGTTAATCGGAGCCGTGGATGCGATCGTGTCTAATCCCCCGTACATCGCCGAAGAGGTCTGGGCCGGT
The DNA here is from genome assembly GCA_919902665.1 of Nitrospiraceae bacterium. Classification (GTDB taxonomy): domain Bacteria; phylum Nitrospirota; class Nitrospiria; order Nitrospirales; family Nitrospiraceae; genus Nitrospira_D. The sequence continues at coordinate 2,695 of CAKKRK010000116.1, forward strand.
CTGCAACCAGAGGTCCGAGATTTTGAGCCGCGGTTGGCGTTAGTGGCTGGACAGAGCGGAACAGAGTTCCATGAACGATTGCTCCACGATGCACGGCAATTTCTCGTGCCTGGTGGATTGCTCGTCATGGAGCTTGGTCAGGGGCAAGCTCCAATTGTGCGACTGGCGGCAGAACATGCAGGGGGCTACACAGGACTTCAGACCATCAAGGATGAGGCCGGTATCGAACGGGTGATGATCGCGCGGCGGGTAGGCTAGGATCACGGTATGGATGAGATTCTTATCAGAGGCGGCAAGAGACTCGCCGGAGACGTTCGCATTAGCGGCGCAAAAAATTCCGCTCTTCCGATCTTGGCCTCGACCATTCTGGGAGGCGGGGAGTGCGTCATCACCAATCTTCCAAGGGTCGTGGATGTGCTCACGATGGGAAAGCTCTTAGGGATTCTCGGAGCCAAGGTATCCCATGAGGGCAATCGGGCGGTCATCCAGGTCAATGCCATTGAATCAACTGAAGCTCCTTACGATCTTGTGAAGACGATGCGGGCGTCGGTATTGGTCCTTGGTCCGTTGGTTGCCCGTTGGGGGGAGGCCAAAGTGTCCCTTCCCGGGGGCTGTGCGATCGGATCCAGGCCAGTGAACCTTCATTTAGCGGGATTGGCAAAATTAGGGGCTGACATTTCCATTGAACACGGCTATATCACGGCGAGGGCAAAACGATTGAGAGGTGCGCGTATCTACTGTGATACGCCGACCGTCACCGGTACTGAAAATCTCATGATGGCGGCGACATTGGCCGAGGGAGTGACGACGCTAGAAAATGCGGCCAAGGAGCCAGAAATCGTGGACTTGGCCGAATTTCTCGTCAAACGCGGTGCGAGAATTCGAGGAGCGGGAACCGATGAGATTGTGATTGAGGGAGTGCGAGAACTTCATGGTGGGGATCATGACGTCATTCCTGATCGTATCGAGGCTGGCACATACTTGGCGGCAGCAGCCGTGACCCAAGGGGATGTCATTGTGACACATTGCCGTCCGGGTCATCTTGAGGCGGTGCTGATGAAGTTGCGTGAGGCGGGGGCCGACGTGCAGGAAGGCAACGATCATGTGCGTCTGACCATGCCTGGCACATTACGAGGTACTGATATTAGGACGTTGCCCTTCCCAGGTTTTCCCACCGATATGCAGGCTCAAATGGTTGCGTTGCTGAGTCTCGCCGAAGGCACGAGTGTCGTGACTGAGACGGTGTTTGAAAGCCGGTTCATGCATGTTGAGGAACTGCGGCGGATGGGAGCCAATATCCGCGTTGAAGGGAACCGGTTGGTGGTGACAGGACGTAAGCAGCTGACTGGCGCGCCAGTCATGGCGTCAGATCTTCGAGCGAGTGCCGGGTTGATCGTCGCTGGGCTGGCGGCAGAGGGAGCGACGCACGTCCAACGGGTGTACCATCTTGATCGGGGATACGAGAGAATTGAAGAGAAATTAGGTGCATTGGGGGCTGAGGTTCAGCGCCAAAAGTCGCCGACGAAGATACACTAGGGGTTAGGTATGGTGACGATCGCTCTGTCAAAAGGAAAACTCATGGAGTCCGCGCTGGAGCTCTTCCGACGAGCCGGCTACGACATTCCGGGGCTGTCAGGCGAGAGCCGTCGTCTGATATTTGTCAGCCCCGAGAACGAGATGACCTTCCTTATCGTTCGGCCCAGCGATGTGCCGACGTATGTGGAATATGGGGGAGCGGATGCCGGAATCGTCGGGAAAGACGTTTTGCTAGAGCAGGAAAGTGATGTATACGAACCATTGGATTTAGGATTCGGAGCGTGTAGAATCTCGGTCGCCGCGCTCCGGGGAGAGGGGGCACATGATCGCCTCTCGTCGAAGATTCGCATTGCGACGAAGTATCCACGGATCAGCGAGCGTTATTTTAATACGCGAGGAATTCCGGTCGAGATCGTCAAGTTGTATGGCTCTATCGAGTTAGCTCCGGTTGTGGGGCTGGCAGATCGGATCGTGGATTTGGTCGAAACCGGCAGCACACTCAAGGCCCATGATCTTGCCGAGATCGAGGTCATTACTCAATCGACAGCCCGTTTCATCGTCAATAGGGCGAGTTTTCGGCTCAAACAGAAGCCACTGATGGAGTTGATTCGTAAACTTCGGGTAGCGGTGCGGAGTCAGAGCGTTCTCTCCCGCAACGGTCGCCCCTCGACGGTACTCGCGCGCAAGCGGAAGGCAGCTCGCTCATGAAAATCGTGACGCAAGCGGATCGCAGCTTTCTCCCATCCCTAAAGAAAATTGCACTTCGCGGACGGACAACCGGCGCGGCGGTTGAAAAAACCGTGCAGGCTATTCTGAGAGGGGTGGAGCAGGGAGGAGATAAAGCGATCCTCCGCTACACCAAGCAATTCGATAAGGTCGCGTTGAAGCCGGACGCACTGCGTGTGACTCCTGAAGAGATCAAGAATGCCTATTTCCACATCCGAAAGGATGAGGGAGATGCGCTGCGGCTGGCCGCTCAACGGATTACGTCGTTTCATGAACGGCAACGGACCAAGACCTGGATGTACCAGGATGGGGATGCCACCTTGGGGCAGCTCGTTGGCCCAGTTGATGCGGTAGGGGTGTATGTCCCGGGGGGCAAGGCCGTGTATCCGTCATCCGTGCTGATGTGCGCGATTCCAGCCAAGGTTGCCGGTGTCCCACGCATTGTGATGGTCACTCCGCCCCAGAAGGGCGGGATTAATCCCTATTTGCTGGTCGCAGCTGATATTGCGGGAGTCACGGAGATTTATCGCGTCGGCGGCGTTCAAGCAGTCGCGGCCCTTGCCTATGGGACGAACACCATCGCGAGGGTCGACAAGATTGTCGGGCCGGGAAATATCTACGTGGCCACAGCCAAACGATTGCTCTACGGCACGGTTGGCATCGACATGGTTGCAGGCCCCAGTGAGTTGCTTGTGGTAGCAGACGCTGATGCCAAACCAGCCCACGTCGCGGCAGATTTACTCTGCGAAGCGGAGCATGATGAAGACGCACAAGTGTTTCTTGTGACGACCTCGGAGCGATTGGCGAAGGATGTGTCGAAGCTGATCGAGAGTCAGCTGAAAGGGCTCCAACGTGAAAAGATCGCGTCGAAATCAATTGCCCGTCATTCAGTAGCCTTCGTCGTGACCACTATGGACGAAGCAATCGAGGTGGCGAACGAAATCGCGGCCGAACACCTGACACTCTCGGTGGATAATCCGTTCGATTATTTGGGAAAGATCCGCCATGCGGGCGCGCTATTCTTAGGGCGCTATACGCCACCGTCGGTTGCCGATTATGTTGCAGGGCCAAATCACGTCTTACCGACTGGAGGAACCGCCCGGTTCTTCTCGCCCCTGTCCGTCAATGATTATGTCAAGGTGAGCAACATCGTGCATTACACGAAACAAGAATTAGCCAAAATCAAAGATCCTCTAATTCGACTGGCGCAGATCGAAGGGTTCGACGCGCATGCCAAATCAGCGCAGAGCAGGTTCTCATGAAGAAGAACGGGTCAGCCCCACGACAGGCGAGCATTCATCGGGCTACCAAAGAGACCGATATCCATGTTGAGTGGACTCTGGATGGGGGCGGGAAAGGGAAGATCGACACCGGTATCCGATTCTTCGACCATATGCTGGAACTGCTCTCGAAGCATGGGTTTTTTGACCTGACGGTCAAGGCCAAGGGCGATCTCGATATCGATGAACATCATACGGTGGAAGACGTCGGGATCGTCATGGGAAAAGCCTTCCATCAGGCTCTGGGAGAAAAGGCTGGCATTAAGCGATTTGGATTTGCCTCGGCGCCGCTCGATGAAACCTTGGCCCAGGTGACCGTCGATCTGAGTGGCCGGCCATTTCTGGTGTACAACGTGAATCTGCCGGACCGGAAGATCAAGGCATTCGATCTCGGCCTGTTCGAGGATTTTTTTCAGGCCTTTGTGACGCACGGAGGCCTGAATCTGCACGTGAATCTGCTCTATGGCCGCAATCCTCACCACATCATGGAAGCGATCTTCAAGGCACTCGCCAAGGCGCTGGATCAAGCCACCATGCTGGAAGAGCGGCTGGCGGGGAAAGTGCTTTCCACGAAGGGGATGCTGTAACAAGCTGTGGTTCCCTCGAAATTAATGGACTCACCGTGCTGGATGAACTTCTTCCGAGCTCAAGCACTATCGCCATCTAGACTATAGCCCTGAAGGGTGTCTGTATGATGCGGACATCTTCGTGCTTGTCTGCAGGCATGATCGGTCTTATCGCAGAGGGAGGTAAAATTTGATCACCCTGCGCATAGCGAGTATAGAAAGTTTTCGGGTGCTCGCCATCTTTGCGGTGATCCTCTGGCATACCTCCACCTTTGTCCCAAATCTCTCACGGTTTGCAGAGGGGCATCTCCCTGTCATCCTCGCTGAACCCGTAGTCGTCACCGGGTATTTACTCTGGTGGGTTGGGGTTCCGTACTTCCTGATCACAGCTGGATATTTTTTTCGAAAATCCCTGCTGAGAAACGAAGATCTTATTGCTCAATTTCGTCGGTATGTTTCCCCTCTTGGATGGATGCTCTTCGTGTGGTTGTGTATCTACATGGTGGTTGACCTTCCCCCAATTCCGTGGACACCTGGTTAAGCGACTGCCTTCCTCGCTTCA
>CAKKRK010000117.1 GCA_919902665.1 Nitrospiraceae bacterium
CCGCTACTCTAATTGAAGAGAGGCAACGTGTCCCACTCATATTGGCACAGAGGGGTGTGCTCTATCTCAGTGCGCAGCGGCATTACGATGACCTCCATTTTCGTGAGCCACGTCCAAGCTGCCAAAGTCAGATCCACAGAACTCGTTTGAAGTCCGTATCCAGGCTTCGTGGACGGCTGCATTGGCGGCAACGAACAAATAGGCTTGGGTCATCTAATGTTCCGGAGGTTCGAAGGACAAGTTGGTAGGTCTTTCCTCCACAAAATGGGCATGCTTCCCGATGGAGGTTCTGTTGGATCAATCCCCGTCGATTGAGTTGGTTTTCCATTCTTCGTCCCTCAATTCAGTATCCATATTGTGATTCGCCTGGTGTCAGAATAGGGCTCCTGTTGGTATGACGAAAATATTGCAATGAGGTTGCTGCGCACAGTGGTTGTTGTCACGCGCGAATCATGATCTGTTGGCCTATGCTGGCTGATGTTGGTATGTGGTTTCCGTCAGCAGCGACGAATTGTCTAAGCCTCGATTGGTCTTTGGGTGACACAACAAGAAGCTCAATCTGGATCCACTCATTCTTGACCCACTGCACCTCCGCTAATTCGATCACGCTAAAAGCGTCTTCATCGGGGAACCACAAGCGGAGCTTGACATAATCACCAGGGCGCAGCTTTGTAGGGTTTAAGGTGATCGGGTGAGAGGATGATAGTTCATACAGACACCCATCGCCCCTCAAGCCGTTGCCTCCCTTTGAAAGCATACAGTCGATCCCAATTTTTGATAGAAGTCCTGCAGGCATGTTCTCTCCTTGTGTGGAAAGTCTGAACAGTAGGGAAACGGTACTACAGGGGGGGAGTGAGGGCTATTACTCTGGTAGGTGGAAAGACCGAACTAAAGAGGCATCAGGATGAGTCACACACCACATTAGAAGCATGTAAATAGATATTAAAAGTGAAGTATTACAGCTAGTTGTGAGCTGCATATAATGTAACAATTGCAGTAGTGAGTAGCACGTCATCCATCACCACATGAATATTGGCTTGCGTACGGAAGAGCGTGCGCAACGGCTATAGGATCAAATGAAAGGGAAGGTTCAAACAAGAATCCGCTTTGCAGGAAGTAAGAACATCCATTGAGTCTGCTACGTGGCGAACCACAACCTATCAAAGACTTCTTCCACGCTTGGTTGTGGGCCCTCTCCCTAAGAATCGGCAGATCCAGAGGTTTCTTGAGCTCGCTCGGTGCGAATAACCCAATAGCCTAGGCGGTGGCAGCAGTGCTGCTACACTTACCTAATTAACAGGAAGACGTCTATGTATTGGTCGCACCGGTCCGGAAAGGGAAAAGGAGTACAGCTTATGGCCGTCACAACCCGTCACGTTTTGCATATGACCAGTTCTGTTTGTTTGGCCGTCGCCGTTGTCATGATGGTCGCCTGTTCTGGTGGGTATTATACGGCCAATGTGAACGGCGGAAAGAAGGTCTATCGGATCGATGAACAGGGCGCCAAGACGCTGGTGTATGAAACCGACCAGAACGGCAATACCACCATCCATGATGCCGACGATCCAAGGGCGAAGCAGCAGGCTGCCGCGCAAGAGA
>CAKKRK010000118.1 GCA_919902665.1 Nitrospiraceae bacterium
GATGGATAGCCATGATTTTCAGGCGACCGGCGGCGGCACGATCGGGTTTGATCAGGGACTAAATCTTGCCGTGAATCTCAACCTCTCCCAAGAGGTGAGCCACAAGATTGCGGCGGCGTCACCCGTCGTCAAAATGGCATTGAAAGATGGTCGATTGAGTCTCCCACTCACGATTACTGGAACGGCTCAAGCTCCCTCGTATGGAGTTGATGTCAAGGGTCTCAGCGGGAAAGTGCAGGAGCAGGTCAAGAAGAAGGTCGAAGAAGCCGTCGGTGGGCTGCTCAAAGGGACGACAAAGCCCGAGGATCTCCAGAAAGAGGGGAAAGAGCTGCTCAAAGGATTGTTCGGTCGATAAGGAAATATCTCTATGAATATTCTGGATACGCTCACTCAATATGCCGTGCAGTACGGGTTGCAGGCGGCGGTCGCGCTCGGCATCCTCATCGGTGGAATGATGGCGTCTCGTGGGGCCGCCAATTTTGCCCAACAGGCGCTCGAAAAACAGACCCTTGAGCCACCAGTGCGTCTGCTCCTGGTGCGTATCGTGAAAATCGTCGGCATGCTGTTTACGGCGATGATCGCGCTTCAAACACTGGGTGTGCCCATCGCTCCGCTGCTCGCCGGTGTCGGAGTCGCCGGTGTCGGTGTTGGGTTGGCCTTGCAGGGTGTCTTGAGCAACGTGATGGCCGGACTGTCGATTATCTTCAGCAAACCCTATAAGGTCGGCGAACATATCTCGCTGCTCGGAGTTCACGGGGATGTCGTGGTCATCGACATCTTCACCACGACGCTGATGCACGCGGACCGATCTCGCGTCCTCATTCCCAATCGAAAAATCGTCGGAGAGATTCTGCACAACTTTGGAACAATCCGTCAGATGCATTTGACCGTTCCCGTATCACCGAACGCGAATCTCGATGAGGCCCTGGCTCAAGTTCGGGATGTCCTCAATCGGCATCCATCGGTTCTGAAAGACCCGGTTCCTTCAGTGGGAGTATCATCTCTCGGGGAGTCGTCACTGACCGTGGCAATTGCCGCCGAGCCTTGGACGGCCGTGGCGGACTACAGCTCGACACAGAGCGAGTTGAATAAATTGATTCTTCAACGATTTCAAGAACGTGAGATTGCGCTACCCTCCGCAAGTCTTACCGTCCATGTGGTGAACAACTAAAACCCTCCGGTTTCCACAACGGCACTCCGTTTCTCGGGCGTTCTACAGGCACGACACTTTCAGTCTTATTGATGGCGCTTCCCAGTGCTAGGATGGCCTCTCTGTTGTTCGCGATTGTGATGAACGGAGAGGGAAGCGAACTATGTGCCGCCGTCGAATCGAACGGCGGTCGATAGAGGACGATGAGGAGTATGTCGTTACCGGGCTTGTTACCTCGTGATCCCGACAGGAGGTGAGGCGATGACTACATCACGTTCCGCAGATCAGCCCCTAAGTGCTCGTGAAGACCCAACGACAGACCCTGACCGAGTCGGTGGGCTACCACCGCCTGATGATCGATCCGCAAGCGGGAATCTCGACAAGATTCGGGACATTCTTTTTGGCGCACAAGCCCAAGAGCATGACCGCCGGTTTGCACAACTCGAACAACATTTGATCCGTGAAGCCACGGATCTCCGCAACGATCTCAAGCGACGGTTTGAGGGCCTTGAGCTCTATATCAAGAAAGAAGTTGATGCGCTCACGAGCCGGTTGACCAAGGAGCAGGAAGTCCGAGGGGAATCCGTCACGAACCTGACACAGGACCTCACCCAATTGGCTGCCACCCTTGAAGAAACCGCGCGTCAACTTGAAAAGGAAGCACGTCAAGCCCAGTCCCATGTTCTGCAGCAGCTGACAGAACGGACGAGCGAGCTGGCGACCGACGTTCGTGCTCGACATGCCGAAGCGACGTCGGCACTCAACCAGGCCGTCCATGATCTCCGAGCTGAAAAGACGGATCGTGCTACGCTCGCAGCCATTTTGCTGGAGGCCTCTCAACGACTATCCAGGGAAGAGGCGGTCTCCGGTCGCGGCTGAGTCTGGCAACCGCATGCCGCGCGGCAGCCTCTTCGTGATCGATCGAGTCCATGACCAGGGTGTGACTCCATGCATACAGATCCACACGGGCCTTCTCGCGATTCTCGATCTTCTGAACGACGTACGTCCGTAGACGAAGACTGGACCAAGCTTCGCACGCTTTTACTCTCTCCGGAGCAGACGCAACTCGACGAAATCCGTGAACGGCTCGATAATCGGGCGGTTCAGCCTCGCGAGATCAGTCGCGTGCTCCCCGAGGCGTTCGCCATGCGCGGCGAAACCGACCAGTCACTCTCGAACGTCCTTACCCCCTATGTGGAACACGGCTTTGGAGCAGCAGTGCGGAAGTCGCCGCGTGCGATCGTCGATGCGATCGCTCCGATCATGGGACCGGCCATCCGACAAGCCATCGTTCGTGCCTTGCAAAGCATGACGCAGTCCTTCAACCATTCCCTGGACGACAGCCTGTCCATCCGAGGCCTTCGCTGGCGATTGGAAGCCTGGCGGACAGGGCGATCGTTCGCAGAGGTCGTGCTTCTCCATACGCTCCGCTATCGCGTGGAACAAGTGTTTCTCATCCATCGGGAGACAGGCCTTCTCCTGCATCATGTGGCAGCTGAGGGGGCGGTAGTCCAGGATCAGCAGATCTTGTCCGGCATGCTGACGGCAATTCAGAGCTATGTACAGGATTCGTTTGGCGCTTCACCGGACCAGACGCTCGACCATTTTCAAGTTGGTGAATGGACTGTGTGGATTGAACAGGGGTCCCACGCCTACTTGGCCGGTGTCGTTCGGGGTACTCCCCCTGAAACCCTCAGGGAGGATTTTCAAGCCGCACTGGATGATATTCATGTGCAGCAAGCCGATGCCTTGACTCAATTTGATGGAAACGCGGCGCCGTTTAAGACGACACAGACCTACCTGGAGAGCTGTTTGCACGCCCACTATGAATCACCACCGCGACCAAGCGCCTTGAAGCTATGGATTCTGGGCGGGGTGGGTATCCTCCTGCTCTTGTGGTGGGGCGCAATGGCCTACCAAATTCACGCGCGGTGGTCCAATCTGCTGGCTGAGCTGGGGGCGGAGCCGGGCATCGTTGTCACCATGGCGAAATCGACGTGGAGAGGGTATCACCTCGAGGGGTTGCGAGACCCCTTGGCTAAAGATCCCTCGGCGATGGTGATCGAGGCTGGCCTTGAGCCATCGAGCGTCAAGGCTGTCTGGTCCCCCTATTATTCGCTGGACCCTCAATTCGTCGAGACCAGAGCGCACTCGATCTTGCACTCCCCAAAAACCGTTAAACTGGCAGTGGAGGGAGACACGCTTGTCGCAACTGGCGCGGCTTCCATCGAGTGGGCCCGAGAGACGAGACGGTTGGCTACCCTGGTGCCTGGAATTTCCCTCTACCGTGACGAAGGGCTCGTCACAACATCCATTTCTGATCTCCTCGAACGGGTCAATCGAACTGTCGTCCGCTTTCGCTCGGGGTCCTCGATAGTGGAACCATCGGAACGTGCCGCACTTGGCGCCGTGTCTGTGGCGTTACGAGAGCTAGACCAAGCCGTATCGCAATCAGGCCAACGTGTGAGGCTTGAAATACTTGGATCGGCCGACGAGACTGGTCCGGCGACATTGAATATTCAGCTGAGCAAGGAACGGGCGGAAGCCGTTCGCTCGGCCCTTGGAGGCAAGGAGCTGGGAGGGGCCACGACGGTGATCACGGACATTCTGGGGCCTTTGAAGCCGCTTGGATCACAGGGCGAATCCGGTGAGCGGATCGTCATCTTACGCGCCACACTCACGGCTGCGAGTCGTGGAAACGAGACGACTCCTCCATGATGCAGAAGAAGATCTGCATGTTGGGTGGATTCGCGGTCGGGAAGACCAGCCTCGTGCGCCGATTTGTGAGCAATGTGTTTTCCGATCACTACCGCACGACGATCGGTGTGACGGTGGAGAAGAAGAGTGTCAAAGTCGACGACCGGGACGTGACGCTGGTGCTGTGGGACCTCTATGGAGAAGACGAGTTTCAGCGGGTCCGCGACTCGTATCTTCGCGGTTCAGCAGGCTATATCCTGGTCATGGACGGCACCAGAAAAGCCACATTGGACACGGCGATCGCGCTGCAGCAGACCGCGGCAAAGGCGGTAGGGGCGGTTCCGTTTGTCTCGATCATCAACAAGGCGGATGTTCGATCGGAGTGGGAAATCGACGAGGGTGTGATCGAGCAGCTCCGCGAAGGAGGCTGGACGGTCCTGTTCGGCAGTGCCAAGCTTGGGCAGGGAGTCGAAGAGTTATTTGTGAAGCTGGCAACCCAGATCGTACAGACATCTCCGATCCCCAGTGATTCGTTATGAAAAGCTGGCCAGACAACCTCGCACTGCACAACGAATCCCTGTTCAATGCTGTTCTCTCCACTCTCGACATGGTGGTGTTTGAGCGCGAGGAGGATTCGGCCGAATTTCGGCTTCAAGGCCTCCCGCCTGATTGGTGGTGCATGTGGGTCGGTCCGGCGAACGGTACGGTGCTAGACCTGGGCCAATGCTCTCCGTTCTTGCGAGATTATCTTGTCGGGGCTCACCCAATCTGGGGAGGTCAGTCGGGCGTAACTGAGAAGTCGGGCCCATGGACGGAACCTGATCGGCAGGGCGGCACCATGACACTGGAGGCTACCGCGCTGTCGATTGGATCCAAGAAGTTGTTACTCATTGAGCGTCTGGGGTCCGGCTTTGAGCAGATGCACGCCATCGTGCAGCGGGCCAGGGACAAGATGCTGGCTGAAGATGTCACCGCGAAGTCCCACCGCAAGGCCGAGACTAGCCTGATGGGTCAGCTGGAAGCCAGCGAACGAACCAAGGACGACGCGCTGGCGCTTCTTCAGCACCTCAGGCTCGCGGCGCTTGTTCTCGACGAACGGGGGTGCATCACGTTCGCCAGCGATCGAGGACTTGAGATGCTAGGACTCGTGGCCAAGCAGGTGATCGGTCAGGTGTGGGAACAGGCGCTTCCATTCCAGCGGCAGGATCGCTCGATGATTCGAGAGGTGATTGATGCCTCCTCAACCGACAGGACAGTCGGCCCGTTGTATATCGAGGGACCTCATCCCTCGTGGGTTGAGCTGGAGATCCATCGAGATCCACGCCATCTGGGTCGGCAGATCGTGGTGCTGAGTGATCGCACCGAGCTGCACACGCTCCGTCAGGCACTCAGCGAGCAGGCCTCGTTCCACGATCTGGTGGGGAAGAGTCCCACCATGCTTCGCACGTACCAACTTGTGCGAGACGTGGCGCAGGTCGATACGACTGTCTTGATCGAGGGAGAAACCGGGACTGGAAAGGAACTGATCGCGCGAGCCATCCATTTCTCCAGTGCGAGAAAGCAGAAGCCGTTCATCGCTACCAATTGCGCCGGATTGACCGACTCGATTCTGACGAGCCAACTCTTCGGCCACAAGCGTGGATCCTTTACCGGGGCGGTGAATGATCAGCAAGGATTATTCGAAGCTGCAGAGGGTGGCACGTTATTCCTCGACGAAATCGGGGATATTCCGCCGCAAGTCCAAACGGCTCTCTTGCGGGTGTTACAGGAGAAGGAGATCACACGACTGGGAGAAGCCAAGCCTCGCAAAGTCGATGTGCGTGTCGTAGCGGCCACCCACCATAACTTGAGTGAAGACGTCGTTCGTGGGTCCTTCCGAGCGGATCTGCTCTACCGAATTCGTATTGCCAGAGTCCAGCTTTCCCCTTTACGTGAACGACGCGAGGATATCCCGCTTCTTGCCCAATCCTTTCTTGGGCAAATCTGCACCGCCACTGGAAAGAGGATCGAGCGCCTGAATCCCGACGCCCTTCGGCTTCTCATGAGCCACGCATGGCCCGGTAATGTGCGTGAACTGAAGAGTGCCATCGAATTTGCAGTGATCAGCTGCAAGGCAAAAGAGGTTCTTCCCATTGATCTCCCGCCGGAGATCATCAGTGCCCCCGTTATCCCAAGTTCTTCCGTGTGGATTCCGTTGCCGAACAGGGATGAGAAATCTCGATTCCTCGCGGCGCTTTCCGATGCCAAAGGCAATCGGACGGAGGCCGCCAGACGGCTGGGAGTCAGTAGGGCGACGTTCTATCGCCGCCTTGTCGAGCTAGATATCGATCCTCGCTAGGCCGAGCACAAGGACCGCCTGTTTTCTCCCCAGCAGTGCACTTGGGGATCCGGCTGATGACGGCCGTGCTCACCCATTCTCCTCCACCCCCGTAGCGTAAGCGCGGTTCACTATCCTATGACTGTCTCATGAGACAGTCCGTTGTCTCATGCCGACACAACGGAGACGGTCTCGCCAATCCATCTATTCAATGCAACCGATTGATTATGTAGAGGCCTTCACCCGTTTAGAGATGTGGCACGGGGGTTGTAATCATGCCATGCCATCAAGAGGAAGTCGGCAGTATCCGTTGCAAGTGCGATTAGCAATTAGAAATACGATGAGAGAGGTAAAGAGGCATGACTACACCAGGGCTACTCGTCGAAGACTACAACGGACAGGACTACCTGCTGACCACGGAATCTCACGCAGGAGTGAACACGCATCGATTGGTCGTCTTGCGGCGAATCAACGGTCAGTGGCAACAGGTAACAGGAACTGAGGAATTGGCGCGTCGCGAATTGCTGATCAGTGCATTCGTCGATTTCTTTGTCAACTTCTGCCGGGTGTTAAATTCGTCCGATCTCGATCGCTCCCCGACGATCACGTCAGCTTCCGGTCGCTCTGGAGCACGGTCATCAACACAAACGAAGCACAAGAGGGGACGGTGACAGGCGTAGAACAATATATTCCTGAACTGGGTTGGACTGAAGCCTTACCCACGGAGCAGGGGCTTTCTGAGTCCGAAGTGGGTCTCATCGCAATCATGAAATCCATGGTCGGTGAAATCACCACAATGAACAACGTGAGGCGCTTATGAGCACCAAATTCTTAGCCACTTCCTCGACCGGGCTTGCTGAGCCGATAGAACGTTCACTCAATGGAAACCATCTCATGGACACCTCAACTCGAAAACTAAACCCAATTCGTGTCTTGCTCATCGATGATTCTGTCTTGACTCTCCATGGACTCAAGACTGTTCTCTCGAAGAATAGCCACATTGACATTGTCGGCATTGCAATGACTCGAGCCGATGCTCTGGCCGCAATCCAGACTCACCGCCCACACGTGGTGGTGTTGGAGGTGCGAGTTGGGCAAGCGAGTGGAATCGACCTGTGCAGAGCCATCCGAGAGTCACATCCGGACATCGGTGTGCTGTTCTTCACCGCGCATGACGACAAGAACCTCTTACATGCCGCCATTCTAGCCGGGGCACAGGGGTATCTCTTAAAGACTGCAGCCGCCAATGTGGTTGCGAAGAGCATTGAAGTCGTCGCGACCGGGGAGGCAATCATGGATCAGCAGCTGACTCAGCAAGTCATTACATGGGTGCGGGATGGAGGATTGGCTGGACAACAGCGGATCCCCTATAGCTGTTCGAAAGATGATCGGCAGCTACTCTCTCTGGTGGCTACCGGGAAGACAAACAAGGAGATTGCACAAGAATTGAATCTTGTGCCTCGTGTGGTGGCCAATCGCTTACAAAGAATCTACAAGCGTTTGAAGATATCCAGACGATCCGAAGCGGCACGATACTATGTGCAGTTGGGAACGGATCGGCATGGACCTGAAGGCGATTGTTATCAGAACTAGAACCGTATCAGGCCTGTATGGAGACGATCTGGTGATCGTGAAGCCGGACCGTCTCAACCACGAATCGCTACTCCATGGCCGTCATTGCTTAGAGTCGCTAGACCAGTATGGAGCTACGCCATGGCGTTCTCCTCTGTCTGGACATTGAAGAGCGTTATGCTGGGTCTCGCACAGACAGACAGCAGCCTCTTGCGGTGTCACGGTAAACTAGGTATAAACCCAACAGCGACTCACCCTAATCTAACTACTTAGCAATACGAAGGAGGATCAATGAAGCCACTCATGCTGCTGGTCGCGGTCTTGGCTCTAGGTGCCATGGCGACATCGGTTTGTGCCGATGATGGGGCGTCCGCGACAACGCCGAACCTTGATGTTGTGACATTGAAAGATGGCAGCATCATCTATGGTGAAGTGATCGAGATGTCGGGCGGCATCTTACAGATTAAGAACGCTTTGGCGGGAGACATCATCAAGCTGAAGTGGGCGGAAGTGAGCAAGTTGGCCGTCTCCCACACCATTCCCTTTCATCTAAAAGAAGGGACGATCCTTAACGGAACGGTTGAGGAAGGGGAACCGGGGACGATGAAGGTGAAAGCCGGCCCAAGCGGAGATACGATGACGGTTCCGATCAATGCCGTGACTCACGTGAATCCGATTGTTCAGGCGCCGGTCATCTATACCGGGAGCCTCAACGCGGGCTACTCGCAATCCGTGGGAAACAGCCATCTTCGAAACGTCAGTATTCTAGGAGATCTTGTGGCACGCAGTGAGCAGCTCCGGCTGACCCTCCTGGGCCGCTACGTCAATGGAGACAACAACGGCAGCTTACAGGTAAGGAATGCGCGAGGAACGATCAAGCTGGACTTCTTTATCACCAAGCGGTTTTTCTGGTTTGCGTCGGCCTATGTGGAAAACGATTTCCTACAAAACCTCAAGCTGAGAACGGCGATCTCCACCGGACCTGGGTATCAGTTTCTTGAGCGTGGAGATCTGAAGGGTGTTTTTAAGGATATGACCTTCTACGCCGAAGCCGGTCCAACGTATTTTAACGAGGACTACCGGGATAATAGCATCACTGCTGATCGGGGGAGCTTTCGCGCGCGCGTCGCGATGAAATGGGATTGGCCGCTGTTCGATGGCCGTGTCACGCTGTACCATTACAATGAAATATTCCCCTCGGTCCAGAACGCATCGGACTTCTTCTTTACGATGGATAACGGGGTTCGCATGAAGATTTTGGCCGGTCTGGCGAGCGGATTCCAGGTGACCACCCGGTATAACAATCGGCCGCCTGCCGGCACGGGCGATACCGATAACTTATACTTGCTCACCTTGGGGTATGCGTTCGACACCACCCGCACACGATAGGCTGCGTGCAGCCTCGCACGGAGCTGCGTTCTTATAAGGAGGAACACTATGCTGAAAGAGTTCAAAGAGTTCGCCATGAAGGGGAATGTCCTCGACATGGCGATCGGTGTCATTATCGGGGGTGCATTCGGGAAGATCGTGTCGTCACTGGTCAGCGACGTGCTGATGCCGCCTATTGGGTTACTGATGGGCAAGGTAGATTTTTCAAGCCTCTTCATTGATTTGTCCAGAACATCCCCCGCGTCTCTAGCCGCAGCCAAAGCTGCTGGGGCCCCGACGATTAATTACGGCGTTTTTCTACAGAGCGTGTTCGACTTCATTATTGTTGCCTTCGTCATCTTCATGTTGGTCAAGCAGGTGAATCGATTTAAGAAAGAAACGCCTGCAGCCCCACCGCCGCCTCCCCCGGCGCTGAGCAATGAGGAGAAGTTGTTGACGGAGATCCGCGATCTCCTCAAGCACCGCCAATGAAGATCGGCGGTATAACCAGCAATACGGCGTGGGAGGGCGATGGGCCCATTCCTGATTGCTCTAACGATACGAAGGAGGTCCTCATGCGATTAGGTAAAGGCGTCCTACTGATGACAGGACTTGTCGCCCTGGTAGGGTGTTCTTCTCTGAAGCATTCTGACGGCTATATCAAGCAGCCGACCGTCTGTATCGATAAAAAATGGTACGGGTATCACCAAGGCGCTGGGTGTCCCTCCACCACCAAAGTTGTGGCACCCGATGCATCACAGGAAATGGCCGCTCGTCTAGCGGCTCTGGAAAGAGATCGGTCACGATTGGCCGAGGAACTGGAAGTGGCGCGAAGGCAAAACGGAACCCTCAGCAGCCGCGTCAGCGATCTGGAGGGACAACTTGCCGACCGGGATCGGGAAATTGCCGCACTTCGTTCTGGAGCCGGTGACAATGCGGCCTTCGCTGGTCAGCTGTCGGCTGCACAGGGTGAGAAAGATCGGCTTGCAGCGGAACTGGATGCGGCGAGGCTACACAACGAGGATCATGACCGGCTGGCGGCGGAGTCGGAGTCACAGTTAGCAGCGTTGAGGCAACGCAACTCCGACCTTGAGTCCCAATTAGCCGATCGTGACAAGGAGCTCTCTGGGCTACGGGGCGACCTCTCCGCAGAGATGGCGAAATTGAAGCAGGCGGAGCGCGGATTGATCAGGGCGCTCAAGCCGCAAATCGATGAAAAAAACATCACGGTCGATCTGAATAACGAACGATTGCTCATCAACCTGGCTTCCGGCTACCTCTTTGGGTCGGGCGAAGACCAGCTCAAGCCGGCTGGAGCCGATGCGCTCAAACAGGTCGGTTCTATCCTCAAGGATTTCCCGGAGTATAAAGTTCATGTTGAAGGCCATACCGACAATCGGCCGATCCTCGGTGCACTGAAGAAGAAGTTCCCGACCAATAAGGAATTGTCCGAAGCACGAGCCACGAACGCCGCACAAGCTTTGGCAGACGGCGGGCTCCCTGGCGCCCATGCAATGGGAGTCGCTGATACGAAGCCAGTGATGCCGAATGTCACCACCGAGGGGCGGGCGAAGAACCGCCGGGTAGAAATCAGCGTCATGAAGTAGCCGGGTAATGTAGGGAAGGAGCTGCGACATGGTCGCAGCTCCTTCCATGATCACCGGTGATTCGGTTGAAAGGAGATTGTGATGAAATTGAAAACGGCTCAAGTGAGCGCAGTGGTGACGGTGTTTCTCGTCGGCCTTAGCACATCGGCCTGGGCTGTCGATATGGGTGCTATGAAGCAGAAAGTTGAGGCCGTGAAAGGTCAAGCGGAGAACGTGAAAAAAGAGGGTGGTGAGACCGCACAAAGTGCCAAGGATCTAAAGGCGCAAGATGCGATGAAAAACGCAGGAGAAGCGAAGGACGAGGGGAAGAAACTTAAAGACGCCGTTGTGGGCAAGTAAGGTGCGAAGCAGTTCCTTCTGACTCTAGGTCGGTGCGTCATAGGCGCGCCGACCTGCCGCCTACCTCACGTATCGGCCAACGTTTTCCCCTTCCTCTTACTGCTTAGGATAGACCCTCTGAGAGCCCCATGAGGTTGATGCTGTGAGGGTTGCCTGGATCCACTTCACTCCCTCAATTAATCTCTGCGTGATGGCGGTGAGGATCTCTTGAGGGTCGAGCCGTGATGCCACCTGGAGCGTGATCCGCTGCAACGTGTTGTAAGGTGGATGGCAACGTCTGTTGCAATTGTAGATTCGCCGTACTTTCTCACCATTCGTCGCTTGTGAAGTGTGAGGCGAAATGGCAGTGCGGATAGATGCGAGAGGCCTTTCATGAGGAACGGGCTATCGCACGGTTTCTCCACGAACAGTCATGAATGGTGAGGGCGAGTGACACCACTTTTGAGGACAATCTCGCAAATATGGTCGAGGCGCTCGATGTGTTCGTAGGCCGCCCATGGATCGGTCGCGACGGCGCAGACACCGTGGTTGGCCTGCCCTACGATATCAAAGTCCAGCATCCCGTCTTTCCCGAGACCGAAGCATTTAGCTGTGGCGTCCGCCAGTTCACGTGACAGGGCCGGCAACGCGGGCACCGTCGGTCCCACCTTGGTATAGCGTGAGATCTCGGGAAACTCTGCGCTGATCGCCTGCAAGTCGACACCGGCATACATGGCGGCGACGATGTGTGTGGCATGGACATGCACAACCGTTCTGGTTTTTCTCGCATCACGCTGCAGGTTCCAGTGCATCCAGAGTTCTCCGGACGGTTGCTGGCCCTCGCGGACATTCGGAATGAGTTCACCCGTCTGCGCTTCCTTCACAATCTCGATCCGCACGACATGCTCTGGATGCACGATCGTTTTGCGCCAGCCTGAGGGGGTAATGTAGAGATACTTCCCCTCGCGTTTCCGCATGCTGATGTTTCCATCTCTCGTCGTCACCCATCCGCGCTCATACACGCGCCGCATCACATCGCCGATTGCTGTCAGCATGTCTGCTCCATGGTTGTGAGAGTTTCCTACAGCTTATCGGCCATTCGCACCATGTTCTTGAGGGATGATGTTGTGGCCAGTTTCGTAAGCCTCGTATCGGTGTTTTTGGACACGCGAAGTGAGAGACCATCGAGCATGCCCTCAAGGGCGAAGGTTGATGGAGGAGTGATGCCATTTGGATGAGAAAGGAAGACCACCCTTTGCACGGCCCCTCTTGCTGTCCACAATAGACCCTCTGAGAGCCCCCATGAGCTCAATGCTGTGAGGGTTGCGCAGCTTTGCTAGAGACCAAGCTCAGACAGCCCAGGGTGACCGTCTGGCCGGCGACCGAGTGGCCAAAGGAACTTGCGATTGTTCTCCGAGATCGGCACGTCATTGATGCTCGCGAGACGCCGCCGCATCAGGCCATTGTCGTCAAACTCCCAGTTTTCATTGCCGTAGGATCGGAACCAGTGGCCTGAAGCATCGCGCCACTCGTAGGCGAAGCGCACGGCGATCCGGTTATCGTGGTACGCCCACAGTTCTTTGATCAAGCGGTAGTCTGGTTCGTGGCTCCACTTGCGCGTTAAGAACTGAACGATAGCCTCCCGTCCCGTTAGGAACTCTGACCGATTTCGCCACTGACTATCGGTACTGTAGGCCAACGACACCGTTTCGGGATCGCGCGTATTCCAAGCATCCTCTGCCATGCGTACTTTCTGGGTCGCGGACTCGGCATCGAATGGGGGAAAGGGATGTCTGGGCTGGTCGATAGGGTTCATGATGATGACCTTCTTGCACTGAGATTCAATGAGGGAGCGAATGGCATGGGCCACCCGCTCCCACGCGACATCACGCGTGATCAGCTATGGTAATAACGCTCTTTGACGATCTTGCCGTCTTGCCAGTCAGTCTTGACGACTTGTTCAAGATTGATGGTTTCCCCGTTCTTCAATTTCACGGTCAGCACCGAGTCGTAGAAGCTGGTATTTCCAGAAATAGCCACGGCACCGATGGCGTAGCTGACAAATGCCGCCACTCCAATCGTCTCTCTAAATTTGTCCAGTCTTTCAATAGAGGCCTGTTTGCCCACGACGGGTGGCTGGTTGCCTTCCTGTGTCACGACCGAATCCGCAAAGTAGATCTTCTGACCTTCGGTCATTTGACCCTGCTTCAAAATGCCCAACATTTCTTCCAATGTGTCCTTCACTGATTTGCCCATGATGATTCCTCCCTCTATGCCTTGCGGCGTTATAATGTGTGAAAGCCAGAAGCTCCCACACAAGTGATGGTAAAACGTTGGTCCCTCTACGTACGAACGGCCTCGCATTCACGATGCCGGGCTAGCTCAACCGTGTCGCCGACTCGAATGTCTCCGCCCCGGATCACAAAACAATTCAGGGCGAGCGTGCCGTCAAATCTCCGCACGATGTCTGTCAGCACCTGACGGTCTTGTTTCAGGGTATCGGGATCGAACGTCGTCATGATGCAGCGCCCACGGAAGTCCTGTATCCCGATGATGACGTCTCCGATGTGCAAGCACTGCCCCGGCCATGAGCGCTCAGCCAGACCCTCGACCCCGCCGATGACCAGATTCGGTCTGAGGCGCCGGCCATCACGTCCGAATGCCGCAATCGCTCCGTCCGTCGCGACCAGCAACGGCAGCACGTCGAAGCGGTCGCTGGAATCATCGCGTACCAGCTTGGCACCAGGCCCCACGATATACTCAACATCTGTGCGGACCTTGGGATTACTCCATAACAGCCCATCGACCACGGGCTCGCCGGATTCATTGAGCGTGGCATGGTGACCGAGTAACCGATGGTGTGTTCTGGACGTGATCACATGACCGTCCTCGTCTTCCACATGCACGACGCGATCTCCTTCGATGCCGAGTGGTCCGATGCGCGCGTGATCTATCTGTTCACCGGCCATCGACTTCACCGGATAGCGCCAAATCTGTGTGACCTTCATGGTTTCAACTCCTTCGATAGAAAACGAGCGTCTGTTGCGAATGTCATGACAATGTCGCCGTATGCAGTTGGGCTTCGAGCTCGGCAATCCGGCTCTTGAGCGGACCCACATACGCTTCGACCTCTTCCGCCGAGTACCGTGGCGTGATGTACTTCGGGCAGTTCCAGTCGAACGACACGACGTCGATGAAGACCAGCCGCTCCACCGCCTGCTGCATCTTGGGATCGGCGAGCTGTGCGACGAGTTCTGGATGGGCGCGAGCATCTTCCACACGGGCATGACCAAGAATCTTCAAGCGTGCTCGGTTCTGGTAGTCCATGAGAAACAGCGCCACACGATCGTTCACTGACACGTTGCCGGTTGTGAGTAGCTGGCGATTGCCCTTGTAGTCGGCAAAGGCCAACGTCGTCTCGTTGACTACCCGCAAGAACCCCTTGGGTCCACCACGATGCTGAACGTAGGGCCATCCGGTTTCGCTGATCGAACCCAGATAGAAGCTGTCACGCTCTGCAATAAACTCAGCCTCGTCTTGACCTAATGGATCTCGTTCGGGCGCCCCTGGGATGTGCACGGCTCGTCCGTAGTACTGCGTCTGTGCGCGATGTACGGCATCCGTCATCGCCAGCTCCAAGTATTTCAACGCCATGGTTGTGTACTCCCTGTCGAGCGGACATGACGACGGGTCACGCCGCATGCCCTCTCAAGCTCAATCTCAGAACACGATCGTAGTCCACCCTTCGGCGACGTACCGACGCAGGCTCAAGAGACCTGCCGTTCCGGCCAGTGCGTGGTCTTTCACAATCGGCACCCCGCAAGCCTTGATGCTTTCTGTCGCCCCAAAGACCTCGGCACAGCCGCACGAGGCGCCTTGCACGACGTCACGCACCGAATTGTAGAGACCATTGGCTGGGTGTGAGAGCTTGGTGAGCTCAGCCGGCCAACGAGTACCGGCGCCATTGAAGACGACGGCGACGTCATCGCCCTTCTGTTTACATTCAGACGCGAGCGCCAGCGCGTTAAAGACTCGCCCAAGCGCTTCCTCTGAACCACTCTTCGGATCGGACAGAATGATGATCGCTGTTTTCATGGGTTCTCCCTTGATTGAATGACACTCACGAGATTGTGGATGTCTGTTTGCCTTGTTGTGTTCTACGGATCGATCGCGATATCTATCTGTCATGGCAAGGCCGGTGCCACGCGTCACGACGATCCGTGAAACACGATAAAGTGCTGGAGAAATAGGTAGTTGCCGCCCTATTCGCAGCAAGATGAAGCAGAGGGAAAGAGAGACGCCTCCACGAGATATCGTGGAGCTACGATATCTCGTGGGAGTGGAACGTGAGATGTATTGCTATGTGGTGGGGAGAGGTTTCTTGATGCCGAGTTTCTGCATCCGGGATCGAAGGGTGTTGGGATGGAGACCAAGTCGCGTCGCGGCGCCCTGCTTCCCTTCAATGACCCAGTTCGTATCCTGAAGGATGCGGAGGATGTGAGCTCGCTCCACCTCTTCCAGGGAATCGGCGACCGGCAACAGCGGGGCGGAGTTTCCCTGGAGCATCACATCGTCGATCTGAAGCATCGGTCCCTTGGCGAGGATCGTGGCCCGT
Organism: Nitrospiraceae bacterium; assembly: GCA_919902665.1. Lineage (GTDB taxonomy): Bacteria > Nitrospirota > Nitrospiria > Nitrospirales > Nitrospiraceae > Nitrospira_D. Next base: position 15,645 of record CAKKRK010000118.1, read on the forward strand.
TCGATGACATTTCCCAACTCCCGGATGTTACCAGGCCAGGAGTATTTCATGAGGCGATCCATGGTTGATTGCGACACGCCATCGATCTTCTTGCCCATCTTGTGTGAGAACTTGGCGACAAATCGGTTGACCAAGAGTGGGATATCAGAGGCACGTGCGGACAGAGGTGGCACGTCGATCGGGAACACGTTCAGTCGATACAAAAGGTCGGCCCGGAAGGAACCGGCCTTCACCGCTGCATGAAGATCTCGATTCGTCGCGGCAATGACTCGGACATCGACTTTGATCGAATGGCCGCTTCCAACTCGTTCAATCTCCCTTTCTTGTAGTACTCGTAGCAGCTTGACTTGTGCGTCCAGCGGTAACTCTCCGACTTCGTCCAGGAAGATGGTCCCACCGTCCGCCAACTCAAATCGGCCGATGCGGCGTTGTACTGCTCCGGTGAACGCTCCCTTCTCATGGCCGAAGAGCTCGCTTTCGACCAAATTCGCGGGGATCGCTCCGCAGTTGACCTTCACCAGCGAACGGGTTTTTCGCGGGCTCAGGTTGTGAATGGCCCTGGCCAGCAATTCTTTGCCGGTCCCTGTATCTCCCCGGATCAGGACCGTCGAATCCATCGGTGCGACCTGTTCGATGAGGCGGAGCACAGCCTTGATGCTCGGACTCTCACCGACGATCTCCTCAAAATTATGGTCAAGTTTGATCTCTTCGCGAAGATAGAGATTCTCCGCCTCAAGTCGATGTGTGAGTTGTGCGACTTCTGTAAAGAGCTGCGCGTTCTTGATCGCAATTGCGGCTTGGTTGGCAAAGACTGCCAAGCGTTCGAACTCTTTTTCGCTCAAGGGCCGTCGCCCAAACATCGCAATCACGCCGAGCAGATCCGAGCGAAATTTCAATGGATACCCGGCAAAGGACCGGAGCCCGTGGTCCTTGATCCATTGCTTATTCGGAAGCCGATCGTCGCCGAGCACGTCGTTCGTCTGCATCGGTCCAAAGCCTTGCGCGATCTTTCCGATCTTGAGCGCCCCCAGCGGAATACGACGATATTCCCCGTTGAGGTCAGTGTAGAGCCCCGCGCTCGCCTCAAGGTGGAGGCAACGAGCCCGATTCGTGCAGTCTGCCACTTTGTGACACTCAGCACAGAGATCGCCGGGACCTAACAGCCAGATACGGGCAAAGGCGCCGTCCAGCTCGTCGACCAATCCTTGCGTGACGGTGGTGAGGACCTCTTGAAGGTCGAGACTCGACGCCATCTGGAGGGTAATCTGCTCCAACGCGTTGTGAGAATTGGAGGAAGGAGGCGAAGAAGGGGAATTGTCCATTGTGGGATCTCCGAGCCGGACAGTGCCCAGCGTGGAGGACGATAAGTCTCTGATGGAGGATTGTCAATCAGTCGGCGAGCGGGGTTGGGATGTGCAAGCCGGTCGCTCAATCAGGTTGCTGGATCGAGCGGCAACCAACGAAGGCGAATGCGCTGGTCTTCAACTGTCACGATCGAACCATGCTCAAGGTCAGATTCGAGAATGGGCAGTATGCGCTGGAGGACGGAGTTGACCAGCTCAACCTTTGAGGAAGTCAGGCGGAGTGAAAGGAGTGACGGCCCTGGCCGACCTGAGAGCGCAATGATCGAGGAAAAATCGAGATCCTGGGTCAGAATGATTCGGTGTTCTTGTGCCGCCCGTTCAACAATCGCTTGGTCTGATGCATTTGCAGGAAGGAGATCGGTCACCCGGCACACGTCGTGACCGAGTGTCCGGAGGAATTCAACTGTTCGAGGAGCGATATGAAGGTCGGCCAATAGCCTCATGAAGCTGCAGAGGTGCGCTCACTGGCAAGCCAGGCCCCATACTTCGCGGCCTGGTACACGTCATCCACCTCAAGTTCCGGATACTCCCGCACGATATCCGTGGCTGTATAGCCATCGCCCAACAGTTTCAGCACGAAATCGACAGTGATGCGAAGGCCCCGCACCGTGGCTTTCCCACTGCAAACACCTGGATCAATCTGTATCCGATCGAGCGCCATGCACCTAGCCTAACTGACCGTCACCTGTTGGTGCAAGAGAATCGGCCCTCCCGGTCAAGCCCAAGTAGGAATGATCGGTTTATGGGGTCCGGTCCCCGTTGAGGGGTGTCATTGTTCCTGCCCTTTTATCTGCTCTAGAACGATTGCTGTGCCAGGATATCGAGAGTCGATTGGTCGGGCTTGCCGTCGAAGTATTTGAGCAGGGCGTTGTTGAAGAGGGTGTTGTCGGTGGCAGCAGTCAGAAACAAGGTCATGCAGGACCGGAATTTGAGATGGTCGGGATATCCGAGAATCTCTTTGGCGCTGCGGTCATTCACGTCGAGCACAAGCTGCGTACAGGCTCTGAGCCGGGGGCCTAGGATTGGGTGTTGCAGATAGGCTTTGGCTTCATCGAGTGAGCCAATGGCAAATTGCTGCGCCATGCTACTGTGACCAAGTCCGGCGATCTGGGGAAAGATAAACCAGATCCAGTGGCTGGACTTTCTCCCGGCCCGAAGCTCATCAAGGACTGTGTCGTAGGTGGGCGCTTGGGCGGTGAGGAAGCGGTAGAGGTTGTAGCCGTCGGTCATGGGCAGTGCCCGCGAAGCATTTTCTTTTTCCCTGAAACCACCGTGCGCCGCGAAGTGATTTTAGTACCTGCGCATTCGAGAATAAGTCAATTTTCAGACCTGACTTCACATCCACATATTTCCGGTGAGCTGGAAATGGTCTCCGTCGAAGAATTTCAGGACTAGCCCCCTGCTCTAACCAAGAGGCTGGTTGCCGCACGGCGATCATGCCGCACCCGGCCAGCAATGGCGGCTTTCGTCATGCCATGGGAATGACCAGACCAAAGCGATTATTATGGGCTTGACAGGCGTACCAAAGATGGTACGGTATGGAGAACGTAGGGAGCGCGATGCAAGTGAAGCGTGTTACCGCCAGGTTTTATGTCACAGGAGCAGGCGCAAATCCGGTGCGTGACTGGCTGATGCGGCTTCCCGTCCCTGATCGTCAACAGATCGGGCACGACATCCGCGCCGTAGAATTTGGCTGGCCGGTGGGCATGCCCTTGTGTCGATCCTTGGGTGCGGGGTTATGGGAAGTCCGCTCGACCTTGTCCAGCCGCCGCATTGCGCGGGTGCTGTTCTGTGTCGGTGGCGGCGACTTGATATTGCTGCACGGCTTTATCAAGAAGACGCAGAAGACCCCGGCGGGGGATTTACAGATCGCTGCGAAACGGATGAAAAAGGTGCAATCATGAAGAAGCGCAAGAATCCCCATATCGGCGGCAAGTTTGAGGACTGGTTGAAAGAGCAAGGCCTGTATGAGGAGACGACCAGCGCCGCCATCAAGAAAGTTGTCGCGTGGCAAATTCAGCAGGCGATGGAAGAACAGAACTTGACCCGGACGGAAATGGCACGGCGGATGGAAACAAGCCGGGTGCAGCTCAACCGCTTGCTCGATCCCACAAACGACGGCGTAACGCTGGCCACCTTGAGCCGTGCGGCGGCCATTGTGGGCCGTCGACTGCGTCTGGAACTGGTGTAAACCAAGAGGCCGGTTGCGCCGCACGGCAGACGATGCCTCGCCCCACGAATGCGAAGTGATTTTAGTGCCTGCGCATTCGAGAAGAAGTCCATATGCATGCCAGACCCTATTTATCCCCCTCTGGATGTCCGAAGATCTCCTCAGCGCTACGACCGTTCACATCGAGCACAAGCTGCGTACAGGCTTTGAGCCTGGGACCTAGGTCAGGGTGTTGCAGATAAGTCTTGGCTTCGTCGAGCGAAGCAATAGCGAACTTCTGCGATATTTCACTGTGACCAAGACCGGCGATCTGCGGAAAGATAAACCAGATCCAGTGGCGGAACTTTCTTCCGGCACGTAGTTCAGCGAGGACTGTGTCGTAGGTAGGCGCTTGGGCGGTGAGGAAACGGTGGAGGTTGTAAGCGTCGGTCATAAACTATTTGCGGCCAAGTATGCATTGCAAGACCTGACGGTTTTTCCTTTACGGGTACAGCCCGTGACCTCAAGATGACGTATCAAGCCTCCCATGCCAGGCTAGGGGTGTCCGACCACTTCTAGCAGCCAATTCCACTGAACCCCGTTATGAAGAGAACAGCTTCCACCACGGTGATCGCGTTCTCACGTCCTCAGGGAGTCGATGCCAAGTTGCCGTGCTGTCGTTCACAGCTGTGGTGAGTTCTTCACGCGAACGGGAAATAGAACCAGCTATGCAGACACGAAATACAGTGCCATCATGATCCACAAACCAATTCGCCACCGCGTGATTTCTGTGGCCATTCACATGGAAACTGACATAGGTACTCACCCCTGGCAGACCGGCACGTATCGAATACTCTGCCCATTCGAACTCAACCGCTGAGTCTCCGTCGCGTCCCCATTCATGCATATGCTTCTCAGCTACACGACGCAATTTCTGTATCACGTGCCGCCCCTTGATGGACGGAGAAGGCACTCGCCATACATCAAAACTATAGGACCCCCTCTGTGGCACGGTTGCACGGATAAATGGGGTGAGTGACGAATCCATCCTTGTTGTCATCGCTGGACAGACACGAAACCGAGGTGGAGGAATGATGGAACATCCAGACCGTGGGAGAGCCATCGGTGTTTCTGGTTCGGGGGAAAGCGGAGTCCGAATGCTCAGGTTGAGTGGTGTGGTCAGAGCCCACTGCAGGGCTCGCCGGATCGCACTCAAGGGATGATCTGGGAACTTTTCATCAAGCGTGGGATCATCGATCATGGCCTGAGAAACCTCAGAAAGTCCAAGGTCACCATCCTCTTCCGGCTGTTGACGGGTGATTACGAGAACGCTCTCCCGCACCCCGGTCATATTGGCTCGCCGAAGTGCGCTCAGATAGACCGTCCCCTGTTCAAGCGAGAGCACGATCCGCCCGACAATCAACTCATCTCCGGCACTGTAGGTCAGTCGATGGATCACCACCAGTACTGGAACGTCACTGATCGTCGCTCGTTCAATGGAAACGACTGGAGACCAGTTTGGATCTCGCTTGGTCCGTGGTAACGAGAGGAGGTTGCGCACAGTCTCTCGCGTGACAGCATCGATATCTGTGCCCTGCTCTACAGGAGGAATGGGAGATTTAGTTTTCGCCATCTCAAAGTAAGACTCGAAGACTGTAATCGTGTCGCGACGAAGATCTTCTCGTAACACCTCATCGTGCCTGTTTGAGAGATCAACGATCAGTGGTGAAAACTCCAGATACCAATCGACCCGATGTGTGGGATCGCGAAAAGAAGCAAACTCACCCTCGTCAGCGTCGAGCTGCCATGAAGATGGAGGCGTGAACTGCAGACCATGAATACCGGCATGGAGATCAGCAAGAAGACTCATGGGGCAAAACTCCTCCCCTAGATACAGGCAAGTGAAACAAGCATGAACACAGTCAGTGTTTCCCCCCACCCAGCACTTGCCACCATCAGAAACGAATTAGCCCTACCAATTAGCATACAATACAGATTCGTGGTTTGATGACCAAATTAGCAAAAGGTATCTTGAGTATGTCCCAAAAGATTCACGTTAAGTTTTTGAGACTCACCTTAGTTGCCAATTCAAGACCGGCGATCTGAGGAAAGATAAACCAGATCCAGTGACCGGTCTTTCTCCCGACCCGCAGCTCATCGAGGATTGTGTCGTAGGTGGGCGCTTGGGCGGTGAGGAAGCGGTAGAGATTGTAGATGTCAGACATGCGCTGTTCCCGCGATGCAGTTACTTTTTACTTGAGACCGGCGTGACGTTTGCCACCTTGAGCCGTGCGGCGGCCATTGTTGGCCGTCGGCTGCGGCTGGAATTGGTGTAAACCAAGAGGCCGGTTTACTTCCCCGCTCCTCTTGTCCCTATGTCTGCTTTCCTGAATGGATGTAGGAAGAGATTATTTGTCAGTCCAAGTGAGCTTGGTACTTGGGTAGTACAGGGATATGGGATTGTCGCCATATTCAGCGTCTTCGAGAGATCGCCTGACTTGATTGGCAACTTCAGCCGTGTACGTTTGTATCTTTGGCATAAGCGTATAGGGGTCGCGGGTTTCAATTGAAATAGTGCGGTATTGGTTCAGGTCGAATGGGATTGTATCCACCATACGCTTTACCTGTACCGTAGGAAGTCGTGTGACATGCCGGAGGCAAAGTTCATAAAACACATTTGGGTTATGGAACGATAGATCGACTATCACCAATCGAGCATTCAAAATATGCCCAATTACCTGTTTCCCGATCATTCCCGGCTTGCCCATCTGATCTGCTCTCACAACAGTCAGTCCAAACTCAGCCACAGCTGGTTTGATAATGTACTCCATCATAAAATCCGCGTGACGGCGCTGCTCGGAGTCCTCTTCACCAATGGGTGTGATGTAAAAACAAATTTTGGTGAGGTCTTCCGTTACAGTAGCTGCGCTGTTGTTTGTGGTTGTAAGGGGGGCGGAAACCGTTGTATCGCTCTTCTTTTCAGGCTCGCTTGGTGCCTCTTCGACAGCCTGTTCAATTGAAATAATTCTTTCCGAACCGGCAATTTTAGGTAATTAGGGCGAAACGTAACCAAAGAAGCACCGTAAGAAGAGTTTGAAA
>CAKKRK010000119.1 GCA_919902665.1 Nitrospiraceae bacterium
CCCCATAAACACCTCCTCAATCAAAGGTGTTGCGTCGACCGGTTGAATCCGCCCAGTATGCCGCCACGAGCTAGCAGCGTGTCCTTGATGAATACGGTCTCATTCCCAGCATGAGTCGCAAAGGCAATTGCTGGGACAATGCCTGTGTCGAAAGCTTCTTCGGGACCCTCAAGCGTGAGCTGGTATATCATCGGCACTACGCCACCCGAGACGAAGCGAGACAGGATATCTTCGAATACATTGAGGTGTTCTATAATCGGCAGCGGCGCCACTCGACGCTCGGCTATCACTCCCCGGCCGAGTACGAAGCGAGGACGGCTGTCGCGTAACCAGGTGTCCACGAAATTGGGGGAAGATCAACAGAAGGTTTCTGGGTGCAAGAGGATGGTGTGATCTTGGAAGCTTCGGAGAAAGATATTCGTGATTTTGGGAGCTGATAAGAAGCAGTGCTTATATTTGGTCTAGTCCTTCATTCGTTTAGTGTCTGCTTTCTTCCATAGTTTTCTGAAGCTTCTTAAGTGAGGCCTTCATCAAGGAATCTCAAGAAGAGGCCTCTCCTGATAAGTCTGAGGACATCAATCATCAGCATAGATCAGTGAATGTCCCGACTGTACTAGCTGGAACACGATGAAAGTACATTGGCAAATAGCCACTGAGAAGGGAAGGCCGCTATTTATGATCGTTTCTCGTTGTGGTAGAGGGTAGGTCAATATTGGCTTTGTGCGAGTCTAGAATAGTGGTGATTTTGTGATACAGTGTTTCTATGTGACGATCCCTATCTCGCCCGTATTCAGCTCCACAACTGACTCGACCGCATAGATGCCAACGATTTTGATAAATCGATGGGAAAAATCCCAGTGATCAGCCGTGACCACCACTGGGTTCCTGCGGGCTCGGAACCCGAGCCCGAACGGTACGAGCTTACCGAGTGGCGACGGTCTGTGACTCTTGAGCAGCCAGACTTTTTCTACGGTTGTTGGAAATGGTGCGGTCGATCATGGCGCCACAGTTGATGCATTTCCATGCGTAAAAGACGAGAAAGAAATCCGAGAACCGCTCTAACATCATCATCCCTTTGCACTTCGGACATTCCATTGACCCCTCCTAGGAGCCTGTCCGAGTAACCGTTACTACGGGCCGCCGAGCCGCATTGGCTGC
>CAKKRK010000120.1 GCA_919902665.1 Nitrospiraceae bacterium
CTCTTGTTGACCAGGAACTGGACATTGACGGCAGTGATCGGAGCATGGATGTTCGCAGCATTGTTCTATCCGAGCAACTGGCCTATATTTGCCTATAGCCATACGCCGATCGTCGTTGATGGCGCATTGCTCTCATGGGCAGACTACATGGGCTTCATGTATGTTCGTACCGGAACTCCTGAGTACATTCGGATGATCGAAGTTGGATCGCTGCGCACATTCGGCGGTCACAGCACCATGATCTCCGCGTTCTTCGCCGCATTCGCGTCATCGTTGACGTACATCCTGTGGTGGCAGTTTGGGAAGTTCTTCTGCACCTCGTACTTCTACATCACCGATGACAGACAGCGCACCACCAAGGTGTACGATGTATTTGCATTCGCCACTTTGGGACCACAAGGCGACAAAGCTAAACTTTCTGGGGGGAAAGCATGACTGCCAAACACGTCTTCAAACTGTGGATGATTAGACTCTGCGGGGTGGTGACGCTGGCAGCCACGCCGGCTCTCGATATTGCCCCTGCATTCGCTCACGGGGAGCGATCGCAGGAACCATTCCTGCGGATGCGCACTGTGAATTGGTACGACACTGAATGGGTTGGAAAGTCGACCCCAGTCAATGGTGAGACAGAGCTGAAGGGAAAGTTCCACTTATCCGAGGATTGGCCTCGTGCGGTGGTGAAGCCGACCCGGACCTTCATCAATGTCGGGTCCCCCAGCTCCGTCTTCGTGCGTTTGAGCTCGAAAGTCAATGGAACGCCGATGTTCGTCTCGGGACCAATGGAAATTGGCCGTGACTATGAGTACATCATTAAATTAAAGGCCAGACTCCCCGGCCACCATCACATCCATCCCATGTTTGCCGTCAAGGAAGCCGGTCCAATCGCGGGACCAGGTGGATGGATGGACATCACGGGTCGTTATGAGGATTTCACCAATCCGATCAAGACCCTGACCAATGAAACATTCGACTCAGAGACGATGGGAAGCATGACTGGAATTGCCTGGCATTTCTGGTGGATCGCTCTCGGAATCTTCTGGGTCGGGTACTTTGCGATCAGACCAATGTATCTGATTCGCGCTCGAGTCCTAGCGGCGTATGGGGACGAGATTCTGCTTGACCCCATTGACCGAAAAGTTGGTGTTGCGGTGTTGGTCCTCACATTGACTGTTGTGGTCGTCGGGTACATGGCTGCAGAAGCAAAGCACCCGATTAGCGTCCCTCTCCAGGCTGGTGAGGCAAAGATCAAGCCGATGCCGATCAAGCCCAACCCGCTGACGGTTGACGTTATTCATGCAGAGTACGATGTTCCTGGCCGCGCGTTGCGCATGGTTCTTCATGCGACCAATAACGGCACATCACCGATAACCATCGGTGAGTTCACGACAGCAGGCATCAGATTTACCAACAAGTTTGGTGCATCTAGGGTTGATGCAGCCTATCCAGCCGAACTGGTTGCACCAGCCGGTCTGACGATGGATTACGAGGCCGCAATCCAGCCTGGCCAAACAGTTGACATTAAAGTCGAGTCCAAGGACGTCCTGTGGGAAGTGCAACGGTTGGTGGACATTCTCCACGATCCGGATCAGCGCTTTGCAGGATTGTTCCTGTCCTGGACCGATTCTGGTGAGCGACTCATCAATCCAGTCTGGGCTCCAGTACTCCCAGTCTTCACACGGATGGGAGCATAAGGTAGTCTGGGTCTAAGGAAACGCCGGTTCGTCTCCATCACACGGTGGAATGACGAACCGGCGTTTTTCTTTGCCCCCCGTCCTCACTCATTCGCCTCCTCCTCTCTCCACTATTTTCTCGTTGATCTCTTTACTTCTTTTCCCATCGGTGTGTTGCCTCCGCAGCCTTGTGTCTGTTCATAAGTCTGGATGGGGCTCCTGAAAGAGCTATTCTGAATAGCTTCTTGTATGATTACCTGATCATCGGGCACTTGCCTGGAACTTGCCCGTTCGATAGGGGTCCTGTATGATGCCAACTGTATTTTCCACTGCAGGATGAACAATCTTGAATGTAGCGATCCTGAAAGCCTACCTGAGTTGCCACCCTCCAGATCACATGTGACATATGGAAGCTTCCTCACCCACTTCTTCTCCGGGACTCTGGTTCGATAGGGTCAAGCGCACCGCCCTCAGGCATTTTCCGAACACCAATACGGCCAGTACGCATCGACTACGCGATTATGCTATCGCTGCGTTTACATTCCTGAGCGTTGCCGTAAGTTCCTTGTTCGAAATTAGTGCCAGCGTCGAGCGACAGCATGCATTAGGAGCCTTGGCATGGGTTTTTCTTGGAGCCTTATTGCTGGGTGAAAATAAAGAAACACGAGTACAAGTCTTGATTGCAGTTATCTTTGCAACGGTAGGAGAGCATTTTGCCTCCATCTACATGGGAGGTTACACCTACCGATTCGAGAATGTACCGGCTTACGTCCCACCTGGCCACGGCATGGTGTACCTGACCGCCGTTGCGCTGGCACGATCAGGCCTCTTTGTACGCCATCCCAGAAAAATTGCTCTGTTTGTCATAGGCGTGTGGGGCACCTGGGCTATCTGGGGCGTTACCGGATATGCTGAACGCGGGGATGCGGTCGGTGCGTTGCTGTTTTGCATATTCTTAATCTGGCTGGTGACAGGTCGTTCACCGCTAGTCTATCTCGCTGCATTTTTCATTACGACATGGCTTGAATTGATCGGTACGACCGTCGGTGCGTGGCAATGGGCAGCTATAGACCCGCTCCTGGGATGGGCACAAGGAAATCCACCCAGTGGCGCCAGCGCATGGTATTGCCTCGTTGATGCGGTCGCCATTGGAGGAGCAGGGCCAACATTACGTGGAGTCAAACGTCTCTGTGCCTGGTACCGGTCGAGCGGGGTCTTGAATCGAACGGGGCTCTCATAAAGCTGATACACATGAACTCCTTGGTGCAAGTAATTTCCTATAGGCACGTACACCCAGCTGCTTCGCCCACATCGACACAGATCGGCAGTCAATCACCGGCACCCATTGCGACGATCACGGGCGCAAGGTGCCTCCTCGCAAGACCACCTAGTCTTACCCAATCACTTTAGTACGCTGGTCAGCATGGATCACTAAGCAAGGGACTGTTATGAAAGATCAGGTAGTTGGAACAATCATCTCCTTGCAAGTTGGGCAACCACAGACCGTGGGGAGCAGAGAATCGTCCGATCGCTTCGATGAGGTTTGGACAACCGGGTTTTTTAAGCTCCCTGTCACCGACCCGGTCTGGCTTGGCACGACAAACCTGAACGGAGATGGCCAGGCAGATCTAAAGAATCACGGTGGCCCTGAAAAGGCCGTGAACGTCTATCCCGTCGAACATTACCCCTATTGGCAACAGGTGCTGGGAGCGGCCGAATTTCCTTTCGGATCGTTTGGGGAAAATTTCACCACAGAAGGGCTGCTTGAGACTGAGGTCTGCCTCGGAGACATGTTCGAAGTGGGATCGGCGCTCGTTCAGGTCTCACAGCCACGGCAGCCCTGCTGGAAATTAGCTCGGCGCTGGCGCAGAAAGGACCTGGCCCTCCTTGTACAAGAGAGCGGACGGACTGGATGGTATTTCCGAGTCATCAAAGAGGGAACGGTTCAGACTAGGTCACGCCTGATACTGGTGGAACGTCCTTGCCCAGAATGGACAGTGGCCTCCGCAAACGATGTGATGCATCGACGGACTGATGATATTCAAGCCGCTCAAAGCCTCGCAATGTGTCCGGCCCTTGCAATCCGATGGCGTGAGACACTGAACAAGCGGGTTGAGACAAAGACGGTCGGGTCAACCACGGCAAGGCTGTATGGACCCAACCTCTAACACGCGCACAAAGTAGATTGGCCTGCAACCGCTCTGCGACGAGTCAGTCTGCGTTACCGAATCTGTCTATGTTATAGTTCCGTGTCATCTTAAAAGGCTTACTCTATGAACGGCTCGACGCGCAGCTGCTCCCCATCCATTGTTGTGATCATTCTCCTGGGAATCATCTTCCCTCTGCTTTCCTTGGGGAGCCGAGGTTACGCGCAATCGGAGGAAGACCAGCGCGCATGGTCTGATGCACTCGCTGGCCTGTCGAGCGAACGGATGCTCGCCGACGTGCGCACGTTAAGCAGTCCGGCGTTCA
>CAKKRK010000121.1 GCA_919902665.1 Nitrospiraceae bacterium
AAGAAGGAAGAGAAGAAGGGCGGCCATGCCGACACCTTCGGCGAAGAGAAGAAGGCTAAGGGTGGAAAGTAAGCCTCCGTCTGGTGAGGTTTGACTTTTGGGGGCACTTCCACTTCTTTGTGTGGAGTGCCCTCAGGTTGTTTCTAGTCCTCTGATATACACCGCCTGTAACCCAACAATCGTTTTGCCATCTCGAATCGTCCCATCTACGATTTTTTCCATGGCAGCGGTCAACGGCATTTCGACGATCTCCAAGACTTCGTCATGATCTAGTTGCTGCCGGCCTTTTATCAATCCGGTGGCCTTGTAGACGTGGATCACTTCATCTGCAAATCCCGGGGCGGTAAAGATACTGGAAAGTAACTCAAACGAAGCCGCGCGATAGCCGACCTCTTCCTCCAGCTCGCGTGCCGCGCAATGCAATGGGTCTTCACCGGGAGAAAGTTTGCCCGCGGGAATTTCATAAATGAATCCCCCGGCCGCATGCCGGAACTGCCGAATCAACACCACCGTGCCATCATCTTTGATCGGCACGACCGCAGCTGCCCCCGGATGGCGGATGGTCTCGAGATCAATCGTCACGCCATTCGGTAATTGTACGGTGTCGACATTCAGCGTGACGACCTTCCCAGTATAAATATTCCGAACCATGTGAGATTCTCCTCAGTTGACCGTGATCAGCATTCCATTGGATGCAGGGCGCCGATGATGCGAGGGGCCATTACTTGGTGGGACGTTTATAGAATGCCGCCTTCACCACCTTGGCCGGAACCGCTTTTCCTCGAATGTCGATGAAGAGATCCGTCCCCGGGTCGGCATACTTGGGAGAGACATACCCTAAGCCGATTCCCTTCTGGAGAAGTGGGGAAAGATTGCCGCTGGTCACTTCTCCAATGGGTGACTGCGGTGACGAAGACGAGAGGATGGTGAAGCCATGGCGCGGAACAGCTTTTTCGAGTAACTCAAAACCCACGAATCGGCGAGACACACCCGCTTGCTTCTGTGTCAGCAACGCAGGCTTGCCGATAAAGTCTCCCTTTTCGAACCGCACGGCCCATTCTGCGCTGGCCTCGATCGGTGTCGTGCGTTCATCGATATCGTTGCCGTAGAGCAGATACCCCATCTCCAGGCGCAGGAGATCCCGTGCCCCGAGTCCCGCCGGTTTCAACCCGAACGACGCGCCTGTGTCCAACAGCTTGTCCCAGACTGGACCGGCTGGTCCGTACACATAGAACTCGTAACCGAATTCTCCGGTATAGCCCGTTCGTGCAACCAGGCACTCCACATTCGCGACTCGCACCATTGTGGATTCTCTCAGCTTGAGCTGCTCCAACTGTGGCAATCCGACCGCCGCGACGATCGCTCGCGCCGCCTGGCCCTGCAGGGCGATCTGCGCGATCTCTGCGGAACGGTCGGAGACCTGACAGTCAGAAACCACCCGGCTATGCTCCGTCAGCCACGAGACAATCTTCTCTCGATTGGACGCATTCACACACACCAGAAATTCCCCGGCCCTCGCTAACCGATAGACGAAGATATCGTCCTTGATGCCGCCCTGCTCGTTACAGACCATCGAGTACTGCGCCTGCATAGGCCGCAACGCTGCGAGATCATTGGTCGTCATGCGCTGAAGGAACGACTCCGCGCCGGATCCGGTGACGACAATGCGCCCCATGTGGCTGACATCGAAGAGACCGGCCTTGCTCCGAACCGTGTGATACTCATCCACCACGCCACTGTACTGGATGGGCATTTCCCAGCCGGCAAAGTCGACCAGCTTGGCGCCGGCGGCGCGATGTTGTGCGATGAGCGGTGTCTGCTGCACGGTCGTGTTATCGCACCCCGAGCAATTCGACGTCGAAAATCAGCGTGGCATTCGGTGGGATGACACCACCGGCACCTTGTGGTCCATAGCCCAAATTGGATGGGATGGTAAGTTTGCGCTTGCCTCCCACCTTCATCCCCTGCACCCCTTCGTCCCAGCCTTTAATGACACGCCCGCCGCCGAGAGGAAATGAAAATGGCTGTCCACGATCGACGGAGCTATCGAACTTTTTGCCGTTCTCCAGCCAACCGGTATAGTGGACGCTCACCGTCTTGCCGGACACGGCCACGTCTCCGGTTCCGACCACCTGATCCACGTAGTTGAGCCCGGACGACGTCGTAATGTCCTGCACGTTTGACCCCTTTTCGCTCGCTGCCATAATACGTTCTCCTCCTAATATCGATGTCAGAACCAACAACGTGACCATTGATGAGATGAATAGAAATTTCATCGCGCGTCTCCTTCGTCTCACCTGTATGGCATGAGAGAGATTGTTCGGTCAACTGGAGTTTGGCTACAAATCTCGCTCGGCAAAGAGAGCTAGGCTGGCGGTATACCCATGCAAGAAATTACGATGGCCGATAGGTCCGATCTCGCCTTGTGCAAAGAACCCCGCGATCGGAATCGGTCCCAGTCGGTCGGTCGCAGCTGCGGCATCGTGGTGGGGTCTGCCGAACAGTCCTCGACCTCGGCCACAACAGCTGAACATGAGCGCGCCGAGAGCAGGATGCCGATGGCGGGTTCGGTCGGTCGCCAATAGGAGGTTCAAGTCTTCTGTGGCTGATTCCGCGTCGCGCAGATGAAACTGCACCGTTTGTCCTTCTTGCACCACCTCTCCAACCGCAATCGCCCCGCTCGTTTGATCGGCCCCCAAGAGGTTTCGAATGAGAAAATCGCCGCGCTCGAATCGATTCTGGTGCTCATCAATCACGATGCCGAGATGGAGGGCTCGATGGGCCCGGCTCCGGTCTTCCTCCTCCAACGTTTCGAACACTGTTTGTAACCGTTCGAGCGCTGGTGCCCCTCCAAGCTCATGGATGAGATTGCCTTCCGACTTCGTGACCACAAACCGCTCGCCGACGAGACGACATCCCTGGGAGATGATAGGGCGAACGTCAATCGGTCCGGACAGACGGACACCGACCAACCCACCGTCGAGAACCTGCTCGTGGAGAATCAGCCGATTCATGCCGGCCTCGTGTCCACCCCCAGCCAATCCTCCAATGACTTTGGCGCCAGTGTATCGCTCATCGATGAGGCTAAGGATTTCTTGAACGGGAGTCGTGAAGGGATCGGCGAATAATAGAATGGGCGTATCCCCCGCACCTGGCGGAGGCCATCCGGAGAGTTGGAACTGATCCTGCGTGGGTGAAAATGCTGACTGAAAGGCGTCCAGCCCAACGCCTGGAAGCACCGCCGCCCATACGGTCACGGCCGGAGCCGTTTCCAATTCTTCAGCTCCGGAAATCACACCCTCCCCACTGCATCCGATGAGCAATCGAGGACAAAGCCGCTCGGTCAGCATACTCGCCAACACCTCGGCTCGCGCCGCATGATGGGCAGAAAAGAATACACAGGCGAGATCAATCGGTGTACCACCAAGCTCTGTCTGAATCGCATCGGCAAGATCCCGGGCAGCAGCTTCCGTATCGCCCGTTTGTGCCAGGGCGTTAGCAAACCGGAAGGCCGTGTTCTGCGGAGCAGCTGGGGCAGATGACGATAAACCAGGCATGTGTAGGCGTGAGTAAACGGCTAGCGATCAGACCCCTGGATCCATCCGCTGGGCTCGGGTCTGCGCGAGCTTCTTATAATACCGCCAGAGATACGAGTGGTAGTCGTCGACTTGTGCCAGGAGGTAGTGCAGTTCGGTCGGGTCCTCGGTTTCCAACGCGTGCACCATCCTCTCCTTGAGGAACTCAGCAAAGGCTTCTGTCTTTTGCACCGCCGTCAGCAGTTGGAGTCCACCGCCGATCTGGTAGTTGCCCATACCATTCCTCCTTATTAACTTTCGCAGGATAGCGAGGGAGTCGCTATATTTGCAAGCTTAGTTCACCTGACAAAAAACGCTCAGACATTTAGTTGATCAGTTGCTTCGCGAACCGGACAGGAGTGTTTGGAGGCGGCCTAGGTCGATAGCCTCAATCCGATGCCCATCGCGACCTGTAACCGTCGTCGCCATGGTGAGGGCGTTGAGGATGGCCTCTTCCGTGGCCTCGACGGTGGCCGTGATGAGCGGATTCAGATGGGTATCAGCCAGATGAGTCAGTTGGTACGTGGGATCTTTGGGATAGTGTGGAATGACGTTTGCCGTCGACAAGGCGAGCATGAAGTCGCCGCTGCTGTGTCGAGCGGTGGAGCCGGTACGGGCGAGGCCCAGAGCGGCGCGCTTCGCGAGTCGCGTGAGTTGTCGACTGTCGAGCGGAGCATCGGTGGCGATGACGACGATGATCGACCCTTCGCTCTGACCGGGTGAGAGCGCCTGAGACTGTTGTTGAGGTTGTTGTGGCGGCTCGTAGAGTTTCCCCACCGGAACCCCAGCGACGACCAGTTCAGACCTACGGCCGTGATTCGCATTGACGAGAATGCCGATGGTGTAGCCGCCTTCTTTCTCAGACAACTTTCTCGACGCGGTGCCGATGCCGCCTTTGAATCCATAGGAGACCATGCCCGTGCCGGCCCCGACGGTGCCCTCCTTGACGGGACCGCTGCTCGCGCTGTCAATCGCGGCCATCACATCCTGCTCGGACACGTGACGGCCTTGGATGTCATTCAACCGTCCATCGTCACATTCAGCCACGACCGGTGTGAGGGTATCGTCAGAGATGCCGATCTCTGGATACTGTCTGATCATCCAACTCATCACACCGTTGGCCACGCGCGGGACGTTGAGCGTATTCGAGAGGGCGATGGGATACTCGAGGAAGCCTGATTCGGTGACCCAGGCGAGGCCTGTCATCTCTCCCGTGCCGTTGAGGACGAAGGAACCAGCAGCCACCTTCTTGTGCCACACATCGTCGCGCGGAATGACGACCGTGACGCCGGTACGGACTGGGCCATGGCCGGGCTTGAGCTGCCCCTCGCCTTGGATGAGGGTCATGTGACCGACTTTCACACCAGCTACGTCGGTAATGGCATTCAGGGGGCCGGGCTGATACTGTCCGATCACGATACCGAGATCTCGTAGCCGTTGACGTTCTGGTGTTGATTCAGCTGTTGCTGGCGAGACGTACCCTGCGATCACGGTGGCGAGGCACGACAGGGTTAACAGCCGAGCAATCCCCTGTCCTGTAGCGAGGATGGAACGCCTGGCACTAGACATCATGCGTGCTGCCCTGATGCGGAATCCGCACATCGATCTTTGGATGTTCCGCTTGGATAGCAGCGCCCAGCGACAGGGCCTGCCTCTCTTCGCCGTGCACGATGAAGACCTTGCTCGGCAACGGGGTAATCGCCCTGACATAGGCAAGCAGGTCGTTTCGGTCGGCGTGAGCCGAGAGACCATTGAACCGCACAACTTGAGCACGTCGCTTCGTCGGCACGCCGAAGATCGGTACGACGTCCCAACCCTCGACGAGTTTGCGCCCAAGTGTATGTTCGGCTTGAAAGCCGACGAACACAATCACGTTCGCTTCATCCTGAATGGCATGTTTCAAATGGTGAATGACACGGCCACCCTCACACATCCCCGACGAAGAGATGATGACACAGGGGCCCCGCATGGCATTGAGCCGCTTGCTGTCCTCGGATGATGACACGAAGTGGATGTAGCGCGAGGCGAAAACGTCTCCACCGGATGAGAAGGTCTTCATGGTCTCCTCGTCATAACATTCCGGGTGGCGCCGGAACACACCCGTCGCCTTGTCGGCCAGTGGTGAATCAATATAAATGGGAATCGGCTCAACTCGCCCCTCACCCACCAGCTCCTTAATCCGCATCACCAGCTCTTGCGTGCGTCCCACCGCGAAGGCCGGCACGATGATCTTACTTTTGTGCAGCCGCGCATGGGCGATCAGGTCCTGGGCTTTCTTCTTCATCTCCTCGCCGGCCTGTTCGTGCAAGCGGTCGCCGTAGGTGGATTCCAGAATGAGGATATCGCAGGCTGGTGGCGGCTCCGGATCACGCAGGATCGGCATGTGTGACCGACCGAGATCGCCACTAAACAAGACGGTGGTGCTGTTCCCGCGCGCCGTATACTTCACGCGGACCGCGGCGGATCCCAAGATATGGCCTGCATCGTGAAACGAGGCTACCACGCGCGGGGCGATTTTTAGCTGGTCACCGTATCGTGCGCCTTCAAACTTTTTGACTATTTTCCTGACGTCGTCGCCGCTGTACAGCGGCTGAATGCATGTTCTCCCGCGCCGCTTCTCTTGTTTATTTACGTACCGGCAGTCATTTTCTTGCACGCGGGCGGAATCTTCGAGCATGATGCCCGCGAGATCGGCTGATGCTCGGGTAAGGTAGACTTTCCCGGAGAAGCCCTGTCGCGGCAACACCGGCAGCGCGCCCGAATGGTCGATATGCGCATGTGACAGCAGGACAGCGCTGAGCGATTTTGGGTCGAATCCCAGTTCTCGGTTTTTTCGTACCGCCTCTTCTCGTCGCCCCTGAAACATTCCGCAATCCAACAACATTCGAAAGCCGGGCACTTCCACCAGGTGTCTACTTCCGGTGACGGAACGGGCAGCGCCATGGAATGAGAGTTTCATATCGTAGGTACTCCATTGTGGCGTGAGATGAGGTCCCAGGCTTCCTGGGCCGTTTCAGCGTAGTGAAACAGTCCCAGATCTGCCTGTGCAATTAATCCGCAATCGACCAGGAATTGCCAGTTGATGAGCCGCTCCCAAAAGTCCCGCCCTACCAGGACGACCACGACGCTCTCAGTTTTCCCGGTCTGGAGCAACGTCAACGTTTCGAACAATTCATCCAGAGTGCCGAAGCCTCCGGGAAACGCGACGAGCGCCTTGGCTCGGATGAGGAAGTGCATTTTCCTGATCGCAAAATAACGAAACTCAAAATTCAGCGCCGGTGAGATGTAGGGATTCGGATGTTGCTCGTGAGGCAGTGTGATGTTTAGGCCGATTGACTTTGCGTTGACATCCGCCGCCCCACGGTTGGCGGCTTCCATAATGCCGGGCCCGCCGCCGGTGACGACGACGTGGTCGCAACGCCCATCGACCTGGCATGCGGACGACACGATTCGACTGAATTCTCTGGCGACATCATAATACTTGGCGAGCTCGAGCTGGCGTTTGGCAATGGCAACTGTTTGCCGGCATGTCGCGTCGTGTGGCATGCGGGCTGCTTCCGCTTCGGCTTGGTGAAGCGTCTGTGTCGCAGCAGCGGGCTCATGCAGCCTGGCACTGCCGAACACCACGATGGTCGATTGTATGCCTTCCTCGCGTTGAATCAGCTCGGGTTTCAGCAGTTCCAGCCCAATTCGAATCGGGCGAAGTTCGTCCCGTTCTAGAAACTCCGTGTCCTTATGGGCCAGGATAGAGGAAGAGGGAGCAGTGTCGGGACGGGGCGGTGACGTGTGATCAGATGAGCCCAATCCCATGGGCTGGCATTATAGCGGGATCGTACGACGAGGGGAAGGCGTGTGATTCGTGCAGAATCCTGGTGGTCAGAACGGCCAGAACTCGAACACGGCATGTTCGTCCGTCAAACCAAACGCGTAGGAACGTACGATGAGTCGGTCATCGCAGATGATGAGGAGACGCTGAATATTAATTCCTGTCCCCGATAGGGTCATCGTGGGCGCCACGGGGGATACGATTCGAAATAAGTACCCTAAATTGAGAGACGAAGAACGTGTCGTGCTCCATTTGAATTCTGCCAGGAACTGATCGGACACAGCCGTGATCTCTTCCGGAGCACCGATACGTTCAACGACGTGATGCAAGGTGGTTTCGCCGGCCCTGATAAAGGAAAGGTCTTCCGGCATGATCGGTGTGTTGAAGTCGACCCTTCGAACCGCGCAGCCCCACAAGCCCATGCAGAGTATAACGACCATGAGAAGGCGGGCGTACCGTGCAGGCATGATTGCGCTATTTCCCCCAGGGTCTCAGCGTAAAATCGACTTCTGGTGTTCGTTTGCCGTAGATCACATCCTGTACGATGCCTTGCCGGTCAAAGAACACATAGAGATTATCACTTCTTAAATTCACACTCAGAAGATTGAACACGAGCAAGATAAGCCCGGGGGATTTCCCATCGTAGTAGTAGTATTGGAAAATCTCTTTGTCGTTGCCGACAATAATTCGATCGGGGGCTCCAAAGAGGGTCACCACTAATTCTTTTTTGCTGATTCCTTTTTCGATTTGGCTGAGGTATTCCTCTTGTATGGGGTTTCCAACCCGCCCGCGGCTGAGGACACAGCCGTTAATGAGAAGGCATGCTCCGACAAGAAGAAGCACGGATGTTCTGAAGCGCATGAGTCCTCCTAGCGA
The DNA here is from genome assembly GCA_919902665.1 of Nitrospiraceae bacterium. Taxonomy (GTDB): domain Bacteria; phylum Nitrospirota; class Nitrospiria; order Nitrospirales; family Nitrospiraceae; genus Nitrospira_D. The sequence continues at coordinate 8,278 of CAKKRK010000121.1, forward strand.
TCTGCTTTATGAGCCCAATCAATTCTCTTGGATAACACAAAATCCTGCTCGTAGACCACGTACCCGGCAGGAACTAATCCGACACGTTGATAGACAGTTTGGGCCTCATGATTATTCTGTTCCGCGTACAGCCTGATGCCGCAGACTTTTGGATCGGTTTTCGCCTGGGCCAAGATGTGTTCGTACATAGCTCGAAACACCCCCCTGCCACGCCGTTCCGGAGCGACATAGACGCTCTGGATCCACCAAAAGACCCCGTTTCGCCAGTCACTCCATTCGTACGTCATCATGAGTTGGCCGACCGGCTTGCGGCTCCTGTCTTCTGGAAGTTCAGCCACGATATACGAGCCATAGCCAGGGCTTTCTAAGATTGCTCGAATGCCCTGGCGCAATGTTGGGAGATCGAGCCGGCGATTCTCTGTTTCGAGTGCCATGGCCCTATTGAACTCGACGATGGTGTCCGCATCGTCCCTGGTCGCCAGTCTGATCTGGATGCTCTCACTCGCCATAGATCATGTGAGGCGCGATGGTGACGCGTCGAGCCAACCGTTTGGTGGTCTATAGAATCCGGCTGAAAACTCCATTTTCATCGCGTCTTCGACTGGCAGATTGATCGCCCGCAGCGCATGTTCCGGGATGAAGGCCAGGAAGCCGGTAAAGGGATGAATCGCGGTGGGAACGAAGACCATGAAGAGGGTGTGGGCAGGCTCGACTTGAACGGATGGAGGCGCCGTCCCCATCACAAATCCCAACGCCCAACAGCCGTCGCGCGGAAACGGAAAGGCGACCACTTTGCTGCGCCCGAAGCGAGAGCGAAAATTCAGTACGTCGGTCATTCCCTTTAATGTCAGATAGATGCTCTGTACCAGAGGGATCTTTTCAATGCGTTGTTCAAGCCGCGCCAGCAAGCCTTGGCCGATGACATGATCAGCGATGAGGCCAACAATAATGAGAAGGACGATCAAGAGGAGCAGTCCGAGGCCGGGCAGAGGATCCGATATATATCGTCCGACCAAGCCATCGAGTGTCGTAAAGAGCGTCCTGAGAATCAAGAACGTGGCCCAGGCTGGGACCAGCACGATGAGGCCCGCCACGCATGTCTTCGAGAAGGCTTTGATCATTGCGACATATCCTTGAGGAAGGCCCACTGAGTGTAGCAGATATACCAGAGGATGAGGAGTTCCTGTTGGCAGCTTGCGCTTGATGTGGCTATCGATTATTCTACCTGCCATCACATAGCGGGAGGTTGACGGTCATGAGTATTGATAAAGAACTCTTGGCAATTCTCTGTTGCCCGGAAACGAAACAAGCAGTGAGTCTGGCCGAAGAGTCTCTGATTCAAAAGCTCAATGCTATAGCTGCCCGTGGCGAATTGAAGAATGCAGGGAAGCACCCCGTGTCTGGCGAGCTTGACGGTGGTTTGATTCGCTCCGATCGGAAGATTCTCTACCCTATCCGCGACCACATTCCGGTGATGCTGATTGAGGAAGGCATTCCGCTCGACCAAATTGATTGACCCAGGCGCTCCGGCATTTCTCTCTCCTTATCGCATTTGGAGATTGGGTCAAGGTTGCTGCCTTTGACCGCCGCTCTATCTCTTCTGTATATCCCCAGACATACCGTTTTTGGACTCTCCACCTTCAGACGCTTAGACTTTTGTGCGATTAGAAGCGAGAGGTGTGTTGGATTCAGATCACGATCTTCGTTGCCCATACGAGCAGGCTAGACGGAATTCTACAACTGTTGAGGTGTGAAGGGACTAGGGAGCGACGATTTGAGGGGTCTTGGCGGGATTGTCTGTCTTCGACCCCGTAGAGGTTCCGCAGTGGCTGCAGAGATATTCATACAGATTGCCGGTTGGCAAAACGAGGAGAAGTCGTTCTCTTGTCGGAGTGGCCACACGGCACCGAGGGCAGAACAATAGAGAGGCATTGAGTGAGCCGAATTGCGCTTGAGGAGCGTCTGCAGAGGGGCGTGGCCTGCTTCTTGGGGTGCGATGAGGGCCAGGAATCCACTGGCTGCCTGGTTTGCGGGAAGGTGGAAACATAGTTTTATCTTAGTGAGAATGGGAAGTCTTGGTCAAGGGTTACTCAATTTCGTGTAATCCCAAAATGATAATGTCCGGTTTGGACAAAGTAGAAATGTCCTCTT
>CAKKRK010000122.1 GCA_919902665.1 Nitrospiraceae bacterium
GCTTCCTCTCCGCTTCCAGCCATCGTGACCTGATGACCCCGATCTTTCAGCATGTCATAGGCCAATTCCCGCATATCTGCATCATCATCGACGACGAGGATCGCGCCCCATTCTTCGGTCATGACATTCTCCCCTTAAACAAGGTCAAAGCTTCGCCTGCCCCAAAATGCGACAGCGAACCAGACTGCCTGGTGCATTATGCATCAGTTTGTCTCTGTTTGGTGCGTCGAACTAGTAGGTGTGCAAAGGCAGGACCACAAAGGAGGAGGACGAGTGACGGAGCGATGAGAGCAACTGAATGAACCGACTGAGACTCCAACCCCGAATAAATTCTGGATCAGTTCAAGTTGAGGAGATGGAGCTGGAGATCGTTTTGGTGAGCAGCATGATGGAATGTGAACCCGCCAGGTTCTTGGTAGTCCATGGTGATGTCATCTATACGCACCGCTAGCCCAGTCAACCGCAGCGCGTCACGTGATTTCGGGATCCTTAGTGCGACAACATCCAAGATACCCCGGCATACGGAGGCACGGCGTCCAACCCAAGGTTCCGTTCTCCTATCCCGGCGTTGGAGACGTGATGGTATCGCACTCCTAACTGTCACAGCCATGCGCGTCTTCAGACCAAGTCTGCAAAGTGCCGATGGTAGATCCGACCTCGCCGTTGTACGGTCACAAACCACGAGTGTGTCCGAGACTTCGCGTGGTCAATGCGATAGATGTGTTGTATGGTCATGGGCTCCACGCGAGAGAACACGTCTATTCCGCTGCCAGAACGTTACGAATGAATTCTCTCTTCGACGGTGACGTCCCAATACTTCGACACTTGAATGCGCTTGCCGGGATTCTGAAGGATCTTCTTGATAACTTTCGCGTCGATGAATTGCCACAACTCCTCAAGAGTCATCTGATCGGCGAAGAACTCCTCATGTATAACCAGGAGCCAAGACAGCTTGTGGTCGCCATGGTGATAGGTAAATGTCGGTCTGATCTTCTGATCGAACGTCACGTTTCTGAATTGCGTGTCGAGACATGCTTGTATGGTCTGAAGTTTCATCGGATCAATTCCACTTGTACGACTGTTCATCAATATCTCCTTCATGTCACTCTGTTATCTGTGAGAGCTGGCACGGGCAGAGCCGGTTGCGGTCTCCACCACCGGCCTTGAGGTCTCCGCTAGTGCTGCAACTCGTATTGAACCGCGTTGAGTAAGGCAGGAAGATCCAGAGGTTTCGCAAAAGTCTGCCGAGCCCCCATGAGTTTAGCCTTCTGGAGTTCGTCTGCGGAATGTCCGCTCATCGCAATGACCTTCACGTTCGAGACAGCGCGGGTCAATGCCAGGATCACTTCCAAGCCAGTCATCTCTGGCATCTCCAGATCCGTAATGACGAGATCCATGGGCTGCTCGCGGAACCGTTCGAGACCCTCTCGGCCCGTAGCAGCCTCGCAGACCTGATACCCGGCATCTTTCAACACCTGGGCCAGCAGCCTGCGCACCGACGCGTGATCCTCAATCACTAGGATGGTAGATGCCATGGTCCTCGTGTCCCTTTTGCTCTGGAGCTCCCACTCAGGCTTAACCACACAGCTAGGCTGCCAGCGGTTCAACGAACTCCGCCTCCCAGGACACCTCAACCGACTCTTGCTGCACGGCCTGGAGGCTAACTACGATCGACCTGGCATGGGCATGACGGTGGTGCCGCAGGACGGCGTCATCCCGATGGCCGCAATTGACACAGCGCGAACTGCAGCTCCACATCTCGCCATACGCCCCTTCCATATCGATCATCGGCTCTTCCAGCATCAATCCCTGACAGCGTGTACAGTTCATCACAGCCCTCCCTTTGGTAATCGCGTCGTGACTGAGTAAAGCGTATCAGGGATGGCGATGTGAGCCAGATCCGAAGGAAGTACTTCTAAAGGAGGGAGTCGAGGATCAGACGGTGCAAGCTTTGTTAGAGGGGTTGTCTCAGAAGGAGCGGAGCATCGTCTGCTTTCTTGATGGCCGGATTACCCGTGTCGGCGGCATGCTCCGTACGACAGTCACATAGGGTGACTGAATAGGTGTCTCGTCCAGGCTGACTCCCACCTCAGCAACAGCCGACTGAGGATGACAGTCGTGGCGATGAAGACGCGACTCTCTAAACCACCCTGCGTGGGATAATAAGCTGCATGAGGTGGTAGCCATCCTCGATGCAGCCTTCAAAATGTCCTATGGATTGTCCCATGAAAGGACTGCGGTCGCGGTGGGTGATCCCAACCTATTGAAAAGTGGTGAGCCGGCTGGGACTCGAACCCAGGGCCCTCGCCTTAAAAGGGCGATGCTC
>CAKKRK010000123.1 GCA_919902665.1 Nitrospiraceae bacterium
ATCCTCATAGTCGATGACTCTCCCGACCAGCATCTCTTACTGCGGTCTATCCTGATAAAGGCCGGTCATGATGAGATTGTCACAGTTGATTCGGCCCAGGCAGCATTTACGGCCTTAAACCTTGATGGCCCACCAACATCAGTCAAGGTCGACTTGATTCTGATGGATGTCCTCATGCCCGACATCGATGGCGTGGGAGCTTGCCGACATATCAAACAGCAGGAGCATCTTCGAGATATTCCAATCATCATGGTGACCGCGAAGAATGACCTCAATAGCCTCAAGGAAGCGTTCTCTGCCGGCGCGATGGATTACATCAATAAACCCGTGAACGGAGTGGAGTTGCTTGCCCGCGTGTCCTCGGCGCTTACCTTGAAGCACGAGATGGATTGCCGCAAGAAACGGGAAGCGGAGCTTAGCCGAAGCAATGAGGAACTCCAACGCGCCCTTCGCGAAGTCAAAGTGCTTCGCGGGCTCATTCCGATCTGCGCCTCCTGCAAGAACATCCGTAATGATGGTGGATTCTGGCAACAACTCGAAGAATATATCGGCGAACATTCCGAAGCGGAGTTTAGCCACGGACTCTGTCAACCCTGCCTCAAAAAGCTTTATCCTGGCGTTTATCAAGAGTAGCTGGTACCGTTTAAAAGCTTCTTACCACAAGACTGTGTGAACTTATGAGCATCCTCATCGTCGACGATTCCGCAGATGATCGACTCCTGTTGCAGGCCATTTTGTCGGCTGCCGGCTATGAAAATATTCTGACAGCGGATTCCGCCGCCGCCGCGTTTCAGCATCTCGGCCTGGACGGAAGTAAGCACAGCGGTGGGCAAGTCGATCTGATCCTCATGGATATTTTGATGCCGCAGATGAACGGTATCGAAGCCTGTCGCCAGATCAAAGCCGCCGACCGGTTCCGAGACACTCCGATTATCATGGTCACCGTCAAGACCGATCCGGTCGATCTTCAACTCGCGTTTGCCGCCGGAGCCATGGATTACGTTGCCAAACCAGTCAACAAGGTCGAGCTCCTGACCAGAGTACGGTCGGTGCTCCGGCTTGTCCACGAAATCGACCGCCGCCGCGCACGTGAGCAGGAACTTCTCGAGGTCATGCGCCAACTCCAAGAGGCCAATCAGATGTTGCTCCGTCTCTCTTGCTTGGACGGATTGACGGGTATCACCAATCGACGCCAGTTTGATGACTTTCTGGATCAGGAATGGAGAAGAGGGGCGCGCGAGTCAACTCCGGTATCGCTGATTATCTTCGATATCGACCAATTTAAAAAATATAATGATACCAAGGGCCACACAACCGGCGATGAATGTCTCAAACAGGTCGCTGCGGCAATTTCGAGCTCCGTGAATCGGCCAGGCGATTTGGTTGCCCGCTATGGCGGAGATGAGTTTGTGACGGTCTTGCCCGGCACAGGTATCGATGGCACGGCACAGGTCGCGGAAAATCTTCGACGCCGGATTGAATCCTTAGGTATGAAGCACACAGATGGGGAGCTCGTGACGATCAGCGTTGGATATGCCTGCATAGTCCCGAACAGAAACTCTTCTCCTACCGATCTCATCAGGGCCGCAGATCAGGCCCTCTATCAAGCGAAACAAGAGGGACGCAATCGGACCAAATCAGCCAGTATTCTGTCGCTGGTTCAAGAGTCACACGACGACTAGAGACCGCCCCAACTATTCGCTGGGCATTCACATCCCCATGTCACGCCATCCACGGGTACGACATCAAGAGCGAGTCTCGCAACCATGAGAGCTGTTCGTCATTCCCGCACTAAGACCAGACGAACCACTTCCCCTGAACAGAAACTCTCCGAACGAACACTCCCTTTATTGGAGCAGAGTGCGGCCACACGGCTCAAGCAGTATCAAGGCACACTCCGCAAACTGGCGCAAAGTAAAGCCTTGAACAGCAGCGACATTTCCCGTGTCTTTTGTGCGATTTCAGAGGCCTGCTGCAGCATGCTGCACGTCAAACGCGCCAGCCTCTGGCTGCTGACTAAAGAGCGCACTGCCATCGAACTGATCGACGCGTGCACCTCTGGACGACACCATCCCACCCCTTCTTTCGTGTTCCAGCTCTCGGACTGGCCTGCACATCTTCGATCGCTGACGCCCACACAGCGCACCATCGCAGTTCACAATATTTCCCGAAATCCACGTTTCAAGGAACTGGCACCGTGGTACCTATCCTGCTTCCGTATCAATGCCATGCTGAGTGCGCCAATCAGGCAGAACGGAAAGTTCGTGGGAGCACTCTGTGCCGAGTCCATCTGTGCACCTCGACGATGGACTCGGCACGAAGAAGACCTCATCAGCCTACTCGCAACCATGACATCCCTTGCCTTGGAAGCGGCTGAACGGCGGGAAGTAGAACAAGCCCTCCGTGTCGCCAAAGAAGCCGCCGAAGTGGCCAACCGCGCCAAGAGTGATTTTCTCGCCAGCATGAGTCATGAGATCCGCACCCCCATGAATGCCATCGTCGGCATGGCTGATCTCCTCTGGGATACCCCGCTCACACCAGACCAACGGAAGTATCTACGGATCTTCCGACGTGCGGGTGGCACACTCTTGAATCTGATCAACGATATTTTGGATCTCTCAAAAGTCGAAGCCGGCAGGTTGGAGTTGGAGTCCATCGCATTCGACCTGAATGAAGTCATCGATAAGGCCATCGATATATTGGCGATGCGAGCCAACGAGAAGGGGTTAGAGCTTGCCTGCCATGTAGATCGGAATGTGCTGTGTCAGTTAGTCGGTGACCCAACGCGGCTAACGCAGATATTGATCAATCTCATCGGTAATGCCCTTAAATTTACCGAGAAAGGATCGGTAGTCGTTCATGTTACAAACGATTCCGATCGGAATATGCCCGGTGCGATTCGGTTTTCTATAACCGACACTGGGATCGGAATCCCGTCCGACAAACTCGCCTCGATCTTCGACAATTTTACGCAGGCACATGCGTCAACGACCAGACAGTACGGAGGGACCGGACTCGGCCTCGCGATCACCAAACGCCTTGCCGAACATATGAACGGACGGATCTGGGCTGAAAGTATTGTGGGAACAGGGAGCACCTTCCACTGCTCCCTCCTTCTTCAGGCTCAAACAGAACCGAGCCATCAGCAATCCGCAACGCCGATCAACCTTGAAGGAATTAGAGTTCTGGTTGTGGATGATCATCCCATCACCCGCCTCATCCTCCGTGAACTACTGAGTACCTGGGGGGCTCAGGTGACGGAAGCGAGCGATGGGATGACCGCGTTGGACAGACTCCGCCACGCATCCGAACAACAAGGACAAGCGTACGAGCTCTTGCTCCTCGACTGCCGCATGCCTGAGATGAGCGGCTTTCATGTTGTGGAACAGCTGAAGTCCCTACCCAACGGGAATTGCCCGACCGTCATTATGCTGACTTCCGATCATTGGGCGGACGATATCGCACGGACGTATGACCTTGGTCTCGGCGGATATCTGATTAAACCCATCCGACGGTCCGATCTTGCACAGACTATCGAGATCGCCATCGGCCGGACAAAAGGAATACCACCGACGAGTGTGGTAATCACAACGCCACCGTCGACTGCTTCGACACGGCCCTTACGCATATTGTTAGTTGAAGATTCCCCTGACAATCAATTGCTCGTACGAGCATATCTGACGCCGACCGACTACTTCCTTGACGTGGCAGAACATGGCGCCATCGCGTTGGACAAATTCAAGTCCGTTCACTACGACGTTATCCTGATGGATGTGCAAATGCCCGTCATGGACGGCTATGCCGCGACAAGGGCAATCCGCTCGTGGGAACGGGATCATGATCTTCCACCCACACCAATTATCGCCCTCACTGCATTGGCCCTCAAGGAAGAAGGGGTCCGCATCTTTGAAGCAGGCTGCAACACACATCTCACGAAGCCCGTAAAGAAATCCACATTACTGGAAGTGCTGCGAGCATATAAGGAGCACGTCGTCTAGCGATGCACGCCTCACAACCTGAACCAACAGACCAACTCACTGTAGAGATTAGTCGAGACCTTGAAGATATTGTCCCGATCTTCCTAGATAACCGGAAAAAGGATGTCCAGACACTTCGAAACGCACTGAGCAAGCAAGACCTCAGGACCGTTCAAACTCTGGGCCATCGAATGAAAGGCGATGGAGGCGGATTCGGGTTTGATCGAATTACTGAAATTGGAGCGGCAATGGAGCGCGCAGCACAACTCGAGGACCACTCAACAATCGAACAGCATATTGTACAGCTTGAAGACTTCCTCAAACGCGTGACAGTGGTCTACCGCTAGAGGATAGGCACGCGACCTTGTTCATCCGGCCCTCAATTTTCATCGGCTTCGGACAGCAGTTCCCAAATCAACAGTCATTTGAAAGATTCCTCATCCTCAAGCTAAAACCAGATGTTCTGGAGGTGGTGATCGCTGCAACACATAGTCGATCGAAAGCATCAACTGTGTCTTGGTAGTCCGGTCTAATATAGCGATAACCCTGTCTGAGAAATCAAAATCGGTACATTTCCATCAAGACAAAACACAACCCTAGCCTGCCTTGCTTCGAGGGGTACCATTCTGACTAATTTGACAAGAAGCATCACGATCGCCATACGCCATCATGCGACCAGGGACAATGCCATCGCCGAGGAGATATCAAGTCGAGAATTTTGGAATGCCCTATTAGGATGATGGTATCTTCCGTTCCTCTGTGATCAAGTACTGCTGGAGACTCTGTAACAGGTTGTGTATAATGACCCAGGGGAAACGCGACCCTACATTCCTCCCCGTTCTTCGACCGCGGCAACAAGACTGCATACTCATGTGCAGCGAACCCTGCGGGATCCTGAGGTCGCGGTCCCGATATCCCATGGGTGGGGGGCTAGCTCAGTTGGGAGAGCACTACGTTCGCAACGTAGGGGTCGGGGGTTCAACTCCCCTGCCCTCCACCAAATCACACATTGTGCGTACCCCCGGTTACTCGTGGCTGTATCATAACTTTGCCAACATATAAATGCCGCCAGTATATTTACCTTGAACGTCCTGCGCATGATGCGTACTCTTCATAGGCTTACCGTCATGATCGCGTGCGGATAACCATCGCCTAATAGAGTGTCTCGTAAAGTACCCCGTTCGCATTCTGGCTCATCTGGCAAAACAGCAATTGCCCTCACCTCCCTTCGGAGCCAGTATTCCTCCTCACGATAGTTATCTGTACAATGATACCCCCATGTCTCTCTCCTCTGATTCGCTTCGGCACTTCAACGTGGGCCTATGAAGGTTGGCAAGGACAGGTTTATCGACGACCGTACCCCAAGACAACCTTTGCACGTGAATGCTTAGGCGAGTATTGCCAATACCGCTACAACGGCGAACCGCTCTTTCGCACCGTCGGCAATGATTCCACCTTCTACCGCCCACCCACGACGAACCAGCTTGGCCACTATCTCAAGCAGATTCCAGAAGACTTCGAGATGTGTTTCAAGGTCTGGGAAGAAATTACCATTCCACGTTTTGCGAATCACGTTCGCTACGGTCCCAAGGCCGGACAACCGAATCTTCGCTTTCTCGACGCAAGGCTGTTCAATGATCTGGTTCTGGCGCCATACCGTGAAACCAAATTCGAGCCGCACATGGGGCCGTTCATTTTTGAGTTTCAGAGGCACAGCCTGACCACCGACGAGTTTTGCTCACAGCTTAATCGATTCTTCAGCGAGATCCCCCAGGACTTTGACTATGCAGTCGAGATCCGCAATGCCGGCTTGCTCGGGCCGGACTATCGGAAGGTCTTAGAGAGCCACGGTGTGGCGCACGTCTACAACCACTGGTCCTACATGCCACCGTTGCTGCAACAACACACACGTATGGAAGAACGTTTCACGGCACCGTTCACGGTTGTCCGTCTGCTCACACCGCTCAACATGAGCTACGAAGCAGCCAAGAAACGAGCATCCCCCTACAACACAATCGTGGGAGAGCTGCCTCAGATGCGCAAAGAAACCGTAACCCTCATCAAGCAGGCTGTGGGAGAGAATCGCCGGGCCTATCTGCTGGTGAACAATCGATCAGAAGGGAATGCGCCGCTCACGGTGCAAACACTCGTAAGCCACCTACGCCATGAAGAATAACGGCAATGTGAGACCCATTATGTGGGACTGATGATCGCCTCTCCGTCCGGCTTGGCGTCATCGATAAAGACTCGACGGCCGTCAACTCGTAATCGGCCTTCGGCGAAGAGCTGCACGGCGCGAGGATAGACTTTGTGTTCCTGCACGAGGATTCTGGCAGCGAGAGTTTCTGGCGTATCGTCGTCCAAGATGGGCACAGCAGCTTGGATGATGATCGGACCTTCATCCACACCTTCTGTCACGAAATGCACAGTACAGCCCGCCAATTTGCAACCCCAATCGATCGCCTTCTTTTGCACATCCAATCCAGGAAATGACGGCAGGAGGGAGGGATGGATATTCATCATGTGGTTGGCATAGGCATTCACCAGCACTGCCGTGACGATTTTCATGTACCCTGCGAGTAAGACGAGTTCGACATTATGTTGCTGAAGTACTTCCAGCAATGATCGATCGTAGGCTTCACGACTGTCAGGCCGACCAACAAATGGCTTCGGATCGACGAACAGATCATTGAGCTCGTGCTTCCGTGCCCGCTCCAATGCAACTGCATCCTTTTTGTTGCTGATGACGGCGACAATCTGAGCTTGCACCTGCCCTGCTTCGATCGCATCGATGATCGCTTGCAAGTTCGAGCCTCGACCGGATGCCAGTACCGCCACCCGCAACGGAGTCATTCGGCTAATCGACATACTCGACCTCCGGCTCCTCCCCGGTGGAGGCAACGATTTCGCCGATCTGCCAGCCTCGGTCTCCCAAAGCCTCGGCGCGAGCCAGCACTCCGGACACGGAATCAGGTGGGACCACGAGGATCAACCCAATGCCCATGTTGAACACCCGATACATCTCCTCACGATCGACCTGTCCCAACCGGCTCATCACCCCAAAGATCGGCGGTGCCGACCAGGCCGTCCGAGCAATCCTCGCCCGCACGCCATTCGGAAACACGCGTGGCAAATTCTCCGTAATGCCCCCTCCTGTAATGTGGGCGATGCCTTTGATCGGAAACTCCTCGACTAACGCTAAAATCTGCTTCGCATAAATTCTGGTGGGTGTCAGGAGCACCTCACCGATGGACCCCTCAAGCTCGGAGAGACGGCTGGCAACTGTCAACTTGGCTTGCTCAAACAGGACCCGCCGGGCCAGTGAGTAGCCGTTGCTATGAAGTCCCGATGAAGCCAATCCGATGACGGCATCCCCAAGCACAATGTGCCGACCATCGATCATCTTGGGGCGATCGACAGCGCCGACGGCAAAACCGGCCAGATCGTACTCCCCATCAGGATAGAATGAAGGCATTTCTGCGGTTTCACCCCCGATCAGCGCACATCCGGCTTGACGACAGCCGTCGGCGATACCGGCTACCACTTCCTGAGCCTTTGAAACAGATAACTTCCCGGTGGCGAAATAGTCGAGAAAAAATAACGGCTCCGCCCCGCTCACCACGATATCATTGACACACATCGCCACCAGATCGATCCCGACGGTATCGTGTTTGTCCATCATGAACGCGATCTTCAGTTTAGTCCCGACCCCATCGGTTCCGGATACGAGCACCGGCTCCTTATATTTCCCGGCTTGAAAACCAAAGAGGCCGCCAAAGCCTCCAAGCTCGGTCAGAACTTCAGGGCGAAACGTCGATCGAACAAACGGCTTGATGCGATCGACAAACTCATCGCCTGCATCGATATCCACACCAGCATCACGATAGGTCGTCATGAATAGATATCCCGAAAAGCTACGGTTGTAATGAGGCTGAAACTCAGCCTTACATATGTTCGGGCGCATCTTAGCGGAGGGTCCAACAGAGGTCAACGCGGCTGTCTGAAGCCACCCGACACGACTCCATCTACCCCGCCTTCTGTTTTTTTCTTGCCGCTCTTGGAATACGCCCTATACTAGGCTTGTCACATGTCTGCACTCTTCCGGCGAACAAACCGACCAAGGAGGGGTTGGTGGCTATTTTAATCGTTGACGACTCTCCCGATGAACGTCTGTTACTCCATCACATCTTGAAGACCGCGGGGTATCGGGATTTGATCACTGTCTCCTCCGCTCGTGATGTCTTCATGCATTTGGACTACGATCATGAAGGCGCAAACGGCCTCAAGACGGATCTTATTTTGATGGATATCAAGATGCCAGACATGGACGGAGTGGAGGCTTGCCGTCGCATCAAAGCCATCGACGCGTTTGTAGGGATTCCGATTATCATCGTGACGGCGCGGGACCAAAGGGACTTCTTACAAGCTGCCTTCGACGCCGGGGCGACAGACTATATCAGAAAACCAGTGGAACGGGTGGAACTCCTGGCGAGAGTCAAAGCTACGCTCAAGCTCAAACAGGAAACAGAGGAACGAAATCACTGGGAACAGGAGCTGACCAAAGTCATCAGCGAGCTCGATCGTACCCTGCGCGACATGGCGACATTACAGCAATTGATCCCTGTCTGCCCATCGTGCAAGAAATCACATCCCGCGCATATGTCTGACACCGCTCTCGACGAGTATGTACAGAGCCACCCCCAGACGAAGTTTCAGGATCTCGTCTGCTCCGCGTGCGCCGGGCGCTGATCCTACCGCTGCGATCCTTAGCTTTCCGGACGCATCTCCACATCGAGCAATTTAATCTTCCGGTGAAGATGACTGCGCTCGATCTTGAGATCGTCCGCGGTCCGTGAAATATTCCAATGGTGTTCCCGAAGTTTACGGCTGATGTATTCCTTCTCGAACGCATTCCGAGCGTCTCGCAGGGAGTCATAAGATTTACTGAGAAGTGGATTGGCCGCGTGATTGCCCACCGGCACCACCCCGACGGTTCGTCCCTGTAGCGACAAGGTAGCCTGCGAGGCGTCGATCACAAACCCAGGCACCATGATCATGAGCCGCTCGATCAGGTTCCTCAATTCCCGAATGTTCCCTGGCCATTCGTATTGCTGAAATACGGCCATCGCCTCAGGCGAGACTTCCTTTATTCGCAACCCTTGCTCCTCGACATGCGTCTTCATGAAATGCCGCACAAGAGCCGGGATATCTTCTTGCCGCTCCCGCAGTGGAGGCACGACAATCGGCACCACATTGAGCCGGTAGTACAAATCCTCCCGAAAGTGTCCCTTGCCGATTTCTTTTTCCAATTCCTTATTGGAAGCCGCCAGCACCCGCACATCAACCTTCATCAATTTGGTCCCGCCGACTCGCGTGAACTGCTGTTCCTGTAACGCCCGCAACACTTTCGCCTGCGTACTGAGGCTCATATCGCCGATTTCGTCCAGAAACAACGTGCCCCCATCGGCCTGCTCGAACTGACCGCGCTTCATGGAGGTGGCTCCGGTGAAGGAACCTTTTTCGTGACCGAACAATTCGCTCTCAATCAATGTCTCAGGGATGGCGGCACAATTGACAGCCACGAACGGATGGTCCGATCGGGTGCTGTGACTATGAATGGCTCGAGCGACCAACTCCTTCCCTGTTCCGTTCTCGCCCCCGATCAATACCCGACTGTTCGTGGGCCCTGCCGTTTCGATAAGCTCCCGTAGCCGCTGCATGGCCGGAGACTGTCCGACCAACTCAAACTTTTGCTGAACCTTAGTCCGCAACGACCGGTTCTCTTGCGCCAATCGAAACTGCTCCAACGCTTGCTTGACACGGAATGTGACATTCTCCAGCGACAACGGTTTCTCGATGTAGTCGTACGCACCCAGCTTGATGGCTTTCACGGCCGTCTCGATGGACCCATGCCCGGAAATCATCATGATCTGAGTCGCAGGCACAAATTCTTTGACACGACGTAACGTCTCCAGTCCATCCATTTCCGGCATCCAGATGTCCAGAATCATGAGATCTGGTGGATCAGTCCCATAGATTTTTAACGCCTCGACCCCATTGGCGGCTACTGACACCTCATACCCTTCATCTTCGAGGATGCTTCGCAGGGACGTGCGAATCGCCTCTTCGTCGTCCACCACTAGAATCGATGCCGACATACTCCCCCTCTCCTTACCGTGTACGTCTCACCGGTCTACTCTACACCGGCAAATCGAATGTAAATACGGCGCCCTTCGGGTGATGGTTCCCAACTTGGATCTGTCCATCATGGTCCGTGATAATCCTGCGGACGATCGCCAACCCCAACCCGGTTCCGGTCTTCTTACGGGTAAAATACGGCACAAACAACCGTTCCTGATCCTCCGGCGTGATACCAGGCCCCTCATCCGCTACGGCGACGACTGCGCGACGGCGTTTCGTATCATACTTCGTCCCGACCCACAGTCGCCCTTTTTGATTCATTGCTTGAACCGCATTGTCGAAAAGATTGACGAATACACGTCTCAGTTGTTCTCGGTCGAAATTGATGGCCGGCAGCTCATCATCCAGTTCCACAATAAGCTCAATATCCTTCTGCGCCTCGCGATAGAGAGTGATCACTTCCCGCACCACGTCGTGCAGGGGTTGCCGCGTCATTTGCGGAACAGGCAGACGGGCGAATTTTGAAAATTCGTCCAGCATCTGTTTCAGACTCCCAACTTCGTTGATGATGACATTCGTGGCGTCGTCGAACACGCGATCCAGGTCGGGGGACTTCTCGAAGAACTTCTTGCGTAATCGCTGCGCCGATAGTTGAATCGGCGTCAGTGGATTCTTGATTTCATGGGCGACGCGCTTCGCGACTTCCTGCCACGCGGCCACTTTCTGCGCCTTGATCAACTCCGTCAGATCTTCAAAGACCAGCACAAACCCCAAATCCTTGTTCGCCTCATCCCGCATGCGGGAACCTTTCAACCCAATCGTGATCAGCTTCCCTTGGATATCCAACTGCCCTTCCAAGTCCAAATCGTCTCGCTCATCGGCCAGCATACGGTCATAGGCGGTCTGGAACGAGTCGAGACCGAACTCCTTGAACGCCTCATTGGCCAGCCGTCCTTTGAACCGGTCGGCAGCCAACCCAAGAATACGCTCGGCCGATGGGTTGAAGGTGGTGATCATCCCGCTCCGATCGATCGAAACTAGACCAGCGGCGATGGTGTCGACGACTGTTTCGATATAGGCACGTCGGCGATCCAACTCGACATTGGTGTTCCGTAGAGTCAAGTTGGCTTCCTCAAGCTTCGATTTGCCCCCCTGCAGATCCTGCGTCATCCGATTGAACGACTCGATCAACGTCCCGATTTCATCGGTTGCCTTGGCATCGATCTGCACCGACAGATCGCCCTGGGCAACAGCTTCGGTCGCTTCCGCCAACCGTTGAATCGGAACGGTGATACCGCGCGCCACATAGAACCCGAACCACGTCGCACTGAAGAGAATCAAGACCGCCACAACAGCCACGAACAGGTACGCCCCGGCTTTGATCGGGTTTTTCATCGCCTTGATCTGCTTGTATGCCGTGTATTGACGGCCAATCCCCTCCATCTTGGTCAGCAGGGATTCAGGGACGTAGGTTTCCACGACCACAACCCCCTCAATCTCGCCTCGCCGGCTTCCGGAGGCCACTGGGATGGCGGCGCGCACTAACCGTCCCGTCTGGGCTTCCTGGACAGAGGTAAACTCCTGCTTGCCGTTAATGACTTGCAAGACCAGCTGACTGATCGGCAGATCCAACACTCCGGAGGGAATGTCACTATCAAGGGCCTTGGTGAGGGTCTCCATCTTGTTCGAAAACACTTCGATCCCGGCAACGCCGTATTCCATGCGTTTCCGAGCCATCGCGGCGATCAAGAGATCCCGCTGGACGGGAGTCAACAGGTCTTCGCGAAACAGTTCTTGAGAAATTGCCCGTGCGCTGTTCACCGCGAGCGCGACATGCCCCGCATGCTGCATGCGAGCCACCTCGTACGAATCTTTCATCACTTTTTCGATATGCTCGCTGAACCAGACATCGACCGCCTTGTTGACCAGCCCACTCGCGACGATTGCCAGGAGCAGCGTCGGAATCAACGAGAACCCAATAAAGGCCGCGATGAGCTTGGTGCGAAATCCTGACCCAACGAGACGGTGCCGGCGTTCGAAATAGGCCTTGATCAGATTCCTGGACAACAACAGGACCAACACAACAAAGCCGATCAGGTCTAAATTGACCAGCAGGAGAACCAGTGCGTAGCTCGTCGTCGGCAGGAAAGAGCCGTTCTCTTCGGAGCCCGGCGCAACAACTTGTGAGTAATACAGCGTGAGGGCCACGCAGGGGATCAGAAGGATGAGCACGATCCAGACAGGACGAAGATGAGGTGGTTTTCGCTCCGGCTTCTTCGGTTGGTCGGCCAAAGCTGTACGGACGTGACCGCCCATCGCCACGGGCAGAACCTCCGGAAGTCCTCCGGAGACTGATCCAAATGCACCCGTGGGATGGTTGAGCTCTGGCATTCACCTGCCCTCTAGAGACTATTAATATATGGAAACAGAAGCCTGTCTCACTATAGCCGACTTACAAGACAGTCTCAAAGTTTGCCGCACAACTCGCAGCGTCCAGAGACCCGGCGGCATAGTAGGACCGAAAGATGGGATACTACTTCGGTGATGCCAGCGTGACATACTTCATGCGCAGCGCATACAGCATGTCACGTAGGACCGTCTGCTCGTCAGTGGTCAGATTGCCTTTCGTCTTGTCTTCCAAGACAGACAATAGATCGATGATTTCCTTGGCTTGGGGCAGGTTGACAGGTATCGATGCCTGGTTCGGGTCCAGTTGCTCGCCCATGAGCATGAGCGACGACGAGCCCAGTGAGATCACAAACGACGAGAAGGTTACCGGAGGCGCTTGCGTTGGTTCCGTCGACGAAGTCGGGGAGATCGACGGTTTTGGAGGCGCCGCTGCGGCCGGAGCGGCCTCGGCTCCTCCCTTAGCTCGCCGATCACGAACGACAAACGCTTGTTCCTCCTCTGCCATATTTCCCTTCTCCCCTCACATTCCCAAATATTTTCAGTACCCTACCATAGGGTCTATTCGGTCGCAAGCCGTGACGGAGATTGAAGAGACCGTCATACTCGGTATAGAGTGGCATAGCATCAGGCTCGGCACAGGATGAAAGAGAAGCGGTCGCCATCAATGTCGGCACATTTCACAAAAGTTATTGAACTAATGGCTACGCTCCGTGCACAAAACGGCTGTCCATGGGACCGGAAGCAGACTCATGAGTCACTGAAACCCTATCTCCTCGAAGAAACGTACGAAGTCCTCGAAACTATCGATCAGGGCGATCAGGCGAAGCTGCGAGAAGAGCTGGGAGACGTGCTGTTGCAGGTAATTTTCCACAGCCAGATAGCCGCCGAAGTCGGCACCTTTACCGTGGAGGATGTACTGGACACCCTCGCCGAAAAACTTGTCCGGCGGCATCCTCACGTCTTTGGAAACGGCGAACAGACCGGCACCCTCACCAACAGCGAGCAGGTCTTGAACCAATGGGAACACATCAAACGCGCCGAACGCGAGGCAGCCGGTGGTACCCAGTCCGCACTGGACGGCGTGCCCAAAACCCTGCCGGCCTTGCTGAGGGCTTACCAGACACAAGCCAGAGCCGCCCGGGTCGGATTTGATTGGCCGCACAATGCGGCAGGCCTTGAACAAATCTTTGGAAAAGTGGCGGAGGAAGTCGGCGAGTTGAAGGAGGCGCTGGCTCAGGCAGGGTCAGGCCCAAACCAGCCCGGCAGGCAAACCGATATTGAAGCGGAATTGGGAGATATTCTGTTCTCTCTGGTCAACCTCGCCCGCTTCGTGAAGGTTAATCCTGAAGAGGCACTTCGCCGGTCGACCAATCGCTTCATCGATCGTTTTCATCTGGTAGAAACGCAAGCAGCGGAGAAAGGCACGTCGCTAACGGACATGACGCTCGCCGAAATGGACGAGCTATGGGATGAAGCCAAGCGACAGTTACAAAGACCACAATCGGACACCACCTCGCACGCCGGAGATCGCGCCCCATGACGAAGGACGAAGGACCCTACGAAGAGGGAAAGCGTGCTGGCGCTCATCCGCTGCTCGTGGTATTCGGCATCCTCATGGGACTCTGGTTGTTCGTGGCACTGATCGTCCCCAGTTCGAGGAACAAACAAGCCGCCGGGACTGAAGGGCCCAATGTCTCGGTCATCGAGGATCCGGAAGCCGCAGCAGTCATGTTTAAGGTCCAGACAACGATCTTGGAGATGAACACCCTGGGCTTAATCGTTCCCTCGCAAGTGACGGATAGCCAGATCGTCGCTCTCTTGAACCGCCTCAAGCAAGCACGCCTGAAGGGCACGCTCGGTGAATTGCTTCCATCGACCACACCCGGCCACAAACTGGGTGATCATACCATTGCCGACATCTACATCTTTTCGGACAAGCAACTCGCGGAAGCAGATACGATCCGTACGCTGACACGAGGGGCCCATGCGCCCGGGACGCTTTACCCAAGCGGCGTTCCATTCGAGGTGGCCATGGAGCAAGTTCGTGGCTACTACCGTATCGACTTGAATGATACCGGGAGCCCGGACAAGGGATCCCTTGGTTTCGCCGACGAATCAGGTGTTCATTCAAAACACTATAAAAGAATTTTTTGACGGATCGGATCCGTACCTTTTCCCTCAAAGTGTTAGATCCCGATGCGTCTCCTCACTTCTTCCCGGACAGCCGATTGATCCGCTGCAAACAACGCCTCGACCTTCGGGAACAGATGGGCCAGTGGCCCGATAAATGGCTCCAGCAGCATGTCACGTCGTTCCGTCAACATGCCCTCCCCGTCAGCCACCTGCATCTTCCAGCCCGCAATCGTTTTGGAGAGGATGTTGCTCATCATCAATTGCTGGCCGGGCGAGCCGACAGTCATTCCGACGAGACGACGCTTCAGTACCTCTAGTTCATCTGGTATTGAGACCTTCACGCGCACGCCATGTGGCGTCGCCCAGGTGCATCGTTGAATCGAATAGTCGTAGGAAAAGACCTGCTCTCGCGGCTCACGAAACGGACCGTTGATTTCTACGATGGCAAAGGGGTTATCAGTTGACGGCATGATTCGCTCGCTTTCCTCGGTGACAATGACACGCTCTATCGCCTGTACTATAAGAGCTTGAAGTTAGAGAGGACAAGAGGCTATCTATAGAGGGGCAGCGTACTAGCTACAAGGCACATGGCTGCGGCGGTTTGACGAAACAGCCAGGTCCTTGCGGCTCCCCCGCTACGACGACAGTGGTGGAGATCAGAGCACGAGACAGCGTTCTGACACACTGATATACTCCAACCAAGAATTCCCTCGGGAGAAGGCATGGCCAAGAAAGGCTATCCTGGACTCGTCCTGGTGCCACCCAGCGATCGAACGATCTTGAGGCGCCGACTGCTCCTTTGTGCGTTGTTCATCATCGCGCTCGTCTGGGGTGCGTCGACACTAGGCGTATGGCCACTGGTCTCCGACGACAGGGCGAACTGTCAACCAGGCATCGCACAGGAAGGCACGATTAGCCCTGCTGAAAAATGTGGTCAACCGCAATCAGCCACGGAACCGTTACCAAATCAGAACGAGTTCAGCCTTACGCCCGTCTCACAGGCTGAAGGCCTAGCCGAATCTAACAATCCTCCACCTTCCCCTCTCCTTGATCCAGATCAGCACACGCCCCACAGCACACACAGCCAAGACTTAACGCCTCAATCCTCCGAGCCGGCCGACCGCCCAGCTGAAAACAGCGCTGTATCTCCAACTAACGAAAAAATAACATCACATATGCCGGCCTCCAAACCCGCACATGACCAGGATCACGATGTTCACCTAACCGACCGACCCATGCCACAACACCATCAGAGCCAAACCTCAACACCCAAGTCCTCCGAGCTACTCAACCATCCCAGTGACCTCAACATTGCATCATCAGCTAACAAACAATCGACAGTAAGCTCATCGACCTCAAAACTTGTTCAAGAATCAGACATCGATGCTCGCCTAGCCGAACAGGGCGATGCATTTGCCCAGTATCGCCTCGGCCGCTATTACGCACAGCGTGATGGGCGAAAGGCTTCAGAGTCAGTCAGTTGGTACAAGAAAGCGTCTCCAGGTCTGCACCGCCTGGCGGAGACCGGCAATGGACAAGCGATGTACGTCCTCGGGGTGATGTACGCCTATGGACGCGGAGTACCAAGAAATACTGATGAGGCTCGCCGATGGCTAACCATGGCAGTCGAGCACAAGATTATGGCGGCTCAGCCGGTTCTCGCAAGTCTTGAACCAAATCACAGGACGGATTTCAAATTATCGGTAAGCAACCAAGGCAAGAACGTGAATCAGCGCCATTGAAACCTCATACGACGTGCTGGGCCTGGATGTATTCCAGACATCCAGGCCCGTTATGCTATCGGGATTCGATGTGGATCGATACCGGCACCGGATTCGACACGATGTCGAACACCGGAGAAAATTTCGTCAGTTCCTCTAGATCCTTTGCAGACGCATCGGACTTTACGGTGAAGCTCGCTCGGATCTGTTTATACCCGCGCCGGACTTGATCTGAGAGTCCGAGGAAGCCCTGCAAATCGAGGTCGCCCTCTAGTTTCGATTCGATCGACTCGATATGAATGCCGCGCGACGCCGCATGGTAGACAAGCGAGGTTGTCAGACAAGCGGCCAGTGCATGGAGGACGAACTCCACCGGATTTGCGGCCTGATCCTTCCCAAGCAGCGCCTGTGGCTCGTCGGCATCGAGCACGAACGGTTTCGTCCTGGTCGTATCCTCCTGACCTGCACCATAGAAACTCTTAATCGTAGAACGATTATGCCCTCCGCTGATCCACCGATTGACGGCTCGGAACTGTGAAGCCCCCAAGCTCGGATTCTGTTGAACGGCCTGGACCGTCTGGCCCAACCGCTCCACATCGACGCCATTAATGACTCCGCTCATCGTTGTCTGTGACATCTGTATCCCTCCTGTATGGTGTTGGTTAATGAAACAGCGCCGAAAGAAAAGCCGGTCGGCATTCCGGCATATCGATTCCCAGTTCATCTGTGTACTCGCTCAAGCCACAATTGCTGGAAGACCGCCCCACACGATGGCATGACGGTCTGACCTGAAAAGAACGTACGTGTGATGAGGTCCCACGATAACGGCTGCTGGCGGTTCCATGGCGCTAAGGACAACACTCGTGCCAGAAAACAGTACCCAATAACGACCCTGGCACTAGTTCCAACCAGTTGCACGCAATGAATCCACTGAAGTGGTCCCCACAATCCGGCAAACAACAGCCCCAAATAGGCAGCCCGCACCTGCATTGGAAATGAAGTGGCGTCGCGCGTGATCCGGAACACATGAGCGAGCTGAACAGCGCATAACACCATCGCTACATACAGCCCCGCCATCCATCCCAGGAAGCTGGCGCCGAGCAGTCCCATCGTCATGAACCAGTACCACCAGCCAAGATCGCGAATCGTCGTCATCATCCTCCTCCAGATACTCATCTCTTCGCTCATGCAATCCCCCTATAGCAGCATTGATGCCACATCGTCAGAATAAAACTTCGGGATGACTCTTCAACGAGTTAGAGATCTGGATGGAGCAAGAGGATGGTTCGTGAGATTTCACAACTCGTGAAATCTCACAAGTGCACTTGCGAAATTTCGCAAAGAACAGATACTCGAGCTGTCTGTGATGCCCAGTGAATAAGATCAGCGCGTGGCAGGTTTCTGAATCTTGAGTGCCCTCATACGGGAGGAAAGGGTGGAAGCATTGATGCCTAGAAGTTTCGCCGCACCGTTTTCACCTGAAACTTTCCACTTCGTGGCATCCAGCGCGCGGAGGATATTACTCCGCTCCAGTTCTTCCAGCTCTTTCGCGGTGCGAATCATCCCTGGCACTGGTTCGCCGATCCGACCAGCTAGAGACGGTTGCGCCATTGGTTCGGGTAATGCACGCTCCAGATTCAGCCGGCCATTGATAGCCGTGATCACGGCCCGTTCTACGACATTCTGCAGCTCGCGCACATTGCCAGGCCATCCGTAACTCTTCAGCCTGCCTATATCCTCAGCGTTCAGTGGAGTAATAGAGCGCCCCATTTTTGCAGCGAACCGCTGTGTAAACACCAAAGCCAGACACACCATGTCGTCACCACGCTCGCGCAAGGGAGGTAGGCGGAGCGGAAATACGTTCAACCGATAGAACAGGTCCTCTCGGAACTTTCCCTCGCTGACAAACTTTGGTAAATCGCGGTTGGTCGCGGCAAGCACCCGTATATCGACTTTTCTGGTCCTCGAACTGCCGACTGGGTCGAACTCACCCTCTTGCAGCACGCGGAGCAATTTCGCCTGCAATTCAAGTGGCAATTCTCCAATTTCGTCGAGAACAATGGTGCCCTTGTCGGCCAGGGCGAAACGGCCTTCTCGCTTCTTCGTTGCGCCGGTGAAGGCGCCCACTTCGTGGCCAAACAGTTCACTCTCGATTAATGTGGCAGGGATCGCAGCGCAATTGACGGTGACCAATGGTCGTTCCCGTCGAGTGCTGGCTGCATGGATGGCGCGGGCCACAAGTTCCTTACCGGTTCCGGTTTCACCTGTGATCAGCACGGTCGCATCGGTCCTCGCCACTTGGGCAATATCCTGGAGCACTCGCTGAAAGGCCGGACTCTCACCGAGCAAGGCGCCGTCCTGATGGAGCGCCTGCAGTTCTCCCCGAAGCAGTTCGGTTTCGGCAGTGAGCGACTGGATCGTCTCCTCCGCTCTCACGCGATCATAAATATTACGAAGAATAAGCGTCGTGAATTTTCGGCGGTGCAGCTCAAAGCGAGACAGGGTCGCCTCCGTTGGAAACGATTGGCCTCCTGGGCAGCGAGCAGTGAGCCCTCCAGGAATCCACATTGATCGCTGTCCCTCGGGACGCTTGTCTAATTCGTCTGTCAGTGCGAGCAACCGATTGGCATCATCAGGACGCACGAAACATCGAAAATCCTGACCGATCATCTCATTCGCGCGACAACGAAAGGTTTTTTCGCTTGCAGGATTCACGTGCGTGATATGGAGATGATCGTCCAATTCAATGATCGCGTCCATCGCGCTCGACAGAAGTCGACCGACCTTTTCTTCCCGCTCGCGCACCTCAACCTCCGCTCGCATTCGTTGCAGTTCCGCGGCCGCGCGAGCGGCGAAGATCTGGAAAATCGCATGGACTCGCGGTTCTTCTGGAATCGGCCGACGGTCGATCACCGCCATATGCCCGAGCACCTGGCCGTCGATGTCCTGGAGCGGCACGCCCATGTAGCTGACGGCCTCTGCCGCCTTCAATTCCTCCTCATGAGGGTAAATATCAAGAATCCGATCAGGAAAATGCACCAGCTTGGCTGTATCGATCACCCGCTCGCAGGGCGTCCCCGCGATGTCCACTTCATAGTCCGTGACCCACTGGCCATCCATCCAGAACGCAAGGGCGCGAAGACGGCGCAATTCAGGGAAATATTCCGTCACCCATGCTCCGTGCGTGCCGAGAGCTTTGGCCAGGTTCTGAACAAGCGCTGCAAAAAACTGTTGCCCGGTTTCCGTTGCGGTACCTTCGAGGATGGCGCGCAAGGCAACGTCGGTTTCAAGGTTCTGAAGTGGTGTAGAGCGATCCGATGGGGGAGGTGTCATGAGGCGAAAGTATGGGGCGAGATGCGAGACAGATGCAAGAGGCTCAGGGAGAAGTATCGGGAAGAGTTCTGTTGCACCTCTTCATATGACCTCGTATGATGCGCGTCACCATGGATGCTGTCACCCGCATCAAGACCAAAACACCCGCTTCGTACAAGCTCACACACATCGAGACGGACACTCACGACACAAAGACCTTCCGTTTCGAGCTGCCAGCCGACGCCACGCTGGATATGCTACCCGGTGACTTTCTGTACGTCCATGCGACGATCAACGGCAAGCAAGTGAAGCGGGCCTATACGCCATCGTCGCTGCCCGGTACGGCGGGGTTCTTCGACCTGACGGTCAAGCGCTATGAGTCTGGTTCAGTCTCGAAGTACCTGCACGATCAGCAGATCGGCGAGACGGTGTTGATGAGCGGGCCGAACACCGGCGGCCATTGGGTGGATGGCATGGCCACACGCGTGGGATTCGTCGCCGGCGGCACCGGTATTACGCCGATGATCTCTATCATTCGTTGGATTCTGACCAAGAAAATCGATGCGGAGCTATTTCTGATCGTTGCCAATAAAACAGAAGCGGACATCATCTTCCGACACGAGTGGGAACGACATGTCCAAGAACATCCCAACTTTCATTGCCATCACGTCTTGGAACAACCACCACCTGAATGGTCCGGCAGCATAGGACGGGTTACACCAGAAATTCTGCGACACCACCTTCCTGCTGCCGATGCAGGCACCTGTATCTTTCTCTGCGGCCCCCCTCCGATGGTCGATGCTCTGGAAACAACGCTGAAGGGACTTGGGTATCCTGAGCAGGCCATTATCCTCCCATAAAGGCCCTCGATCGACTGCAAAGAGGCCGTTTCTCCCTCCCCCTCCTCATGAACCCTCACTAATAGCGGATCGCCCAGATAGACTCTTGCCACCTACAAGATCCTGCACAACGCGTTCAGCCGCCAACACCCCATCACGGATACAGTCTGGAATGCCGACCCCGCGATAGCCGGCCCCTGTGAGAATCAACCCGGGATAGCGACTCACTGCGGCATCAAGTTGGGCCAATCGGTCCAGGTGACCAATCGTGTACTGCGGCATCGCCTTCCACCATCGATTCACCTCCGTGAAAGTTGGTTCCACGCTGATGCCGCATACCGCCTTGAGTTCCTCTCTGACTTTGGCCACCAGTGTCTCGTCATCCACCTGAAGAATGTCTTCCCTGCCTACGCCACCGACATAGCATCGCGCCAACAGCTGATTCGCCGGAGCGCGATGCGGCCACTTCAGCGACGTCCAGGTTGCGGCAATCAAATCACGCTGCTCTGTTCGCGGGATAATAAATCCGAATCCTTCAATGGCACTCGTCAGCATCCGTGGAAATGCCATCGCAATGGTGGCAGTCGACGCATAGGGAATCATGTCCAATAGTCCACCAGCAATTGGTGTCAATGGACGCACCAGTTCCGCCGACACATACGCCGGTGTGGCAAGAGCCACGCTATCCGCAGAAAGTGCCGATCCATCCTCCAGGATCAGGTCATACATCCACCGTCCTAACTCATGAGATCTCACTCGCAGCGCGTCGACCCGGCACCCTAATCGAAGTTCCACGCCCTGCTGCGCCAATCGACTCGTCAGAGCCGTGACCAAATCGCTGAGACCATTCTTTAGACTGACAAACATCGTACGCCCTGGTTGGGAATTCGAAACCAACGAGGCGGATTTCTTGGCAGCCATCATGCCTCGAACGACACTGCCGTACTGCTGTTCGAGCTCGAAGAACCGTGGAAACGTAGCCCTCAGACTCATGTGCTCGGCGTCCCCTGCGTAGATCCCGGCCATGAGCGGCTCCAGTACCCGCTCAAATGCCTGGACACCGAACCGGCGGCGAAGAAACGCAGCCAACGGCTCATCTTCTCTGGAAGAACCAGGCGGAACGGCAAATTCGAGTCCCATCCGAACCAGCCCCGACCAGCTCAATAGTCCGCTGTGAAGGAACGACCCCAATTGTTTCGGGACGAATGACAACAGGCCCTCGGGTAGGTCATGAAGGCGACCTCTGTGCAGAACACAGGCCTTCTTGCCTGTCTGATTAGTATTAATGAGCTGATCGGAAAGGCCGAGCTTTGTACAAAGATCCAGACCGGCCTGTTTTTGGGACAGAAATGAGTCTGGTCCGGCTTCCGTCACCATCTCGCCAACTCGATGCGTGACGATCTTTCCTCCCCAGGACGATCCGGATTCAAGGATCGTGCAGCGGAGAGTCAGACCGGCCTTTGCCGCCTGTTCTTGAAGTGAAAATGCAGTGGCCAGGCCTGAAATGCCCCCACCGACGATCACAACTGTACGTGGTCGAGTCACGACTGAATAAGGAGCGAGGATTCGTGTGCAGCCAAGACGTCGTGTAACGTCTCGATGAGTGGAAGAGAGTCGTTCAGCATGGGCATGCGCTCAAGGTGTAGGCCTCTGTTCATCGCCAGCTGCTTGAGTTCGATATCGATGTCAAAGAGCGTTTCCACATGGTCGCAGATAAAGCCGATAGGCGCCACCAGCACATACCGGTGTCCCTCCCGCTGGATGGTTTCCAACATCGATTCCACGGTGGGTCCAAGCCAGGGTTCGTTCGATCGTCCCTGACTTTGATAGGCAAAGTACGTCGGTCGGTTCCCCAACTGTTGCGTGACCGCCTCGACCGTGCCTTTGACCTCGTCAGGATAGGGATCCTTCATAGCCACGATCCGTTCCGGCAAACTATGCGCAGTAAACAGCACCGGCACGGTTGCTCGTACATCGGCAGGAAACTTCTGAAGCCCTTCCTGGATGCTCTCAACCAAAGCCGCAATCAGTTTAGGATGTTGGTTCCAACTCCCAAGATAGGTGACGGGGGTACCGTCCTCCAACCCAACACGAGCCTCTTCGACCTTCTTCCGATAGGCGCCGGTGCTGAGTGAGGACTGTTGCGGCGCCATACACACCCCGATGATCTGTTCCGGCGATTCTTTCAGCAACTCGGCATAGGTCTCCCTGATGAACGGATGCCAATGCCGCAACCCGACATACACTCGGTATCGGCCAGTCCTCGAACTATTCAGTTGTTGTTCTAGTTTCTTTGCCACTTCGTGGGTAATACCGACAGCAGGCGATTTCCCACCGGTGGCTCGGTACCGTTCACGAATCTCTTCGACCAACTCAGGGGGCGTCGGTCGACCACCACGAACATCGAGCAAAAACGGCTCAACGTTCTCCAGACAATCGGGCCCACCCATCGCCATGAGGAGAATTGCCGTAGGATGCTCCGTCGTCGCCATGCCAGTCCTTATGAATTCATCAACTGTCACATGCGATTCAGAGGCCGCTGCCGCCCTCTGTGCACATCGATTGAATGCGTTAGCGTTGACTAAGTTTGTGCACCATATCGATCGTGGCAGCGACATGGTCGACGGGTGTCGCAGGCAGGATACCGTGACCAAGGTTGAAAATGTGCCCGGGACGTCCTCCGGCTCGTCGCAAGATATCTTCTACGCGGCGTTCGATTTCGTGGAGCGGCGCAAACAGGACGAGCGGGTCCAGGTTGCCCTGGACGGCGCGATCATGCCCAACCATCGACCAGGCCTCGTCCAGATGAACTCGCCAGTCGATCCCGATCACATCGCCACCTGCCTCGCGCATCTGCCCAAGAATGGCCGTCGTGCCGGTGCCGAAATGAATCATCGGTACACCTTCCCGCTTGAGCCCATCGAAAATCCGCTGGACGTGCGGCTTCACATATTCGGCATAATCACCGGCCGAGAGACAACCGACCCAACTATCGAAGAGCTGAATCGCTTGAGCCCCCGCCTTGATCTGTCGCCGGAGATATCCAGTGAGCACAGACACAAATTTGTCCATGAGGCGATGCCAGGCTGTGGGATCGCCATACATCATCTGTTTGGTGTGCATATAGTTGCGGGACCCTCCGCCCTCAATAGCGTAGCTGGCCAGCGTAAACGGCGCACCGGCAAAGCCAATTAGCGGCACCCGCCCATTCAGAGCCCGTCGCGTTTGGCGAATAGCTTCGGCCACATAGTCGAGTTCATCGCCGTCGATGACTTTCAGTCGATCCACAGCCGCTCGGTCTCGAACTGGATTGTGGATGACAGGTCCTTCGCCCTCCGCAAATTCCAGGTTGAGCCCCATCGGTTCCAACGGGAGCAGAATGTCGGCGAAAATGATTGCAGCATCCAAAGGGAATCGATCGATAGGCTGAAGAGTGACTTGAGCTGCAAGCTCGGGAGTTTTGCACATCTCGAGGATCGAATGCTTCGCGCGCAACGTCCGATACTCGGACATATAGCGACCAGCTTGGCGCATAAACCACACGGGTGTGCAATCGACAGGTTCACGGCGGCAGGCTTTGAGAAATCGTTCATTCATAGTGGAGGCATTTTAGAGAGGCATGAGTGAACGTGTCAAACAGACAAACGCACCTCCACTTTTCCCTGAAGACTTGTCCAAATAAGTAGACAGCGATCGCCAGTCCGGTACAATCAATCCGGCGGAAACCACGCAAAATCTGATTTCACTTTTATGACGGTCTTATGTATAATGACCTCCTAACCTAATTCGGGACGATCAATCAGCTTAATTGGGACCCCGGCTCCCTGTCTCCCACCACAGTGACGTTGCCGATCCCCCGACCTACGAGGAGAATTGTATGTCCGACGCGCAATCACTTCACTCGACCAAAGCCCCGGATGCCTGGTATTCCGTCCTACGCTGGTTCGACTCTTGGGCGGGCCTTGAGCACACGAAAGTAGAGGGGCCGCCCAAGGTAGACTGGATTCGCAGTATTCCCTTCCTTGCCGTACACCTGATGT
This sequence comes from Nitrospiraceae bacterium, assembly GCA_919902665.1. Lineage (GTDB taxonomy): Bacteria > Nitrospirota > Nitrospiria > Nitrospirales > Nitrospiraceae > Nitrospira_D. The sequence goes on from CAKKRK010000123.1 coordinate 24,573, forward strand.
GTCTGGGCGTCATCTGGGTAGGCTGGAGTTGGACTGCTGTGACTATTGCAGTCGCCTTCTATTACGTTCGCATGTTTGCCATCACCGGCTGGTACCATCGCTATTTCTCGCATCGCACGTTCAAGACTTCCCGGACTGTCCAGTTTCTCTTTGCCCTGTTGGGAGGGACCTGCGCGCAACGTGGTCCCTTGTGGTGGGCCGGCCATCATCGCCATCACCACATCGCGTCTGATACACCGGAGGATGTGCATTCCCCGCGCCAGGGAGGATTTCTCTGGTCGCATATGGGATGGATCATGTCGCAGACGTTTTACGCGCCACGCCTCAAAAGCATTGCTGATTTCGCGAAGTTTCCGGAACTGCGGTTTCTCGACCGGTTTGATGTTTTGATGCCGACCATTGCGGGATTTGGGATGTTCGGTCTCGGTCGATTGCTGGAATCCTACGCACCCGGACTCGGCACGAATGGCCCTCAGATGCTGATTTGGGGATTTTTCATCTCGACCGTTGCACTGGTTCACGGGACCTGCACGATCAATTCCCTCTCCCATGTGTATGGGTCACAGCGCTATGTCACCGGCGACGACAGCCGAAATAACTTCTTTCTGGCCATGATTACCATGGGAGAAGGCTGGCACAACAACCATCACTACTATCCGGCTTCCACCAGACAAGGCTTTTACTGGTGGGAAATCGACATGAGCTACTATTGCCTCAAGGCGCTTGAGTGGATGGGGTTGGTCTGGGATGTCCGCGGTGTCCCGGAATATGTGCGCGAAGGAAAAACCAGGCAGGATTCAGACCGCAGCGTGCTCAAAAAGAAGATCGACGCAGCCGTGAAAGCCACGGAGCTTCCAGACCCTCAGCCCGAACTTGAGCTGACCCCTCGCTAGACCAAGTCGGCACTGTCACTAGACCTTGGCTGATCAGACGTGTGATCAGCTAAGGTCTTTCGAATTCGTTGGCTTTCTCCATCAATTGCCTTTCGCTCCTCATCGGATAACACCCACGCCTCACCAGCGCTCAGCTCGAAACGATAGTGGTCCTTTCTGAGCGTAAACCACTCGACATAAGGATGCGGCTCCAGATTGGGGTGTGGATCCAGCGAAATGAGATTCACCGTTCCAA
>CAKKRK010000124.1 GCA_919902665.1 Nitrospiraceae bacterium
TGTGATAGCGTGAGAGCGCCCGGATGCCATAGGGGGAGAGAAATTCTTCTTCGTCAAGCATGTACCGCAACACCGACTTGAGTCGTGCGGGATTCACCAAGGACAAGAACCTCCGCACTTCTCCGTCCTTCGAGTGAGTCTCGACATGGGCGCTGAAATCTGGCCTGTTTTCAATGAACCACTGCATGCGGTGCTTAAATCGAGGGAGTTTGTCGATCAACTCTGAGTCCAACGTCTCGACCGCAAAGAGCGGGATCAGCCCGACGAGCGATCGGACCTTGAGCGGACAGGTATGACCGTCTGGAAGGTGCAGCACATCGTAGAAAAACCCATCTTCTCTATTCCAGAGCTCGATTTTTTCGCCGCCGATGTTGTTCATGGCTCGGCAGATATACACGAAATGCTCGAAGAACTTGCTGGCCACGTCCTCGTACGCTCGATTGTCACGCGCGAGTTCCAGGGCAATCGAGAGCATATTGAGGCAGTACATCCCCATCCAACTGGTCGCATCCGATTGCTCGATATGTCCGCCGGTTGGCAAGGGCGCGCTACGATCGAAGACACCAATGTTATCGAGTCCGAGAAATCCCCCTTGGAAAATGTTTTTTCCTTCGGCATCTTTTCGATTGACCCACCAGGTGAAGTTCAATAACAGCTTATGGAACACTCGTTCGAGGAAGACGCGATCTCCGACTCCTTTTCGCTTTTTCTCGATCTTGTAGACACGCCAGGCGGCCCAGGCGTGGACCGGAGGGTTGACATCTCCGAATGCCCATTCATACGCCGGAATCTGGCCGTTCGGGTGCATGTACCATTCTCTGAGCATTAGAAGCAGCTGTTCCTTTGCGAACGTTGAATCGACCAGGGCCAGGGGGATGCAATGGAATGCCAAATCCCACGCCGCATACCACGGATACTCCCATTTATCAGGCATTGAGATCACGTCAGCATTGTAGAGATGGGCCCAGTCGGAGTTCCGCCCATGGAGCCGCTCCTGAGGAGGATCCGGCATTCCCGGATCACCGACCAGCCAGCGTCGTAGGTCATAGTGGTAGAATTGTTTACTCCACAGTAATCCGGCAAATGCTTGCCGCTGCACCCGCCGCGCATCTTCCGAAAGATTAGGTGGCGCCAGTTCGTCATAAAACTCGTTGGCTTCCCGGATCCGCTGCGTAAAGAGGCCATCGCACGTCGATGTTTCGAAACCTCCGGCGTTGTCCTGATCCGTCAGGCGAAGACGAATGATCTTCGATGCTCCGGGTGGCAAGGTCAGTACATAGTGCGCAGCAGATTTTGACCCGATCTGTTCAGGGTTGATCGCATCCTTTTGACCATGGATCACGTAGTCATGAAAACTGTCTTTCACATAGGGAGAGCCTTCTTGATCGCCATACAATCGGCGAGTATTCGTTTCATTCTCAGTGAAGAGTAATAGAGGCGTCCCTTCACACCACAGGTGGCGTTGACCGTAATACTCATGATCGAACTCAATGACACTCATGCCTTGGACAGGCTTCCCTGCACGCATTCTCGGTCGACGAGCATCGATCCCCCACGCCCACGTATTCCTGAACCAGAGAGTGGGTAATAGTGTCAACTCGGCAGAAGCTGGCCCGCGGTTCGTCACGTGAATACGAACGAACAGATCTTCCGGCGTCGTCTTTGCGTACTCCACGACGACATCAAAGTAGCGATTCTCATCGAAGATACCCGTGTCGATCAGTTCATATTCCACATCTCCACGTTGGCGCCGATGATTTTCCTCAACCAGTTTGGCATAAGGAAATTCAGCCTGTGGATACTTATACAGATACTTCATGTATGAATGTGTAGGTGTTGAATCTAAATAGAAATAGTATTCCTTTACATCTTCCCCATGATTCCCTTCGTTACCTGTCACACCGAATATTCGCTCCTTCAAAATGGGATCGCGCCCATTCCAAAGCGCGATGGCAAAACAGATGTATTGGTGACGATCTGAAATCCCGCCAAGCCCGTCTTCATTCCATCGGTAGGCGCGGGAGCGAGCATGATCATGAGGAAAGGCTTCCCAAGCCGTTCCGTGAGGGCTGTAGTCCTCACGCACCGTTCCCCAGGCACGTTCACTCAGGTAGGGCCCCCATCGTTTCCAATGCT
>CAKKRK010000125.1 GCA_919902665.1 Nitrospiraceae bacterium
CTAGGAGTCTGTCGGACTTTTCGTTCGTAAAATGTTACAACACCGGGTATTAAAAACCCCCAGTTGAGGTGACATGGCTATGAGTCATACGTTCCGCCAAGTTGACCGCGACACACTGTATCTGCTCCCTCCGTCTCTGAACGACTGGTTGCCGGAAGGCCATCTGGCCCGCTTCGTTGTCGAGGTTGTGGAGCAACTCGACCTCACTGCGATCAAGGCCGCCTATGCTGGCCGTGGATCCAAGGCGCATCATCCGGAGATGCTGTTGGCGCTGCTGTTCTACGGGTACGCGACCGGCGTGTTTTCCAGTCGCAAATTGGAACGGGCGACCTACGACTCCGTGGCCGTTCGCTATCTCGCCGCGAACGATCATCCCGACCACGATACGATTGCCACCTTTCGGAAGCGCTTTCTCGCTGAGCTGAAGCCGCTCTTCGTCCAGATTCTCCTCATTGCCCGGCAGATGGCGGTCTTAAAGCTGGGCACCGTCAGTCTTGACGGCACCAAGATCAACGCCAACGCCTCCAAACACCGGGCCTTGAGTTGGCAACATGCCTGTAAGCTGGAACAGCAACTCAAGGCCGAGGTGGAAGCACTGCTGCGCCAGGCAGAAGCCGCGGACCAAGCCGATCTGCCTGATGGGCTGGATATCCCCAAAGAGCTGGCGCGTCGTGAAGAGCGCCTGGCCGCGATTGCCGGAGCCAAAGCGGAGATCGAACACCGGGCTGCGGCTCGCCAGGCTGAGGAGCACGCTCACTACGAGGGGAGGCTCGCCGAGCGCCACGCCAAGGAGCAGCAAACGGGCAAGAAGGCCGGCGGCACACCACCCAAGCCGCCTGAACCCGGCCCCCGGGACAAGGACCAAGTCAACCTGACCGACGAAGCATCCCGGATCATGCCCACTTCCGGCGGCGGCTTCGCTCAGAGCTACAACGCCCAGGCCAGCGTCGATGTCGACACGATGCTGATTGTAGGTCGGCACCTCAGCCAGCATCCCAATGACAAGCTGGAACTCCAACCGGCTCTTGATGCCTTACGCACCCTGCCGGAGGCGCTGGGGACAGTCGACACCCTGTTGGCCGATACCGGCTACTACAGCGCCACCAACGTCGGCAGATGTCTGGAGCACGAAATTCGGCCGTATATCAGCAGCCAACGCGACTCGCACCACCAGAGTCTCAAAGAACGCTTCGCCGAGCCGGAGCCCTTGCCAGACCACGCCGATGCCGTGACCGAGATGAAGCATCGCCTGAAGACCCAAGACGGTCGGGCCCTCTACGGCAAACGGAAAAGCACCGTCGAACCGGTCTTCGGCATCATCAAGGCCGTCATGGGATTCCGCCAGTTTCTGCTCCGAGGGGTGGAGTCCGTCTGCGGAGAGTGGGATCTGGTCTGCATGGCCTGGAACCTGAAGCGGTTACATGCCCTGAGGGCCTAACAACGACGGGAGCAACCTCTTTTGCTGGAAAAGACTAGGACAGATTGGGGCCGCATGGGCGATATTTCGAAAAGGCCTCTGTTGATCCCGATATCAACTGTGAAAACCTCGGTCACTGTCCACTATTGTTGGTCAAGCCCGACAGGCTCCTAG
>CAKKRK010000126.1 GCA_919902665.1 Nitrospiraceae bacterium
CCACACGCTCACCCGCTCACCATTCCGGATGATGGTCTCGGAATCGACATAGATCCTTGCCTTGTTGTTACCATCGACCAACAGCCATTCTGCAAACGCAGGAGCCTCGCTTAGCAATTGGACCGCAACCAGGATGGAGAAAACCAGGGGAACAGCGCGGAGGAGACAACCAGTGGAGAATAACAATCCGTCACGAAAGAGGAGCTTATCGAGAGTGGGGCACCACGGCTTCGCTCGTCTGGCCCCTATACATCTTTGGCAGAACCTCATAAACGACTGCTCCCCATCACCGAGACTTTGGCCAACTGGTTGGAGGATAGTCACAATTCCTTGTCGACATGAAAGCCGTGAGGCCACCCATGGGCCGGTGAATGACTGAAGCTCAAGAGCGTATTGTTTGAAACACGGGACTGGCACGCATGCTGCGCAGAACACTCGGACCATAGGCGGTCGATCGATTTAGGGTTTCTGGGCGTTTTCCTCTATCCTTTTCAAGCAATCGTTAAATGCCCCTCGCCGTTGGACAAACGACCAGAATAGTTTGTACCGATTGAGCATTTCCAACTGGTCCACGTATTCGTCGCACTGCTTCGCCTTCCAATCCTCTATATTCTCCGGGGGCGCAGTAACGACCCATGCCCCCCCTACCAAAACCAAAATAGCCAGGGCCACGCTCCCGACGAGTATAATTCCTTTCTTGACGTCCATAAATCCTTCTTTCGCTATATTAAAAGTCACCGCACCCGCTAAATCTTGTCGGCCTGAGCCTTACCCGTTGATCGTGGTGCCGGAGACCGGGATTGAACCGGTATGCCCCTTTTGGAGGCGAGGGATTTTAAGTCCCTTGCGTCTGCCAATTTCGCCACTCCGGCGCGAGGCGGATTTTAACATAGCGACGATGGTCTACTGCCACTTTTCTCGTTGCCCCGTACCTGCCCATTTACCATACCCGGACATCGTGTGCGATAGACTGAATCTGCCACGGGATCGCATACCTGACGATCGCCTAAACAAGACTCCAGAAAAAATTTAGAGAATCCATCCTCGCCTTGCGCTATGATATAGCGTGCGGGAATTTGTAACGATACGGTCGAGGGGTGGCGCACTCCAAGCTAAGGCTTTACGATTTTTGGTCGCTGTGTTTCTGCTCATCACGGCGATGCCGGGTGAAGCGGTGAGCCAAGAGGCGGTGCTCGACATTCTTCCGCTCCGCCCGTTCAGTTTCGACGCAGCCTTCAACCAACAAAACTTTGGACCCAAAAGCAGACTTATATCCGTTAAAGGCGGATTCACCGCGCTTCGCTATGGCCCCCTTGAAGTGAGAGGGATCTACCAGTATTTCAGTCTTCATAATCCTATTATAACTACTGACCAACATCTTCTTTATGCGAACCCACGTTGGAATAATTTCATCGACGTGTTGGATTTTCCAAGCAGCAAACCCATCAGTCGCATCCTGCGACATGTGCTCTTCGGTCCGCTGGAGCATCGGGCGGTACCCTATGTCGGCGCAATGCTGGGAGGTACCTTGCCGGGGAGAGGCGAACTTTCACCGGGCTACCTGTATGGAGGACAGATCGGTGTACGATTTCCTGTCGCTCAGGGATTTTCCGTCGATATGGGACTTCAGTACATGCGATTCGAGATCCATGCCCAGAACAAGTCCGACTTGGCAAAACAATGGCTCTTCACCATCGGCCTTCGGTTTTAAGCCGATGGCACTCATGAGCTATCGAGACATGGGGGGATATGAATCGTGCGCGTGTGTGCCGTTAAAAGATTCCATGGCTCGCTTCTCCTGGCGGGGCTCTGCATTCTTCTGCAAGGATGCGGTCTTGTCTATGACGCCGTCGAGCTCATACACCCGCTGAATCGCGATGAACTGTCCGCGATTTGTGCGCACGGACGGCTACGCGTCGGCATTTCGGTAGAACCGTTTCGTCCGTTTGTGTTTCCCGCGGTCTACACGAATGAAGGTATTCGCGTCACAGGTCTGGACATCGAACTGATCCGAGAGGTTGCCGATGCACTCACTGCTCATTGCGGCGAACCAACTCCCATCGTACCGACCTTACATGTCACTCGATTTCCTGATCTGTTCATCAAAATGAACGAGGGGCAGCTCGATCTCTTCGTCTCGTCCGTGAGCGGGACTGTTCCCGGTACAAGGCCGGCCGGCCTCTGGTTTTCGGCTCCGTACCTGCGCGACGACGGAATCGCCGCCATCATCCGAAAGCCAGAGGTGGCAGAGCGTGTGCGGACGCAATTGGAAAAGCAGAACGGGAATTGGGATACGCTCGCAGCCGTCCAAGAAGCCTTTGCCGGCTTAACCGTCGCCGTTCAGAAGGGGCGATCCTCTCACCAGTATGCCAAAGCCAATCTCAAACGGGTTCGCATGGTCATCTGCGATTCGCTTCCCGCCTCCATTGAATCGAAGGATCTGAATATCGATGTCATCCTGACCAACCATTCCATCCTCGAGTATGTAACGAAACGGGTCTGGCAAGAGTGGCACCCACTCACGCAACCGGACGGGTCGCCTCTCCTCCTCACACGTGATGATCTCTCCATCGTGACGAGCGAAGAGCATCGACAGTTACAATGGTTCTTAAACAATCTGCTCTTTCGCTTGGAGGAATCAGGACGATTGAAACAGATGAGAACGCGCTGGATCGAAGCGGAATATGCTCCTACTCGGCGAGCGACGGCAGAAGGGCTGCCGCTTGAGGTGACGCAAGTTCCTGACCATTATGACCAAGGACAATGCCGTCTTGCTGAGAAATGATGAAGAAGCGGAGGGAATACTGATGCGTCTCCTAAAAATCTTTCTACCTCTTGGCTTGGTCTTGGTTCTTCTCTGTCCCCAAAGTGGCTGGTCACAAACTTCCCAGAAGGAGGCCGAACAAACGGCAGCGCTCTTAGCGACCCTCCTCAATGCAGGGCGTGTCGTCATCGAGCAGAACCAACCGCTGATCAACGATTCAGGGAGAGGCGAGAAGGGATTCACACCTGAGGTGTTTGAACGGCTCATCCTCGATGAATTTCTCCAGCAAACACAGATCGACCTAAAACATGTGTCCTCCGCTATGCCCTCGCAGGCGAAAGATTTGTTGAGTCTGCTGCTCATCACAAGCAAAGAAGTGGTGGCGGACGCCCAGTTCGTGATTAATCAGCGCGGGATCGGCTATAAGAACTTTATCCCGGCCACATTCGGAAGCCAAGCCGCGCGGAAATTCTCGAAGCGGTCGAAGGTCACGATTAAACAGACCGCCCTCGAACCGAGGAATTTGCAGAACGCTCCGGATGAGTATGAGGAGATGGTCTTGAAACGACTTGCGAGCCAACCATCCTCAACCACGCCGATTGTAGAGTGGCTTGGCGGTGGACAGTTACTCAGAGCTGTGGTGCCGATCTATTATTCAGAGGATTGTCTTGTCTGCCATGGAAACCCCAAGGGAATCCTTGATATGTCCGGCTATCCGCGAGAAGGCGCTCAGGCAGGAGAACTGGCCGGGGCCATCAGTATTCAGATCCCCTCGGACCATCGGTAGCAGTCAGCCCGTGCCGACGGAGGAGAGCGACGGGGTGATCCGCTACCGATGATCGTCGAGAAGCTTAGTTCAAGACCGCCGTCAATTGCGGCCTCGACTCTTCAGCACTCTTCGCTTGTGCCGATTTGCGGTCCAGCACTTCTTCCACCCCAGACTTGACGGCCCGACCCCATCGGCTGGTCTGCACCTGCGCCTTGCGGGCATACCGGCCGATGCTTCGACGAGCTTCCGCACCGGTCTGTGGAGCGAAGAGGAGCCCGAGTCCTGCTCCAATGACCGCCCCACCGGCAATGAATGCTGCTGCCTTGGCGACCTGATTCCCCTGCTCCGACATGGTGAACCTCCTCATGATGGTAAATGAGCCGGAAGATCGTTTCTGCACGCTTCCTATGCCATGATCATTCAGCATGCTCTGTGCCAGAATCTGAGTCTGAGCAAGAGAGGCGATTCTCGTGAAAAATCACAGGGGGCGTTTTTTGGCAATGAGAAGTGACTAATTTTTGGTCTCTTTTTCTCAACAGGCCGAGACACAGTCGTTTCAGAAAACCAACACTTGAGCTTCCTGCGTGCTTGCAAATCAGCCATGGAAGCCGACTTACCACTGACAAACCTTAGCCATTTCTAATCCTTGTCTCGCTTGCCTTGCATTGACACGTGAGCCCCCGTATGATCCAACGGCAAGTTTTACCGTACGGCGCAATGGGTACCACGGATGATCCAAGATTCGTGTTCCTCTCGTGATATAAGTACCCTCTTACAAAGGACTATTCTGGAAGCACAGTAATGCCCCCCCCAGCCGCCATCCCCTACCCAAATATCGATCCAGTTTTTGTGGCACTCGGCCCCATCCAGCTCCGTTGGTATGGGTTGATGTACTTGATCGGCCTGACTGCGGCCTACTTCCTTATTCAACGAAAAGTTGCCCACAAAAGGTTAGCGATCAGGAAAGACCAGGTCTATGACATGGTCGTCTATGCAGCCTTCGGCGTGTTTCTAGGTGGCAGGATCGGCTATACCCTGTTCTACAATTTTTCCTATTACATCCAAAACCCGTTGAAACTGCTGGCAGTGTGGGAAGGCGGCATGTCCTTCCACGGTGGCCTTATCGGGACCGCTATCGCACTGATCTGGTTCAGTAGGCGGCAGGGCATTCCGACCTATACCATTGCGGACTTAGCGACAGCCGTCACGCCGATTGGATTGGGGTTTGGCCGGATAGGCAACTTTATCAACGGGGAACTCTATGGCCGATCGACGGATGTGGACTGGTGCATGGTCTTCCCGGCAGGGGGCCCTGCCTGCCGCCATCCCTCACAATTGTACGAAGCAACGCTGGAAGGGCTGACGCTGTTTACGGTGTTGTGGTTGATTGATCGGCGACCGACCCCGCCTGGGACGATCTTCTGGACCTTCATCACCGGATACGGCATGAGCCGACTCATCGTTGAACTCTTCCGTGAACCGGATCAGCACTTGGGCTTTATCTTCGGACCGATTACCATGGGCCAGATTCTTTCCATTCCGATGGTGGCGATCGGACTCATTATGCTCGTCCTAGGCTACCAGCGCGCGAGGCAGAAGGCTGCGCACGCTTGAAAGTCCTGAGTGCTGGGCAAGGATGCACTTAATGCATTGAAGATGCTTGAAAATCTCTTTCAGCTAGGCCGCTGTGAGCGAAAGGCCGAATCGTACGCGGTTGGTACGTTGAGGCCTTGAGCGAAGCGAGAATGACGCTGGAGAGTTTTTGCAGCATCCTCAATACGGCATGTCGTCATCGTCGAGACCGACATGGTGGCCCAGTTCATGGACAACGGTATCACGCACTTCCTGCACCACTTCTTCAGGGCTCTCACACATGCGGAGGATTGGACCCCTGTAAATGGAAATTCGTGGCGGCTGCTCCCCTCCTGGCCCAAAGAACGAATCAGCCGCGAGTGACTGACCTTGGTACAGTCCAAGCAAATCGTCTTCACTATCCAGCTCAAGATCTTCACGCACGTCTTGCGGCGGCTCTTCTTCTACAACCACAGCAATAGATTCCATGAGCGTAGCGTAGGGAAGAGGTAGGTCCGCGATCGCCTGCTGAACCAGCTTTTCAAAATCCTCAAATGAGACATGGTCACACCTGGCCATTTCCATTGTCCCTACCCTTACAATTCTACTGCCGTTGCACATCGAAGAAACAGACAGTGAAACCGAACTGAGTCGCACCCGAGGCTCTGCCTGATCGCAGACTTATAGACTTCACTCTGTGTTCTGTACTGCTCAGCCCGCACGGCTGCCTGATCGGCTGATATCGCATCCGTCTTATAGTCGGCGACCCACAGCTCTCCATCCAGCCGGTAGAGGAGGTCGATCACCCCTTCCATGACCTGCCTGTCACCCCACGGTATGACGAAAGGGATTTCTCGGCCAAGGATTTGGGACGACCGGAGACGTTCATAGGCTTCCGATCGACCGAACGTCGCAAGAAGATCGTTCACGGAATCAGTGATTGCTTCAGCATGAGGCTGGTCGTCCGGCCCAAGGGTTGCCTGTACGGTTAATCCTACCTGAGCACATAACCCAGAAGGGTGCTGTGAAAAGTCCCAACCCTCGAGTAAGCGATGCGCCACCACACCAGCTAATCGTCCAACCCCCACATCCTGTCGAGCCGGAGTCGTCTCACGCACAACCCGCGCAAATCGTTTACCCAGCGTTGTCGGCGTCAGATGATGGGGAGTCTCACAAACCTCTGTCCAGCGAGTCGTTCTGATCTTCCACCGTTCAGCAACCTCATATGGATCAATCACTACTGCACTCGCTGCTCTATCCGACCGTCGGCGTGGCCGCTTTCGTTCCGGTGCCTTGATCACTCGATGGGGAATCGCGCTGGCGCCGATCTTCAGAGCCTCCGTCGAGGCGGTTCCGATCTCCCCCGTCCCAATACTCTGCAGCAGGTCAAAGACCGTTTCACCGATTGAGCGGCCAGTGATCCCTCCTGACAACAACAACAACTCTTTGGCCCTCGTCATTCCCACATAGAGCACGCGTCGCCGTTCCGCTTCTTCTCGCAGCCGCAGTTTGTGCTGGACCAGCAACGAACCGAGAGACCGATGACGGTCGAGAGAGAGGCCATAGATGCCACTCGACCAATCATAGGAGACCTGTGGTACGCTTCGCTCCCGCCCACTCCCTTGGTGAAGGCCTGGCAGCACAACAATGGGGAATTCCAACCCCTTGGCCTTATGAATCGTTAACACGTGCACGGCTTCGAGCGACTCCTCGGCGAGAGGACTCTCCGATTCGTCCGGTTGTTCATCAAGGCGGGCAATCATAAGCTCCACAAATCCGCTCAAGGTCATGTGAGGTCGATCGGCCAATGACGCAGCCGTCTGTTTGACTTTCAGGAGGTTGGCCACTGCCTGTTCGCCATGGAGTGATGCAGCCGCCAGATCCAGGATCGGCAATCGGTCAAACATCAGCGCGATGGCCTCAGCCAATGGCAGCATGGCAATAGCCCGGTGGAGCCATGCCAGATGTTCGTACAGCCGCTGAACAGCAGCCGCGCTGGCATGGGACCACGACCCGAGACTCACGGCCTGGAGATAATTGAAATACCCTGCCTGCTTGAGTTCATAGAGCTCCCGATCCGTCAGCCCCCCAAGTGGTGAGCGCAGGAGACCGGCTAACGCGATTTCGTCATGAGGATGATCTAAAACCCGCAGCAAATTCACGAGGTCAATCACCTCCTGACGACGATAGAAATGCTTTTCCCCCTCGATGACGTAGGGAATATCGTGCCGGCGCAAGGCATCGAGGTAGGTATCAGCCTGCGTCAGCTTCCTGAAGAGCAACGCGATGTGTCCCGGCTTCACGGAAGGGCGACTCAGAACCTCGTCGTTCAACCAACGAGCCAGCACTTCACTCTCGGCTCTCGTCGCCCCTGCTGCATCGAATGTCTCTGCTTCACCATCCGGTCTGGTCACGCTGAGACGAACGCCCGGTTCGATTGACGCCTGACGCCGTTGGGGTCGCACCTCCAATCGAACATTCGCTGGCTGAACCAGCGGCTGTCGTTCGAACAACCGATCGAAGACCTCATTCACCGGCTCTAACACGGCCACATCACTCCGGAAGTTTGTGGTCAACGTCTGGGCCACTCCACCGTCCACCGTGACCTTTTCTACGACGCGGTCGAAGGCTTCGATATCGGCTCGCCGAAAGGCATAGATCGACTGTTTGGGGTCTCCCACAATGAAGAGTTTCCCCGGTTCGAGCGTCATCTCATGCCAGTGAGCCGCCTGGCTCCCCTGCCGCTCCGAGACCGCAAGGATGATCTCGTACTGCACCGGGTCTGTGTCCTGAAACTCATCGACCAACACAGCTCGATAGTCCCGTTTAATCCGTTCACGGATCAACGGATGATGAAGGAGTAGTGTCCGTGCCCGTGCCAGCAACCCATCAAACGAAATCCAGCCCTGCCGAGCAAAGGTCTCACGAATGTTCCGCACGAGCGGTATGAGCAGAGTCACGAGATCGTTCAAGAACGCATGGTCGATCGCCAGGAGCTGTTGCGCCGCCTGGATGAGCGCGGCCGCCTCTTTGAAATCACCTTTCTCCCATCCCCCCACAGCGCTCCCGAGATCCTTGCTGAACCATTCTCGCTCTTCCATCGCCAGGCCTTGCCGGCCTGGTAACCCATTGTCTGCCATGAGGCGCATCAACGACGCCGTCGCGGCGAGCATCTGCTCAACCTTCCGGCGCTTTGGTCGATCGTATGTCTTCAAAAGTTGCTCCGCCCGGTCTCCCATATGTTGTATCCAACTCAAGACAACTGGTGGCACTGCTGTCGATGCGAGTTGTTGTTGCAGAGTACCGAGGTCGATCAATTCGCTGCACAAGGACCGGGCCAACGTTCTGACCGTGTCAAGAGTGGTCGATGACAAGACCGATCGCCAGAGGCGATGTTGTTGTCCAGCTCGGCTCAATTCCTGGTCGAGCCAGCAATCCCACGCTGCAGTGAATTGCTCTTCAAACCGTAAGCCGTCGTCTTCCTTGAAATCAGGATCAACTCCGCTCTCTAGCGGGTGGAGTCGCAATAGGTGTCCGGCGAAACTATGAAGGGTGCCAATCTGGGCCTTTTCAAGATCGTTGAGTGCGCCCTGAGCACGCGTGGCAATTGCATCAGTGCTGAGTCCATAGCGATCTCGCAGATCTTCCCGCGAGACAGCCCCTCCGTCACCTGCTCGCACCGGGTCAGCCTCTGGGCGAGCCAGCACAACGAGTCGCTCGCGCAGTCGGACTTTCATTTCGGTCGCAGCCTTGTTGGTGAAGGTTAAGGCGATGACCTGCGTGATCAAGACCGGAGCGGGTTCCTTCATCAGCAGATACACGAGGCGATTCACGAGCAACGTCGTCTTGCCTGTCCCGGCCCCGGCCACAACAACGACATTGCGATCGAATGTCGTCTCGGCCAACTCGCGCGCCATACGATCCGGTATCAGAAGATCGTTACTCATCGGCAATTTTCTGTGTACGAAGCATCTTCAACGTTTTCGGCTCGTCCGCACGATAAGCCCTCCACCACGTCGGCGCATGCTCTCGCCGACAAGCCACACGAAAGTCACAACTATCGCAATAGCCGTCTGGAAGAATGAAAAAGCGTCCGGTACGGATGCCATCCACGAGCATTCTCAGTGTGTTCTGGATCAGTACCCCGGTATCGGAGGACCACGACATCGTCTCAAAGCTTGAACGGCTGATCGCCGGTGACCACTGAGGAGCGAGAAACAGGAACTGCACCTGGCTCGGAGTAGGCTGACCAGGAACAGTGAGACCGCTATAGAGCGGTGGCTGCAGCCGATACCCACGGACCGCCGACTGGGCCAAGTTCCGGTCTTCCGGTTTCATCGCTGCGCCGACTTTGAACTTGTAATCGACTACGCGCATCGTGCCGGAGGACCGGTTCTGATCGAGACGATCAATGCGACCACGGATCTTCAACAATCCCTCGTCGAGGACACCGGGAATCGTCCCCTCACCGTCCACTTCAAATGCAATAGGCTGGTACGGATGCTCGGCCTGTTCCTCCTCGTCCGCCTTCACTGCCGCGATCACCAGCGCCACGATCTGTTCTTTGGCCAACTCCCACAGTAGATAGTGGCCTGCTCGATGTTGTGACTCCAGATCTGCCGCCGCCTGTTCCACCGACTGACGGATCTTCTGGTCCATCATGTCGTCCGCTACTTGTCGAGTTGGCCACCCAACCTGCACGAGCTGTTCATAGCAATAACGCAATGCTGCGTGGCAGAGCGTCCCAACCAGCGCCGCATCTGGCTCCTGCGACATCGCAACCCGGCTCGGCTCGAGTCGCAACACATCTGCAGAAAAATATTGGAACGGACAGCGTGCATACCGTTCGAGCGGCGTCGGAGCGAGACCCCGTTCGATGAGCCGCACCCAATGAGATTCCACCGCCCCCGTTATCCCATCGAAGAGATTGAGCGCCGCGCCGTCTTCTTCGATTCGATCGAGCGCCATCGCTGCATGGTGGAACGTCTCCGCATCACGCCCGAACGCCCGTACCAGATCGGTCGGGTCTTGCCCGTTCATGGCCAACCACTGAGTCAGTTCTTCCGGCGGCAGGAATCGTGTAATCGTTGGCTGTTGTGAGACTCGATCAGTCAGACGACGAGGCACCACATCAATCGGCGGCTCATTCTGGCCGAACCAACGGCGCGCGTCGCCGAGAGACGGAGAGGCGGCCAGCATGCGGCCAGATTCATCGGCCCGTTGATAAGATAAGTAGAGTCGCTGAGTGGCAGTCTGACAACAGAGGCGGAAGAGCAACGTCTCTTCTCCATAGGCCGTCAGTTTCTCATCGATCTTAAATCCAAGCGTGGCGTCGAGCACACGCCGATGACGATCACGCAGAAACGCATCTTCGCGAATATAGCGCGGAAACACTTTTTCGTTCAGCCCGAGGACAAACAGGACTTTGAACGGCACTCCGCGGGCAGCCATCACGTCGTATACCATCACGCCCTGAGATGAACCATCGTGGAGAGGGATCGTCGTGCGCTCGAAGGTATGGGTCAATAGTTCAACAAATTCGGCCCAGGTCATCTCCTCGTTGAGCGGCTCCAACTCCATGAGCGTCGTCCAGATACGATCGATCACATCCCATGTCATCGCGTGGCGAGCAAGTGGACGATCGTCGGTGTCGGTGGTTGATACGGCTGCATCTGGCCGACGCAGGTGCCGCTCAATGAGTGCTCGACAGGCTGTGACCATCTGACCGATCGTGCCTCGCGATGGCAGGGCCAAACAGGCTTGTACGAGCTGTGAGACCACCTGCCAACACAGGCCGATCACCTCCGGCGCAATGGCCAGCGAATCAACAAGGCTCTCCTCATCATCAATCACCACTGCAGCTTGGCTCACCTGTTCCAACCGTGTCCACGCCTCAACCCCGCGCGTAATGTGCAGCGCTTGGACGAGCATCTTCCACTGTTCTGGCCGATACGACGCCGACAGCTCATCATATACATCGGTGACATAGAGCGGAGACGTCACGACATCGAGAACAGACGTGCGATAGAAATCGTTCAACGGCAGGGAGGCTACCTGCAACACGAGCTTGCAGATCGGTTCCTGAATCAACGGCCTTGATGCCGTCGTACGAAAGGGAATCCGATGGCGATCGAAACTCGACTGAAGATAGAGGCTATAGGGATCGAGCGTCCGGGCGATGACACCGATTTCATCGAATCGATACCCGTTAGTTTCGATCAGATCGAGAATGGTTCGGCAGGTTGCTGCCAATTCTTCTTCCGCGCCAATTACGCTCCGTATGGTGAGTTGGGCGTGATCGTGCGCCACCGTTGAGGATTCCTGTTCCAGCCCGATCGGCGCATCGTCCGACATCACCAGCGACTGGATATGGCGATCAAAAAAGCGCCGAGCAAACCCAAACGCCGGGTCATCCTCCAGCGGAAAAAACAAGGTCGTGTCCTTCGCACGGCTGATCGCTTCAAAGAGGGACAGCTGTACCTGCGTCAGGTCATAGAACCCATAGTAGAACACGGCCTTCAACGGCTGGAGAAACGTAGCGGTCGGAATGAGCGGGATGAGGGCCTCGGCCAGATCGTCTTGTGTCCCAACCCCGAGGGTCCTGCCCGCTTCCTTCACGGCTGCATAGAGTGACAGGAGCGCGCCGAGCCACTCACGATCGTCATCCTCGAAATAGCCTTCACGGAGACCTTGCAGCGCTTGCGCAGCATCGACCGTGGCATCCTTCAAGTCGCGAATGGTCGCCCAGAGTGCGCCCCAGGTCCCAGAGGATTGTCCGATTCGTTGCAACGGAGCCTGGCTGGTGAGCTTACTGTGAACAATGTGACGAACGAGTTGTTCAAAGAACAGCTCGTCAACGACCCGCGGCAGTGGGTAGTTGACCTGTACGTCCCCAGCCAGCCGTAGGGCCAATTGGTGGAAGGTTAAGATATGTACGTTGAAGAGCGACAGCCGGTGTTCGACGGCGAAAATGGTGCGAAGGCGATCGGCGAGTGGCTTGGACGGAACAAAGATCGCGATCGGCGCAAGCGGATCAGGCGCCTTGACACGTGTGAGTCGATGGACGAGAGCAGATTCAAGAGTAGGATGAAAGCGACCCGTGACGACCTGCAACATGGCGAGTCATTGTACGCTACCCGGTCTCCGGTCCCAAGAGCTCGCCGTTGCAGTCAACGCAGGCCCAGTCGCCGTCAATAAACGACATTGGATCGGCGCAGATCGGACAATCCGGTGGAGGCCCCTTGGATATGAGTGGAAGATCCGGGAGCTCGTTCTCGTATTCGTCCATGGCTCCCTACCCTTCTCGCTGTTTGATCTTCAACTGAATGGCCTTCTCCGCGCTTTCTCGACTCGGAACACCGACGAACGTCAGGCGCCCATCGATGATCGTCGCCGGCACGGCACGAACAGAATGACGGTCGGCCAGCTCCTGGCCGTCTTTCGTGGTGATATCCACTTCACGATAGGAGAAGCTGTACTTCACGCGCAACTGCTTCCACAGACTTTTAGCCGATGGACAGGCTCCACAACTGGGCGACACGAGTAATGTAATGTTTGGCATGATGTTTCTGAAACAGGTACGAAATGATTCTGTTGATCGGATCTTAGCACCCGCTGAAAAGACGGCGCAAGGACGGGACCAGGAGCAGCGTCAATCGCCGAGTCACATCATAATACGTATTCACTGTGGAAAGATTGAGGAAACAGGCGTATGATACGTATATCACCCATGGTCAACCGCTTCTCGTATACGCTCCCGTGGCTGGCCGCCATCCTACTGCTCTGCAGTCCCGTAACGCACGCTCAAGAAGGCCGAGGAGATTCGCCTCCACTGCGAGTCTTGACCTACAACCTGCTGCACGATGGAGCATGGTCAGGATTCTTCGAGAGCGGCACCCATCTCGAGGAGCGACTCGACATAACCATTCAAGAACTGAAGCGTTTGCAACCTGACATCATCGCACTTCAAGAAGCGTCAGACAGCCGAAAGCATGGCAACGTGCCGCAACGAATCGCTGAGGCACTCGGGTACCAGATGGTGTTCGCTCCTGCGACCGAACATATCTTCGGCATCGGTTTTGTGGATCGGCTAATCACCTCAGCCATCGGCTTCAAAGAAGGACCGGCCATCCTGAGCCGCTATCCTATCGTCGGCTCGGAAGTCTATGATTTACCTCGGTGCCCACGTCGCATGGACCCACGCATTCTCTTGCGAGCCGAGATTAAGGCTCCCGATGGGCCGACCCAGGTCTTTTCCGCCCACACGTCGAAAGGCGACGAATGCCAACTCCAACGAGTTGGCGAACTGTTCCGTGAACATCGAGGAACAGGGCGAGCCTTTTTGATGGGCGACTTGAATACCGGAGAGCAATCTCCAGTCCTCACCGAATGGCAGAAAGAGCCGGGATTCATCGACGCCTTCCGGGTCGCGAATCCGGGAGTACCCGGAGGAACGGTCTGGCAAAATATCCAAGTCGAATGGCCCACTGCCGATCGCCGTGTCGATTTCATTTTCCTGTTTGATGGAAGTACCAATGGAAGCTCGGTCGTGCGTTCAAGCCGTCTAGCATTTGACCAACCCGGTCGGCTCCCGAACGGCGACGCCCTCTGGCCCTCAGACCATCGCGGCGTCTTTGCCGAAATCGGAACCGCTCCTTCTGGAAACGGTCCGACCGAAGTGGCCATCGAAAAGTCGCCCGTGTCTCCCGTGAACCGCGTCCGTCAATCGATTCGACGCGGGCCTAATCTCGTTAATCCCTTATCAAGGATCAACTATAAGAAATAAGTGTGTCATTGAAGTCGGTATCTCATCCTGTCTTGTCATGCCGTTGTCGTTTGTTGCAGCGCGACCTCAACACCCAGCCTCTCCTGACCACATCCGACAGTCGTGCGCTCATGCTCTGTAACAACCAGCCACGAACAAAAGCCTGATCGATGAGTGTTGCCCATCTGGTCGTGATTCTCCTTCAGATCTCTCCCTTTCACATCTCGCACATTGAGCAGACAGTCGCTGGTTTGACTTCCTGGGCAGGAAGGATCAGCATGCCTCATTCCATATAGACAAAGAGGTGTTCTGTGACTCCCTGCTAGATCTCGTTAACGCCCTCATAAGACCCCGTTCCAGAACAACCCCACGCCCTCCTGGTTCCCATCACCACGAGGGCATTCTTGTGTCTACATCTCTACCCTGCGTCGATAAGAAGCCCAATCATTTTATCTGTCTTGGAAGGAGACCGCGATGAAACGCTTAGCCACACTCATAGCCGGACTGATTTTTGGGTCACCAGCCCTCGCGTTGGCGGCAGAACATAGTGCCAGCTATCGAGGGATTGGGTTGATCTACTTCGTCTTCATCGGTGGCATCCTCATCTATGGGGTAAATGATGCCTTCGGGAAAAAGGCCATGTATGTGGCAACCCCATTTATTCTCGGATGGTGTTATTGGATGCTGCCGCCGAACTGAGCCGAGGAACAAAATAGACTGAAGCACCACGGTCTAACGGCCGTGGTGTCTGTTGTTTCGTACTCATTACTCTCCGCTCCACTCCCACCCCTACAGATCTCATTGTGACAAGCCACATTGACACTGGTTCAAGAGTTGATGACAATGCCACAGGCTAGCCACATCGCAACAGGTTCCTTAGGCTAGAAATTCAACACAGATGAGTCAAATTCGAAGATATAGAATGACCGCCTTGGCCGAGGGGAGTTCTTTTCTTCTGCTGCTATTCGTAGCAATGCCGATGAAGTATCTGATGGGGATGCCGAGGGTAGTAACCGTCGTGGGAGCGATTCACGGAATCTTGTTCTTGGCCTATGTCGCCCAGTTGGTTACGCTCCGGACTACACATCAATGGGATAACCGCTTCTCCTTCTATGCCTTTCTGGCCTCCCTTCTCCCCTTTGGGCCATTCATCTTCGACAAACACCTGCGCGAGAAAGAAACTGCCACGGAAAAGCCTTATCGTTTGCCATCGTAGCCCCGCTCCTTCCACCGCTCTAATAGTTGAATCCGTTTCTTGAGCTGCTCGACTGTCGCCTGATCGACGCGGCTCCCGGTGCGGGCAATCAATTCTGCGTTGAGTCTTCGATGATCGATCCCACTTGTTCGCGCAAGACTGGTGACCAACAATCGGTGGAGATCTCGCAGATCTTCCTTCTGTTGGTGGAGAGATACGGCTGGTTCGGCAATGATAGCCGCATCGCCCTCCCCTTTCGCCTCGTCTTCGCCGATCAGGCTATCCATCCTGGCGACGGCCATCAGCGGCATGTATTCGTTCGTCGAAACCGTCACACGGCCGAAGAGGTCTCGTTGCCCGGCCGGCATGATGTCTTCCAAGACATGATCGCGCTCCGCCTTGATCTGCTTGGCGTAGTGCACCAGGACCGGATCTTTCGGCAAGTACAGCCAGGCCCGCTGCGGTTTGGGCAGGCCTTCCTGCATCCGCACGAACCGGCCGACCACCTGCCGGAAATACATTTCCGTGATCACGTTCGTCCCATAGACGCCGACACGGAGCCGAGGAATATCTACGCCTTCGCTCACCATGTTGACGGCCACCAGCCACTGATGCTTTTTGTGACCAGCGAATTCCTCAATGGTGCGCGAGGCAGCAGGATCGTCTGAGACGGCTACTTCAGCCTTTGTCCCAGTGATACGGGCGACCAGGTCGGCCACCCAGCGCGCATGGTCCTGATCCATGCAGACGATCAATCCGCCGGCATCCGGTTGCTCCTCCTTCCGAAGACGTGTCAGTTGCGCATGGGCGTCGGTGATCACTGGCCCAAGCCACGTGTCTTGCAGAAGCGCCGTCTTCAACCGTTCCCGCTGGCGGTTGAACTTCAGCCCGTCTTCAAACGTGGCATGATGCTCGCGGCCTTCCGACAGCCAACTCAGCTCGCCTTCGTAGCTCGGAAAGACAATAGGTCGGCAGACGCTATCCCGAATCGCGTCGGTGTACCCATACGCGAAATTCGCCCGGCTTTCTCCTTGTTCATATTGAATAAACGGGATTGGATTGTTGTCCGAGCGAAAGGGCGTACCGGACAGAATCAGTCGGAACACCGCCGGCTCGAACGCCGAGCGCAGCGCCTTCCCCCAGTTCTTCCCATCGCCGGCGTGATGCAACTCGTCAAAGATGAGCAGCGTCTTCTTGCTCTGGCAGACCCGCTGGAAGATCTCCGGTGCCAGACAGACTTGCTGATAGGTCACCACCGCGCCGTGATAGTCCGGCGCCTCAGCAGCTTGTTCGTTGGTCAGCGCCGGATCAAGCTGCAACCCGATCTTCCCCGCCGCATCCGACCATTGTGTGCGGAGGTGATTCGTCGGGCAGACGACCAGCACCCGGACCGCAGCCTGTTTCGCCAAATATTCATGCACCACGCGCAAGGCAAAACGTGTCTTGCCCGCAGCAGGAGTCGCCATCGCCAGAAAATCTTTGGTCTGATGGGTACGGACTGCCGAGAGCGCACGGCCCTGCCAATCGCGAAGTGGCGCAGTCCAAGCAGGCAAGGTCTTCATAGCCGATTCATGCAAGCGGACTGTTGGTGGCTGAGTGATGGCACAGAGTAGGAGGCCAGTTAGTCCAGCCAGTCTTTTTCCTTGAGCTTCCTCGGCAGATATTTCTTCGTCAGGTATTGAAAATCCTTGTTGGCCAGCGCGTCGAGTTCGTACTTCAGCCCACTCGCGAGCATGCGCTTGATCTCCACCTGCCACGCTGGCTTTTGGAACCACTGATAGTTTAACAATTCCTTAGCACGTGCGATATCCTTCTCATTCAGTTTGATTCCGACATTGCGCGGCAGTTCGTAGCGCTCCGGATCAGCACTCGACAGGCCCACGAACTTGGCCTTGGGAATGGCCATCCGTTCACTCTCGAAGGCCAAATTGATCGAGCCCTGTTTGACGACGGAATAGATGTAGTACCCCCAGGGATCGTTATCGACCAGCACATAGACCGGCAGCCGATGTTCCTCGTGCAGCCGACAGGCTAACCGCCGCACACCCCGAGGAGGCTGACCGTTTCCAGTCAGGAGAATACAGTTATAGCGTCGCCAGAACTTGTCCTCCGAGAGCCGGTTCCACTGGGTTCCCTTTTCGACAAGCAGCACGAAATCTGCCGTACATCGCCGGATCTCCAAATACTCCGGTTCAACAATCGATGGGACCGAGTACCCGCCTTTCCCTAGCTTCGAGCAATCGACACGATCGCCGTCATCGCCGAAGACCACCGGCCCCACGATACTGCCTCTGTTTTCTGCACTGACATGGAGCTCTTCTCGAAGCGTCGCGAGGGACACCTCTAGATCTTCAATGACCGGATCGGATTCGTCCTGTGCATCGAAGGTATTCTCATGAGAATCTTTGATCGTGTGTTTGGTGCGGTAGTAGATCTCTCGAAGCGAGGTGGTGAGATCAGCGCGCTGCAACTCGGAGAGGGCATCGGCCACCAGCATCGTCTGCATGAACCTCTTCGCCATACCGACGTTAAAAAACGACCGCTCCTGCTTTTTGCTTCCCATCTCGATGAGGCCCTTCTTTTCATTGAAGAACACATTCGAGAGTGCACGGATGGGGATTTGAAACGTCGGATCTTTCGCCCGATCAGCTGCATGAATCACAATGTCCGCCAGGCTGATCAGTTTTTTCTCAACCACAGTGGTTTTCTTTGTCTTGGCCGTCATGATGTCCTATTTAGATTTGCGCGGTCCTGCGCTCTTCGCCGGCTTGAGAGACTTTCCACCTGACTTCTTCTTAACCGTTAGCTGTCCGGCAAGGAGCGCGAGCTGATCCGATTTCTCAGTGATCTTCTTCGACGGCGTTTTCGCGCCCGTCCCCTTGGTAGACTTCCCTTTTGGAGCCGGCTCGTCAGCTGACCGTGTGGTATCACGCAGGTCCGACTCTGCCGTGGGCGCCACCGTTGCTTGATCCGCTTCAACCTGAGTAGCTAATTCGGTCTCACCTTCGATTCCCTCCGCCGTGACGATAATCGAATGCGGTAACCCTTCAGGACCGGTGCTAGTCTTCCCCAGCGCCTGATCGGTTTTCTGACCACCCGTCCGCGTCGCGGCAATCTTGTGAAGCTGTGCCTTCAACTTTTCCTTCGGCAGCGTGCCTCCCTTGAGCCGATTACACGCATCGACGACCTCCTCGATATACAGCTCAAAAATATTCCGTCGCCGAAATTCGCTGGCCGCCCGTTCACGCCGACGAATAAAGAGTCCTAACCGCCTACCGCACTCACGCAGGGCCAGGGTGATTTCTTTTTGAATCTCATCGTAGTCTGCGATGGCTTCCTTGGATTCACTCGTAAACGGCACCCAGACCGACGCCATGTGGACAAAGATCACCATCGGTCCACCCGGAAGGGCTCCACGCGACTGCGATAAACCATAGTTTTTCCAGCCCGTACCCAGGACAGCCTTGAACGTGGAGCAGGCCGATTGTTGATATAGAAGCGGCACTCGATTCGCGTAGCGAATCACCCGGGCAAGCTCGGAATCTTCCTCCTCGTGCTCCCCTTCGGCTTTCGGCATAGCCGGCTGCTGCGGTCTATTTTGGTCCTGTGGTCTGTTCCCGTATGCGAGGCCAGCCTCAATGATGAATGGGTTGCCCCGATAGACTGCCGGTGGCCGACTGACCGCCGTGTAGAATTCACCTTTGATCTGTTTATAGAGCCCTGCAAGAATCGCCTTCTCACCGATCGGAGAAATACAGTTGGTCGGCGGCGCCATGATCTTGGTTTCTTGTAACGTCTTATACAGTGTCTCCGCCACCGGCCCCTTCAGCTCGCGAGGCTTGGCCTCAGGCGAGACCTTCGCCGCCTTGCAAATCTCGTCAGCCATCTGAGGAGACACTCGACAAAAATCGGTTGCGAGGAGGCCTGAAACTGAGTGGCTCTTCGTGTCCTGCAACATCTTGAGCAACATGCCGAACTCGATGCCGTACGGATGAGGCTTAATCTCACGCGGCTGCGGCGGCAGCTCGTGATACGTGCGCGGATATTCCTTCGCTTCCTTTTCGGGCGTGTGATAGATCAGCCTGACGTGCGGATTGGCGATCGAGGTCTGCTCCAGCCATTCATCGACCGATGCGCGGCCCTTCTGGTACTTGCCTTCGACTTCCAGCGTAACCTGCGTGCCTCGTGGTTGTTCCCAGTCGATCTGTTTATTCTCGTGAACCAACGGCTCGTTCTTCTTCGTATCGATCTGGACTTCGAAGAAATGCGCGGCAGCCCTCGGACCAATTCGGGAAATAATTTTGACCGGCTTGCCGGTCGTTAGTTGTCCGTACATCCCGGCGGCGGAAATACCGATGCCTTGTTGCCCACGGCTCATTCGCAAGCGATGGAATTTTGACCCGTAGAGCAGCTTCGCGAAGATTCGAGGAATCTGCTGGCGCACGATGCCGGGGCCATTGTCCGTCACCGTGATACGAAATCGACTCGCCTGGCTGGGTGCCACCGGCTCCCCGTTCGACACCACCTCTAGCTTGACCGTGACATCCGGAAGAATTCCCGCCTCTTCACAGGCATCGAGTGCGTTATCGACCGCCTCCTTGACGCAAGTCAGTAGCGCCTTGCGTGGATTGTCGAAGCCGAGCAGGTGCCGGTTCTTCGTGAAAAATTCCGAGACAGAGATTTCCCGTTGACGCGCCCCCATCTCAACCGCAGTGACTCGTTCCACCGGCTTGGCGGCAGCTTTCGTCTTTGCGGCTGGTTCGTGGTTTGATCGAGGAGCGGAAGATTTCGATTCAGGATCTGACGCGGACTCTTTCTTTGGTGCCATTCATCCTCTCATGAAACAACCATTCATTGTTTGGTACCACAAAACATTCGCGGATACAATGGATCAGATGGTACGTGGCAAGAACGAAAACAGACCTGTGTGCAGAACAAAACTCCCTAGCGGGTCACAGAGGGATCTCGGAGATAGTGCGCTGGTTCCATGGTCTCTACAGACCAGACCAGGATTTTTCGGTCGAGGGTGGCCACGATCAAATATTTCCCGTCACTCGTCCACTGCAGATCATATGGGGTTTTAACATGGAACGTCTTTCGTTTAGTTTGCGCCGAGAGGTCCCACACTGACACATGTTCACCAACTCTGGTGGCAGCCCACCGATGCGATGGATCGACGGCCATCGATGTTCCCAACATCACGGGCGGCCCATGATCAATTTCCGTGTCCCGGTTGGTGAAAGTATCCAAGCTGGCGACAACTCCGTTGCGCTTGATATCCCACAGGGCCAGGGTCGAAGCGTTTGGGTCACTGGATCGAGTAGTCGTCCAGACCAAGGACTGTTTCCATCCCAGCCCGGACCAGACTGCCGGAACCCCGACCGGCTTCTCAACTTCGCGCCAGGTCGTCATGTCCCAGACGACACGACCAGTTTTCGAAATCGTCACAAGGAACGAGTTTCCGTCCAAGAAGCTCAGACTGTCGACAACTTCTCCCTGCATGGCTCGTTTTCTTGCACAGCCGTTCCCATCACAGACCGGAGAAAGACTGGTATGCACAAGCTCTTTCGCGACCGTTCGGATGACGAGGTCCACGACCGGAACTTTCGGACGCTCCCCTGCAACAACGAGCAATCGATTGCCAGGAAGGAATTGCAGAGCCTTGATCCGACCTTGCCTGCTTGAATAGGGTGAGAATTCACGCCAGGTGTTAGTTTCCCACAAGCGTACGTCCCCTTCCATGGTGCCCACCGCCAGGATTGCACCATCGGCGCTGAACGCCAGCGCATTGGCCGGATCAGACAGTACCAGTTGACGCAAGAGCGTTCCCTGCCCTGGATCCCATATTTTCAGCAGTCCATCGTCGCCACTCGAGACAAGCAGATTTGCACTGGGCGAAGTCGCCACTGCACGCAAGGCCAGCGCATGGACGAATGCCGGGACAGCAGGTGTCGTCGTAATAAATGTCGGTGGGGTCGATCGTTTCGCTAATACCTTGGCCTGCGGTTGGCCTGGATCTAGCACCAATTCCGGGGAACGTGAGGGAACATCCCAGACCGAGATCTTCCCATCCACATCAGAGTTGAGGCCTCCCTGCATCCTGACTACGATCTTCGAACCAGTCGGTGACCATTTGAGTAACGACACGTGGGGGCCCATGTTGCGGCAATCCTCTCCACACAGATCCGGCAACATCGTCCCAGTGTGTAGATCCCAGATCTGCAAGGTATGGAGATGCTCCGATTGCCCAACCACGAGATCGGCATCGGCAGCAATGTCGACGGCACGAAGCTGTGTCGGTGAGCGCATCTCGCGCCCTGGAGCTGCATAGGTGAACTCAGTCACGGTGACCAGGTCGCCCGTATCAGCATTAAACAGCGCGTAGCTCCCTTCCCCGTTGGCTGCTACCAAACGATGCCCGTCCCGCGAGAATGCCTCGGGAGTGAGGGGGCCCTGTGCCTCTTCAGCACTCGCCAACGTGGCACGGGTAGCTATGGACGCCTCCACTGGGTCGATCAGGAGAATCGTCTTGCCCACACTCGCCGCCAAACGAGAGCTGTCGGGTGCAAAGAGCAGATCACGTGGTTTCCCTCCCTCAATGACAAGATCACGGATGGTTGTGCTGGTGAGGTGATACAGATGAATGGTGTGGCCTTGCGCAATCGCCAACAGCTTTGTATCGGGCGAGGCGGCCACCGAGGGGGCATCTCTCTTCACCTCCAGCGCGATATGCTTGAGCGGCACCAGCTTTTTCCCGAGCTGCCAGACGGACACAGCCTCGTTCCCGTGACGGAGAATCATCCGATCCGTCTCACTCGAATAGGCCAGCAGGCTATAGGGCTGCTGCGATTCCGGTGGAATGGTGGCCACTGAGGCTCTGTTCTTCCAATCGTAGATCGTGACACTGTGCTCAACACAGAGCAGCCACCCGTCCTGCTTCAGCAACGCAATCTGCTGACAGTGAAGACTCGGAATCTTTGCGACGAGTGCCTTCGCCTCAAGATCCCAGATCACCAGCTCATCCGTTTGGACCACGAGCAGCCGTCCATCCTCAGAGAATGCAGTCCTAGTTTTGGCAAGGGAGCCCGCCACATCCTGGATTGATGCGGTGGCAAGGAAGGAGACAGCCAGCAGTAGAGTCTTCACACTCTTCCAAGACGGTTTCCAACGATTCATGGTCTTCGTTTCATTCACCCGATTGATGGCGCGAGCGAGACACACTAGTCGCCCGCTCCTTAGCCCTGCGTGTTGCCTGTGAGACAAAACCATCTTCTAACTTTGAAGCAGCTTCTGAGCTACCCCGAGTCGCCGGCAAGACATCGACAAAATGATCAAGGCCCTGTTCATCCTTCCATTGCTGAACGGGAGCCTTCGCCTTCATCAGGGTACTGTCAAAGATGTGCCACGAACTCGTCAGCACCGCCTGGCTCGGACTCAACCCCTCCATGGACCGTTGTATAGTAACCTCTTCGCGTGCAGGAGAAGGGGCTATTGGACCGGGTACGGGCTCAACCTCTGCTTGGAGATGCCCAGGCAGGGTCGGGCGAACTGTCGTCTTTTTCGGCACAGTGGATCGAGGAGCTGGCGCCGCAAACGTCGCGGACTTTTTTTTGGTCATGGGAGGTGGCGTATCGGTAATATAAAAATTTCCTTGGTCGTCGGTCCATTTATAGAGTTCCGCCCATCCGACAATCGGCCATTGGAGGGAACAGCTCATGAAGCAGAGGATGAAGGCTTTCATGTTGTGGAACCGTTGCAGTACCCAAACGATGCGTCAATTGACCAAAGTATAGCAGGCGGTCCTATTGGTACCTGGATACACCGGCAACGACTGCTGCTCGGTCAAAATCAAAGAGGAGGTTAGGAGATCGAGGAGGGTGATGGAGCGAACATTTAGGGTGGGAGGAGCACGCACCTAACCGAGGACGATTAGGTACGGCGGAGATCTTGGGAGGAGTTTAGGCTT
The DNA here is from genome assembly GCA_919902665.1 of Nitrospiraceae bacterium. Taxonomy (GTDB): domain Bacteria; phylum Nitrospirota; class Nitrospiria; order Nitrospirales; family Nitrospiraceae; genus Nitrospira_D. The sequence continues at coordinate 23,031 of CAKKRK010000126.1, forward strand.
CCCAGTACAAGCTGGTCCTGCACACCGTCCTCTCGCTCGACCCCCTGATGAACCATATTCCCTCGGGGCGTTAACTCCCCCCACTAAGGTTACGATAGGCTTCATGGTGAAGTCAGTCAAGGGGGATGGAAAATTCAGCTTGTCAAACCTCACCATGTGGTGATTGCCTGAAACGGATGGTAAGTTGTTCACGAGTTTTGAGGAACTCCCAATCCATTTCACTCACTTGGACAGGGATCGCCTATGGCAACCGCATTAACCAGTGAGAACGTTCAAGACGCATGGTCGGACCTCGTGGACCATGTTCGCACCGCCGTATTGCTGACGTTGAGGAACGGACGACCGTTTGGATCGCACGTGCCCTATGTGTTCGGGCCGGACTGGACACGAGCCTATCTACACCTCAGCCGACTGGCACTGCATACGCAACATCTGCTCGCTGATCCCCACGTGGCGCTGTTCATCGCTGAGCCGGACGGCCCGGACAAAAACCCGCTGGCCTTGAGGCGCATGAACCTTCAGGGTGAGGCGGCAGTGCTTTCGCCTGATGCACCATCATATGGCGAGATCCGAAAGCGATATTTGGAACGATTTCCCCAAGCTGATATGATGTTTGGCTTTGGTGATTTTTCTCTCTGGGAGTTGCGACTCGACGATGCCCACTTCGTCCTTGGGTTTGGGCAAGCCTTCGTCTCGACTACCACAGCCCCAGCCAGATGGGTGCATCAGAAAGTGGATCGAGTTGCAGCGAGGAAAGACTGAGCGGTCAGTCAGCCTTCGAAGTAGTTACTGACGGCGGGATAAAGACTTCGTTCAGATCGCTGAAGGACCCGCCAGGAGTCGGTCCACCACTGATCACATAAATGCGCCCTTGTATGACTGCTGAACCAAGGCCATGACGTGCAGTCGGCAACGACGCCATGCCGTGCCACCTGTCTCCGACCGGGTCATAGGCTTCGTTCTGATTGAATGTGCCATCGGATCCTTCGCCGCCCATCACATAGATTATTCCTTCAGCAACTGCCGTCGTAATTCCGCTCCGCGCAGTTGGGAGATTGGAGACTCGCGTCCAGCGATCAGTGGGCGGATCATACCGTTCCACAACAGCAAGATTCCGAGAATAGTCGCCATCGATACGCCCGCCGATTGCGTAAACCTTCCCATGAACTGTCGCGGTAGCAAGATGATCGCGTGGGGTCGGCAGAGACGCACCTATTGTCCAGACGTTGCGCGCGGGATCATACACTTCGACCGCCGAGGTGTTGGCCTTCCGATCGTAGCCGCCGATCGCATAGAGTTTTCCCTCATCCTCTGTCACAGAAAGTGCACCACGAGCGGTCGGCATCGAAGCTCGTTCAGTCCAGCGGTCCGTGGCCGGATCATAGGCATGCACCGTCGCCACTGGGTCCCAAACACTCAGGCCCGACTTCGTGTATCCACCGATGACGTACAATCGTCTATCGACAACGCCGATCCCGACATGATGCAGGCCAACAGGCAGCGGCGCTTTGGAGGTCCATCGGTCAGTCACTGGATCATACATTTCAACGGACGGCGTGATCGCGAAATTCATCATATTGCCAAAGCTGGGCTTTTCGAACCCGCCGACAACGTAGATTTTCCCGTCTACCGCCGCAGCCGCCACCTCCGTCCGCTTCGTCGGCATCAGAGCCGCTGTACGCCAAGTTCCTCGATCTGATTCAGATTGTGCTAATTGAGTTGGTGCTGTCAGCGCAATCACAGAAATCCCAACAAAAAGTGGTGACAATACCGAAATCAGTTTCACCACAAACTGAGTCACCTTGGCTGATGAGCCTATGAAGAAAGACATGACTTCATTTTATACTCAATTCACTAGTGTGATAGCAGCAGTGTCAGCGGTACACTTTAAGGCTTGCCAACGGAGGAACCACCGCTCAGTTGGCGTGATCAGACGGGAGCAGAACTCAAACTGAAGACGGAATCACTACTTGCTCTTATTTCGACAGAGTAGGCCGAATGAGCTGCCGAGGGCGAGGCCGCCGAGGAAGGTGAGGCCGATGATGACGCCGAGCAGAGAGGTTGGTGACCCGGCTTGGCGACGGATATGGCGGCGGGCTTGGGACCCGACGGTCGCTTCGCCACCGATCCAGAATCGAGAGTCATCGGGCTGCGTCTCTGTCTCAGGCCTCACGGATTTCATGTCTTTTCCCCTTCATCAAGCGCAATGCTTTCATCGATCAACTGTTCCAATTCATCCAACTCATGCTCCGGTAAATCAACAAACCGAACCCCAAACGTTCGATCGACCGCCCATTGCACCTGAGCGTGCTCGATCAGGATCGATGTGTCATCTCCTGGAACAATCAGCTTGACGGCGATCTGTCTTCCTGGTTGAACCACAAGGGCGCTTTCAATCCGCGCGCCGCCGAGTGACAGATCGACGGCCTCCCCCTCCACCTCGTGCGAGTTCTCCTGAAGCAGGCTCTTCACGTGAACAGGGACTCGACGATGCCGACGGCGCTCCATATCAGTTAGAATACCTCTTCTATCGGGGAAAAGCACGTGGCGACCTTCCCAAGTCGCTGATAGTTCGAGCATTCCCTTGCAAGTCATCGAATCTTTTGGATAAGGTACGGCACGATGGACCACGCTCGTTCGCGTCAGATCCTCTTTGCCTGCGCGAGCGGACTGCTCTTGCCTTTCTGTTTTCCAAAGTTTGATCTGGGATTACTGGCCTGGATCGTCCTGATTCCCCTCCATCTCGCACTCGACCAATGTTCCAGACGGCGAGCCTTTTGGATCGGCTGGCTAAGCGGTCTCGTCGGATTCACCGGCATCATGGCCTGGGTCGTCACCGCCATGACGACTTATGGCAAAGTTCCCGAACCTGTCAGTTACGCAATTTTGCTGCTGCTGACCAGCTATCTCGGGCTCTACGTCGGACTCTATAGCCTCGCCGTCGTCTGGTTGCGCGAGCTCATCCCACGCTATGGAATTTTCTTTGCACCCTGCTTCTGGGTTGCACTCGAATTGTTCCGTACCTACCTGCTCTCCGGCCTTCCATGGTGCCTCCTCGGCTATTCGCAATATCGCGAACTAGACCTGATTCAGGTGGCAGACCACACAGGTGTGTATGGCATCTCCTTTCTCATTGTCCTGGTGAATGTGGCCTTCGCCGAGCTGTTCATGTGGATCATGCCGTTTTTCCGTGGATGTCACCCGGCCAAGCTCCCGTGGGAACTCCTCACGACTGCGGCAGCCTGCATGCTGCTATCATGGTTCTATAGTTCGGCGGTCCTGAGCGATAGAGATCGGCAAAATCCGAAAACCTTCATTACCGTCGGTGTCGTTCAACCGAACATCGATCAAGCGGTAAAGTGGGATGCGTCCGTCCGTGACGAAACAATGCAGACGTTTGACCGCCTCACGGCCCAACTGGGAACCAGTGCCGACTTGGTCGTGTGGCCCGAGGCAGCTACACCGTTTATTTTGGAGCGGGAGAAAGAGTATCAGTTGCAACTGATCGCGTGGGCGGAACGTGCGCAGGCACCGATCCTCCTCGGCAGCCCGGCCTTGAGATTTTACCCTGATCGCCGCCCCTACCTGCTGAACAGCGCGTATCTGCTGGGGACAGACGGCATGATCCTTGGCCGTTATGACAAACACCATCTCGTCCCGTTTGGAGAATACATCCCCTTCAAATCATCACTCCTGTTCTTCCTCGATAAACTCGTCGAAGGCATCGGCGATTTTGAATCAGGGCCAGGACCGACGACTCTTTCGTTCAGCCCAAAATCATGGAACACGGAACGTTCGTCCGGTTCCCGACCCGTCAAGTTTGGGGTGGCGATCTGCTATGAAGTCATCTTCCCGGATTTGGTCCGTCAGTTCGCAGCAAACGGCGCAGAGTTTCTGGTGACGATCACGAATGACGGCTGGTTTGGACCGTCCTCAGCCCCCGCCCAACACTTCGCCATGGTTGTCTTTCGCGCAGTGGAGAATCATTTGGCCTTCGCACGAGCGGCGAACACCGGGATTTCCGGGTTCATCGATCCGTTCGGACAGATCATCGAGACGACACCGCTCTTCATCGAGCAGGCATCGTACGCGATGATCCCGACCAGACAAGCCCGCACGTTTTACAGCTATTACGGCGATGTGTTTGCTCACGCCTGTGTTATAATCTGCGCGCTTTTGTGTCTGTTCAGCTATTTCCGCACGAAAGAACCAGTCATGACGGCTATCACGCCGGCATGACCGAAGAAGGAGGATCGTGGCATGATAGAAGACGTGGCGGTTCGTGTTCGCTCTCTTGCTGAACAAGTAGCTGAACTACGGGGGCATCTTTGACTTCGCTCATATGACAGCCGACTTACAAGAACTTGAAGCACAGATGGGCCAGCCTCACTTCTGGAACGATACCCGTGCCGCCGCCGCGGTGAGCCGGAAAAAGGCAACGATCGAGCGAGAGCTGCAGCAATGGCGCGACATCGAGACCAAAATGGGTGATGTGGATGCGCTGCTTGAGCTGGCCCACGAAAGCGGTGACTCGGCTCTGGAGACCGAGCTGACGAATGAGCTAAATCAGTTGGAGCCGCGACTCGCCACACTGCGTGTCGAGCTTCTCCTGTCAGGAGAGCTCGACTCCAATAATGCCATCGTCGCGATTCATCCCGGTGCCGGTGGCACAGAATCCCAAGATTGGGCACAGATGCTCCTTCGCATGTACGTGCGATGGGCGGAACACAAGAAGTTCAAGGTGGACACACTGGACCTGTTGCCCGGCGACGAGGCGGGTATCAAGAGTGTGACGATCTCGATCACGGGCTCCTATGCCTATGGATATCTGAAGGCGGAAGCTGGGGTCCATCGCTTAGTGCGCATTTCCCCGTTTGACTCTAACAAGCGGCGGCATACGTCGTTCGCGTCCGTCTTCGTCTATCCTGAGCTGAGCGAGGACATCGACGTCGAGATTGAAGACAAGGACCTCCGGATCGATACCTTTCGGGCAGGCGGTGCCGGAGGACAGAATGTCAATAAAGTGGAAACCGCCATCCGGATTACGCACTTGCCGTCCGGTATCGTCGTGCAATGCCAGAACGAACGCTCCCAGCTGCAAAATCGAAATGGTGCGATGAAAATCTTAAAGGCGCGCCTCTTCGAATTGGAACAGAAGAAAAAGGAAGCGGAGTTCAACGCCATCGTTGGCGAGAAGAAGGACATTGCATGGGGCAGCCAAATTCGGTCGTACGTGTTCCAGCCCTATCAAATGGTCAAAGACCACCGGACAGGTCATCAACTCAGTAACGTCTCAGCCGTCATGGACGGGGACCTCGATGGGTTCATCGAGGCATTTTTGAAGAAGAAACTGGGGAAGGGAAGTGATCAACTCTCACTGGTCGGCGGACTGGACGACGACCTATAGCAGGATGGCTCAAGGGTAAGATGGACGAACTGAACGAACAGCGGCAACAGCGGATCAAGAAACTCGAGCTCCTTCGAGAGGCCGGCGTCGCTCCATACGGCAGTCGCTTTGAGGTCAAGGATCGGGCCGGACAATTACTCATGCTGCATGGTGAGAAGACCAAGGAGACGTTAGAGCAGGAGAAGGTCTCGTGCACACTTGCGGGACGAGTCGTCGCCCTACGCCGGTTCGGGAAGGCCGGATTTGCTGTCCTGCAAGACGGGTCCGATCGCCTCCAGGTGTACCTCAAAAAAGATCTTCTCTCCGAACAAGCCTACACCGTCGTCGAGCAGCTCGATCTCGGCGACTGGATCGGCGTGACGGGAACATTGTTCCGCACCAAGACGAATGAGTTCACGGTCGAGGTCCATCACCTGACCTTTCTCAGTAAAGCGCTCCGCCCGCTCCCAGAAAAGTGGCACGGCTTAACGGATGTCGAAACCCGGTATCGGCAGCGCTATGTCGATCTGATCGCCAATCCTCAGATTCATCAGATCTTTTCGACCAGGAGCCGCATCATCGCCGGCATCAGAACCTTTCTCATCGAGCGCGGGTTTCTTGAGGTCGAAACGCCCATGATGCATCCCATTCCAGGTGGAGCAGCGGCCAAACCCTTCGTGACACACCACAATGCGCTCGGCGTCGATCTCTACCTGCGTATCGCACCGGAGCTATATCTGAAGCGCCTGATCGTCGGCGGATTTCCACGCGTGTTCGAGATCAATCGCAACTTCCGGAATGAAGGCATCTCGACGATCCACAACCCTGAATTCACGATGCTGGAGTTCTATGTCTCCTACGCGGATTATCACGATCTGATCACACTCACTGAAGAACTGGTCTCAAGTCTGGCTCAACAGATTCTTGGCAAGACAGTCATTCCGTACCAAGGGCACGAGATCGTCCTCACGCCTCCGTGGCGTCGGTGGTCGTACCACCAAGCCATCCAAGAGGTGAATAATCTGGCCCCAGCGGTCCTCCAGGATCGAGAGCAGGCATTGGCGGCCGCCAAACGGCTCAATGTCCCGGTGGATCCGAAGGCCTCGTTGTTTACGATCGTGAACGAGATTTTTGAGGAAACCGTTGAGCCCAACCTCCAACAGCCCACTTTTATCACAGACTACCCGATCGAAATTTCTCCGCTCGCCAGGCGGAAGGATACGGATCCATCCCTGACAGACCGATTCGAGCTCTATATTGCCGGGCGAGAAATTGCAAATGCCTTTTCCGAGTTGAACGATCCACTGGACCAACGTGAACGGTTTGAAGGCCAGGCGGCTCAACGGGAGGCAGGCGATGAAGAGGCCCATCTCGTCGACGAAGACTTCCTCCGTGCCCTTGAATTCGGTATGCCGCCGACCGCCGGAGAAGGGATCGGGATCGACCGACTGATCATGTTGTTCACCGATCAAGCATCCATCCGCGACGTCGTCCTCTTCCCCCAGCTCAGACCAGAGAAATCCTCGTGACCCTTCCCTATGAAATCTTCGTCGGCCTCCGCTACCTACGCGCCAAGCGTCGTAATCGGACCATCTCGCTGAATACCTTCGTGTCTGTGGCTGGGATTACGCTGGGAGTGGCGGCGCTGATCGGGACAGTGGGCATTATGACCGGCTTCCGGGAAGACATTCAGAGCAAGATTCTCGGGACGACGGCCCATATCATCGTCCAAGAACGAATGAAAGAGCACATGACCGACTATGACCGTCTGACCGACAAGATCCAGACGGTCCCCGACGTCGTCGCAGCCACGCCATTTGTGTTCCGCCAAGTGCTCCTTACCGCGCAGAGTGGGGTACAAGGGATTATCCTGCGCGGGATCGACCCGAAACGAGAAGCCAATGTCACTGAACTCGCTAAGAACATCACAGCGGGGCAGCTGCTCGACCTGCTCACCCCGGTGAAAGTGATGCAGGCCCCGGCCGACGACCCTCAAGGCGATCTACGCCCCGTTGAAAAACCTGGCATCATTCTCGGCAAAGAGCTGGCGCTCAGACTGGGAGTGTTTGTCGGCGATACGGTCAATGTGGTCTCTCCCGTCGGCCCAATCAGCGCGATGGGGATGGTACCAAAAATCCGCACGTTCGCTGTGGTCGCCCTATTCCATTCAGGCATGTTTGAATACGATTCCTCGTTTGCCTATATCGAACTCAGCGAGGCACAGAAATTTTTCAACCTGGGCTCGAGCGTGAGCGGAATCGAAGTCAAGGTCACGAATGTGTTTCGCGCCGGAGAGATCGCCCACACGATCGAACAGGAGCTTGGATTCAGCCATGGAGCCAGAGATTGGATGCAGATGAATCGCAATCTCTTCTCAGCCCTGAAGCTGGAGAAAACGATGATGTTTCTCCTGCTTGTCTTGATCACGATCGTGGCCTCCTTCAACATCGTCAGCACCTTGACGATGATCGTGACGGAGAAGCAGAAAGAAATCGCCATCCTCAAAGCCATGGGTGCGACAAAACGCAGTATCCGACGCATTTTCATGCTGAACGGATTGATTATTGGATTTGCGGGAACCGGCATCGGCATTCCGTTGGGCTACGCCTTCCTCTGGCTGATTCAAACGTTTTGGACGTTCGACCCAAGCGTGTACTACATCTCGAGCATTCCGGTTCATGTGCTGGCCGAAGACGTGCTCCTTGTGGCCGGCTCCGCCATCCTGATCAGCTTTTTGGCGACGGTCTATCCTGCAAATCAGGCCGCGAAGCTGGAACCAGTTGCCGCGTTGCGGTATGAATAGATTCGTAGGACTGAGAATTGAAGGCCGAGGACTGAGTCGTACTTCCCATCGTAATATTCCTAGCCTCAGTCCTCAGTCCTCACCACTCATCACTGAACATGATTAAAGTCACCAATCTCCATAAATCTTTCTCGATGGGGTCCTATGAACTGCCAGTCCTCAAGGAGGTGAACCTTGAAATTCAGCGCGGCGAGCTGGTGGCGATTGTAGGAGCCTCAGGAGCCGGCAAGAGCACGTTGCTCCACATTATCGGGACCCTTGATAAACCGACCAGCGGGACGGTCACATTTGATGGACAGGACCTCTTTCAAATGACGGATCCTCAACAAGCAGAGTTCCGGAATCGGCGGATCGGGTTCGTGTTTCAATTTCATCATCTCCTTGCCGAGTTCACCGCGTTGGAAAATGCCTGCATGCCGGCCCTCGTGCAACGTCGCGAACCCGCTTCCGTCAAGGCTGACGCAACAGCCCTCCTCACGGAAGTCGGATTAGGGGACCGCCTGCATCACAAGCCAGGAGAACTCTCGGGCGGCGAGCAACAACGTGTCGCCATGGCACGTGCGTTAATACAAAAACCTGACTTGGTCTTGGCCGATGAGCCAACCGGTAACCTTGACACGCGCAGCGGGGACGGATTATTTGGATTGATGCGCAGCTTGAACAAAACACGTGGAACCACGTTCGTGATCGTGACCCATAACGACAAACTCTCCGCTCAATCTGACCGCATTATTCATATGCGGGATGGACAAATCGTTTCGTGATCTCTCGCACCGCCTCACCCGCGCGTTTTCCTAACGGGTGAACAGACCGTGATTTCTTGACGAACAATCATTCCTTCTCTAGACTCGCAAGACCGCTGATTGATTCGAGGATCTGACATGCGCTGCTCGCCATGGCTCCGAATGGCCATTCTGCTGCTGGCCTCAGCCTGGCCTTCCTACGGCTCGACAGCCGAATTTGTGATTGTGGGCCCTCGCGCAATGGGGATGGGAGGCGCTGGAGTCGCTGTGACGACCAATGCCCTCGCTACCTACTGGAACCCCGCCGGCTTAGCCATGACCCAGACGGTTGATATCCGCGTCCAGGGGGGAGGATTGGCGATCGATCGCCGCGGCCTGGGCGATGCGCTTCATGATCTGGAGAACTTCACGACCAGCGATACCTCGCCCGACAATTTGGCGAGAGGTCAGAGTATCGCTGACCGCATCAATCGACCAGGTGCCACTGTCTCAGTCAACGGATCGGCCGGTCTCTATGTGAAAGGGCACCTTGGCGAACATGCGTTCGGATTCAACGTGTCTGACGTGGCAACCGGCGGTGGGTTCGTTTCAACCCCGGTACAAGCTTCCCAGCCGGGCGGGCCGGCGACTCCCATCACCGTGGCGGGCCAGATGGCGCTGCGCGGTCTCGAAGCCAGACAGCTGGCCTTTTCCTATGCCTACGCCTTTTCCGACAAGACCTTTGCAATCGGGATAACCGCGAAAGTCATCCAGGGCGCCGCATACAACGGTTCTACGGACCTCACTGGTGGAAGCGGTGTCAGCACGACTGATCATTTCGGCAAGCCGAACATCTCCACGACCTATGGCATTGACCTGGGAGCGATCTATCGTCCATCTTCGTGGGCGAGATTTGCCGTCGTCGCCAAGGACATTAACAAGCCGACCTTCGATGCTGCCGGTGGAGGCGAGTTAAAGCTGGAGCCACAGGTCCGATTCGGCTTCGCAATCAATCCATACTCTTCTCTCACGTTGTCGGCCGATGTCGATGCAATCTCGAACAAGACCTTCGTCCCGGGGGTGAAGAGCCAGCTCCTGAGCTTAGGACTCGAACAGACGATCTTGTCGGAATTTCTCTCGTTTAGAATCGGTACCTTTAAGAACATGCAGGATGCCTCCACTCCCTTTGTCCCCACGGCAGGGCTTGGCATCCGATGGTTTAATTTTCGCGCCGATGCCGGAGGAGGGTATGACTTCCGTGAAAAGGGTGCCCTGGTTTCCGCTTCTATTTCATTCACATTCTAATGGTATACTAGGCCTATGCTGTCTCGATCATCTGTCCACATCGTATCCATGATGGCACTCGTCGCGCTGCTCGGAGGCTGCGGTGGCTTACAGGAAGTATGGGAAGGCCCAGGCGCGAGGGTCTTTCGACCCCAGACCATCGCGGTATTGCCGCCGATGGCCAGCCAATACGACAGCGCTCGGGAAGACATTCAAGAAGTCTTGGCCGTCGCCCTGAATCGACAGGGAAATATCGAACGGGTCGTCTCGCCCGAAAACGTGACCGATATCTTCCAGGCCTCGAAAGAAGCGTTCGACTCGCTCGTGTTTTACTTCTCCCGTTTGGAGATGACCGGCCAATCCGATAAGGATTCCGCCATCAAGCTCGGGAAGGCGCTCAGCGTAGACTCCTTCTTGGTGGTACGCGTCAACTCCTGGGAATATGTACGAAAGGAAGGAGATAATGTCGGGCGAGTGGGGCTAAGCCTACGTCTGATCGACGCCACAACCGGTACCACGGTCTGGAAAGCGCGCCATGAACGTTCAAACAGCTATATGTTCATTAAGCCGAGTCTAAAGGAAATCGCGAAAGAACTCGCCGACGAGATGATCAAGTACATGCCTCCCCAGACCAAGCGCTGATTTCCACCACTCTACTAGCAACCAAACGCCTGAGATAAGAATTCCCGCACTTTGTATTGGCCTTACTGCCCAATCCATCTGACTCTGTCACCGACCACGGCAAGCCAGAAGGCAATTGTTATAGTTACCAGGATCGGGAACACATCAAGAAGCAGGTCACGATCCAAGGAGAGGGAGCGATCATGAAGTACAGAAAAGTCATGCAGCTGAGTATGGCGATGACAATGCTCACTAGCGGATCGATCCCAGCCCAGGCCGTCTTCCCCGAGACGGAATTTAGTAAGGGAGCCCCGGAACCGCAACACCCATGGCGCGAGATGCCGCAAAATAAGCCGGATCTTCGTGGAGATCATCGCGAGTTGGGTGATAAGCACCGCGACCTCCCTCGCAACACACTGGATAACCGGACGGACCGTCAGGATCTCCGGCAGGACAAAGAGGTGCTTCGTCGAGACGGGCCACAACTTCGACAGGAGGAGCGAACCCCGGCCAATGCCGGACAAGTTCATCAAGATCAGCGACACCTGCGCCACGACGGTCAGGAGCTCAGGCATGATCGACAGAACCTTCAAGCCGATCGTCAACATCGTCGGGGAAGCCGCCACAAGGCCAAAAAAAATCGCAGCAAGACGCACGATGATCTGCGAGACCTACCAGTCGACCGTCGGGCGCATCGAGATGGGCCTCCTCGCTCAATAGGACCGGATCGCGAATAACCATGTGGACCGGTCCCAAGCCTTCACACAAATCCATTCTCGTGGTCCAGACGAATCCCTAGAACACACAAGAAGACTAAGAAAGAGGGTCAAGCCTGGTTGTGCCGGTCAATCACGATCTCTGGGATTCGCAAGACGGCTGATGGGCGCATAGTGTAAGCCCACGGCATTGCCGATTTCTGCCAGACTATGGCCGTGGTCGAGATGGTCCCGTCGAATCACCTCTTGAGTTCTAACTCCAAGTGCAACACTTTAAGCCCGGATGGACTACGGTGTTGCCATGCCCATGAGATCCTATAGACACATGAGTGCCGAAGAACGTGAGACCGTCAGTCTGGGGCTGGCCCAGGGCCATGCGCTGCGGGAGCTGGCGCGGTGCTTGGGTCGGTCGCCCAGCACGGTGAGTCGCGAAGTGGCTCGCAATGTGACACGGAGCCGGTCGAGCCTGTCAGCCGCAGCGCCGGCGGAAACTCTTGGATCCTTGGCTGTGACAGTACGTGCAGAACCACCTGGCTGAGGGCTGCTCGCCGGAGCAGATTGCTGGCCGCCTCCGACGCGCGTATCCTGGCGACATGAAGAAGCACCTCTCGGCAGAAACCATCTATGCGGCGCTGTATGTGTTGCCACGTGGTACGCTGCGGAGCGCACTGCTGGCGTCGCTGCGTCAGGCGCGCAAAGCGCGTCGGCCTCGAGCGCGCGGCACGGATCGACGTGGCCAGATCCCCAATATGACGCCGATTGCCGAACACCCGACCGACGTGGCGACTCGCATCGTGCCGGGCCACTGGAAAGACGACTTGATTAAGGAGGGAGCACGCAATAGCGAGGCCGTCGGGACTCTGGTATAGCAAACAACCCGCTTGGTCATTCTGGCTAGGATGGAGGGAACAGATGCGAGGAGTGCCCGCGAGGGATTCACGAAGAAACTTCGGCACGTACCGGCGCTGTTGCGCAAAACGCTGACCTATGATCGCGGGAAAGAGATGGCCGAGCATGAACGCCTGACCGAGCGCCTTGCGATCCAGGTCTTCTTCGCCGATCCCTACAGCCCGTGGCAACGCGGGACCAATGAGAACACCAACGGGTTGCGGCGTCAGTATTTGCCCAAAGGCACGGACCTGTCGGGCTATACCCAGCGTGAGTTGAATGCCATTGCCCATCGGTTGAATACGCGTCCCCGCAAATGTTTGGACTTTGCCACGCCCCTGGAGGTCTATGCGCACCTGCGCCATCATTCACCCGTTGCACTTGGACCTTGAAACCGCCCTCTGACCTTCCCCCGATTTCACAGACACCTCTCTAAGTGGGAAAATGAGGAAAT
>CAKKRK010000127.1 GCA_919902665.1 Nitrospiraceae bacterium
GTGGTCGAACTGTTCAAATCGTTGTTGCCGGGGACGGGCTCTGCCGTGTTCGAGCTGATTCGTGGGTTGTATGACGATCAGAACAAGGGACACTCTGTTCCGAGGGCCTTACGGTATCGTGGTATTCCGACCTATCCATCCGAGGCAGCCTTTCGCTTGTTCAGCACATTTTTTACGCCTCGGCCAGTAGGTGCCGAGGATCCGTTTACAGCGTTCATGAATCCTGCAACGTCTCATCGTGTTGAATGGCTTCCAGCCCAGCATCCTCCCGTTCGGTATCTTGAGGGAAGCCAGGGGCTGAGTGTAACCGTGAAAAACGGGATTGTTCAAAAGGCCACCCTTGATGAAGATCCGGTGGGTCTTCCCTACGTCAGTTCGATCGGGCGCCGTGTGCTCCCTCTGGATCGCAGCCTCCGTGTCGAAGGGCGTTCGTTGATTCTGAAAGATCGTGAAACGGAATTAACCTTACCATTGGAGCCTGATCTCCCAGTGAAGACATCGCCGCCCAACGAATGTCCGGTCAGTCCGGTCGATTGGCGTACGGTATTCGCGCATGGCGTTCCGAGAGTTTCCTCCGATGAAGCGTTCGAGGCGGTCCCTTTATTTCCAGAAGACGACCAAGAGATCGGCGAACTCGCTGCCCAATCCTTCGTGGCAGACTATCTCGACGATCTTGGCGAACAGGATCGCGAGATTGGAAGGTTGCGATCGCGGGCAGAACGTGTGCTCATTGCTAACGGGGATGCGGTCATTGCCACGTGCGTTCTCTTTGACCGGCCACGTGACTATACCGTGCATGTTCGCTCCGTTGCCTATGCGCAGCGTCAGGCCCAGCAGCTCTGGACCCAGTGCGCCGAAGTGCACCGATGGGATTGGCTGCAACGAATTCGAATGGAATCCGCTGATACGTGTGAAGCGTCTCCGGAAAGCCACGAACTGTATGACCTGATTTATCAGTGGTTGCCGTATGACTCGTTTGATTCGTCCATAACCATGAAGACGATTGTGACGAGACTGAGTCACATGTTACGGCGAGGTGGTGAGGCCTTTGTTGTCGGCCCGGTTCACCTAGGGGAGCTGCTGACGCAAGAACCATCGCGGTTGCTGGTACATTGGGAGGAATCAGTTGCATCACTTCCAACGTTTCTTGCGCATAAGACGATCCTGCCCAAGGCCAGAGTGAAAATTGGGCTCACGTTATTCCATGTCAGGCGGCTCTAGCCCTGCATAAAGGAGGAGTCTTTTGTTGAGCTGGTGCTCCCTGGTTTAAGAACTGGTTTGTCTCTGACGAGTTCTGTAGAATTTCCGATCTGGTGTCCGTACGTCACACCCTTCATGTCAGTGTCCTGGTCGGAGTGAATCCGAGGGAATTAATCGAGGAGGAAGATTATGCCAAGCGTGTTGGACCGAGTCATCGAGAAAGAATTAAGAAGAGAATTGAAGGATGCGTTAATCAGGTTTGAAAAGCAATTGCGACAAGGTGGTGTTACGGAAGAAAACGTCAAGAGTAGAATGCGCGGGGCAAAGCAGTTTGTTGCCTTCCTATATGGTCGATATCTCGGATAGCAGCCGTATTCGCCTGTCGAGCTGGTAGATGTGTGGGAAATGGGTGAAGATAGGGTGGGCAGAATTCCATCCTTAATGAGCACCGCAGCCAGCCCATCATTCTGAACGGTACATTTGTGCCATCGCCTTTCAATTCCTCCAAGATGCCGATCAATCTTTCGGCGCTGGCTTTACCATCCGTTGAGCTGACCACGCATATTGTAGCATGCGAGCAATCAAGAGCCCGGCCATGGTTGGGAGCCAGATCCATTGCATCTCGCTGGCAAGCACGTGGAAAGCATGCTCGCTAAAAAATGCGTTAATGCCGATCGGAGAGACGGCGACCGGTCGAAAGGTGAAAAAGTACCGGCTTGTATCGAACGGGGAGAAAAACGCCACCCCGAGCCCACCGTCGGTCAGTGCATCGAGCAGACCATGTGATACGGTGCAGAAGAATAGATAGAAAAAGAGGCGCACCTGTGCTGCCGTCGATTTCTGTTGGTGCCAGATACTCGTGAGAAGGGCACTTAGGAGGCTGGCGAAGAAGAGTGAATGGGTCATGCCACGATGACCCCACAGATCACCGTATTGAATCCCGAAGGAAAAGCCGATGACATCCAGATCCGGACCAATTGAGCAGGCCATGCCCAGGAACAAGACCGGCCAGGTGAAGAGAGGATGTCGAGGGGCCTTGCCGAGTGCGAGGGCGACGAATGCGTGAGAGAATGCCGAGGCCATGAAGCCTCCTTTTTCGCAAAGAAGGAATGTCAGAGCCCGTGCTCAAAACTAATCTGCCGCCAAGCTTCATACACCACGATCGCGACAGCATTCGAGAGATTGAGGCTGCGGCTCTCTGGGCGCATCGGCACACGGATGCGCTGGTCCACTGGAAACGATTCAAGGAGTGTGGAGGGGAGCCCGCGTGTTTCCGGGCCGAATAAAAACACGTTGTCTTTGGTGTAGCCGACCTGGTCATAGCGCCTGGTTCCCCTTGTGGAGACAGCGAGCAGGCGGCGATCCTTGAAGCACTCCGCACAATCGGCCCAGTCGTCGTAGGTGCTGATCGTGGCGAACTCATGATAGTCCAACCCGGCCCGCACCAATTGTTTATCATCCATGGAAAAGCCAAGCGGTTTCACCAGGTGAAGCCGGACACCGGTATTGGCGCAGAGGCGGATAATATTGCCGGTATTCGGGGGGATTTCCGGTTGGTAGAGAATGACGTCGAACATCTGAAGGGCAGTGTATCACGACACCCGCGCGCTGCGGCAGAGTACTGTAGGCATGGCTTAGGTTGCTGGGCGGGGGGGATTGTATCCCTGAGGATTGAGGTTCTGCCACCGCCAAGTATCGGCGCACATGTCGGCGAGGCTTCGCTCAGTCCGCCAGCCGAGAAGGGCAGCTGCCTTACTGGGATCAGCATAACAGGCTGCAATGTCGCCGGGCCGACGAGGCGCAACTTTGTACGTCACCCGCTTGCCGCTGGCCTGTTCGAAGGCCCGCACCATCTCCAGCACGCTGTAGCCGGTCCCGGTTCCGAGATTGACCGTGAGGCATTCTTCCTGTGGTGTTGATCGTCCAAGCGCGTCCAACGCTTTGAGATGTCCTTTCGCCAGATCCACGACATGAATGTAGTCGCGCACACCGGTGCCGTCCGGGGTTGTGTAGTTATCCCCGAACACATTCAGATGCGGGCGGAGGCCGACTGCCACCTGCGCCACGAAGGGCATGAGATTGTTCGGAGTGCCCTGCGGATCTTCGCCGATCAATCCACTCACATGCGCGCCGACCGGGTTGAAGTAGCGGAGAATCCCGATTCGCCATGAAGTGTCGCTTCGCTGCAGATCTCGCAGCATCTGTTCCACCATCAGTTTCGTGTGTCCGTAGGGATTGGTGGCGGAGAGGGGATGATCTTCTGTCAACGGAAGCCGTTGCGGATCGCCGTACACCGTAGCGGAGGAACTGAACACCAGCGTCTTGACCCCACAGATTTCCATTGCCTCCAATAAACGCAAAGAACCGACGACATTGTTGTCATAGTAGGCTAGGGGTTTCTGCACTGATTCCCCGACCGCCTTCAGGCCGGCAAAGTGAATCACCGATTGCGCGTCGCATTCTCGCAGCGCCGTGATCAGCGCCGCTCGGTCGCGGATGTCGCCGCGGATGACACATAGCCGTTTCCCCGTAATGCGCTGTACACGCTCTACTGATTCGGGATGGCTATTGCAGAAATTATCGAAGACGGTAATCTCGTGTCCCGCCTGGAGCAGCTCAACACAGGTGTGAGAACCAATATATCCGGCACCACCAGTGACCAGAATCACGCTTCATCTCCAGTAGAATTCCCTTCGAAGGGTTCGGCTAAGGCCAGAGTAGCGGGATCATGAGGGCAGGTCAAGAAAGGGAATGAAACAGTAGGAGTGATTTGTGTGAGGCCATTTTGCCGGAGCTCTGCCTGATATATTCTTCCTCCTTCTTGGTATAGTTGGTTTCAAGTGCAGTGGGGTTCAAAACCGAAACATGATTGCGCCATCTGCTAGGCAAGACTCTGTCGATCGGCCACGATCTCGTGCCGGCGTAGTGCTTGTGATGATCGCATTCACCTTGGCTCTGATGGCCAATCCTTGTGCCGCTGCAGAGGATGGGGCAAGACCGCTGGCAGATGAAGTAGTTGAGTATGCCAAAGCCGCATGGGACCGTGGGGAGGTCACGACGGCACTGGAGATTCTTGATCACGGTCTGGGCGTTCATCCGGAAGCGGTCATTCTCAACAAAGTACGTGGTGACATCCTCTCTACGTTTCGCATTCCTCAAGAGGCTGTTCAGGTCTATGACCGAGTGCTCGCCGCGCAACCCGCTGCGCTGGATGTTCGCTGGGCGAAGTGGGGGCTGCTGGTCCGGTGGGGGCTGGAAGAGAAGGCGATTGTAGAACTGCACAACATTGCCCGGATT
The DNA here is from genome assembly GCA_919902665.1 of Nitrospiraceae bacterium. Taxonomy (GTDB): domain Bacteria; phylum Nitrospirota; class Nitrospiria; order Nitrospirales; family Nitrospiraceae; genus Nitrospira_D. The sequence goes on from CAKKRK010000127.1 coordinate 4,498, forward strand.
GATGCGAAGAATCCGCTCATTCACTGGCGACTGGCGCAAGAACTGCGAAAGCTCGATCGGTTGGAGGAATCGCTGGAATCGTACAAGCAGGCGGTCCAACTTATGCCGGATCTGCTCAGCTGGCAGCTGGCTTTGGCCCGTGCCCGCTTTGACGTGTTGGATTATCAAGGGGCGGATGCCGACTTGCGCCATGTGTTACAGCGTGTTCCATCCGGCTCACCACTTGAGCTGCCAGCCAAGAATCAATTGGCACAACTACATGAGTCGATGGAACGGGGCCGACGCTTTCAGCCGGCGCTGACTCCTGCTGCCACTGCAACTCAACTGAAAGAATGGGCTGCCCTTCGATCGGAGGCCTGGAAGCTGTTTGAAGCCGGTCGCTTTCAGGAAGCCGAGCCGGTCTATCGCAGGTTGCTGGCGCTCAATCCGGACGATCCGATCTCTACCCATCAGCTGGGTCTGACGCTGATGCAGTTGGGTCAGTGTAGGGAAGCGCTTGCTGTGTTCGGGAATCTGTCGAATCTGAATCCGAGTGAGGAGGACTTCGCGGATACGACCTATCGGATGGGGCAGTGTTATGTGGAGTTGGAGCGGTGGGAAGACGCCTTTGTTCACTTCCAGATGCTGTATGACGCGGCCGTCGAATTTGAACAAGCCAATAAGGATGTCCCTTTCCCAGCCGGTACCCGTGTCCTGGCAAAAGAGAAGATCGCTCGTTGGCTTGAAAAGGTACGGCCCCATGTTCCTGAACTGGTGAAGCTGAAAGAGGAAGAGGCGAAAGTGGAGAAGCAATCAGGCGACGCTACATCCGTACCGTCGGAGGAAGCTCTGTATGCGAAGGCTGTTGAAAGCCTGAAGCCACAGAAGACGCTTGAGACCGGATCGGCAATCGTGGGTCGGGATGCGGATTTCAGTTGGTTTCGATTTGTTATTCCGGCAACCAAAGTCGTGCGGGACGACTCTCCGACTGGCGCTCACGAGTTCATCCCGCTGTACCCGGGCGATACATTTCCCACCACACAATCCGAAATCTACTTGGTCTTCAGACTGGTATCGGATTCGTTTGATGCCGTCCCACTGACTGCACGATGTGGACTGGAAACATCTGACATGGCTGAAGATCCACAGACGACAGTCCAAGATCGCGTCATGACAACGACGAACGATCGATCAGGGTATTTCCTGCTGACCCCTCCGAAATCCAGCTGGACACCTGGGTATTACCGTTGCGGCCTCTTTGCCGGAGAACAGACCTCTGCCTATTCCTATGTCGATGAAGTCCGGTTCCGGGTCATCGAACCCAACCGGCCTTGATGGCTCGTTCGGCTTCGCCTCGTGAGAAGACAGGTGGATCTGTGCGATCAGATGCGTATCAACCACTCTGCCGGATTCTGACGAGCCTCCATTGAGCAGTCAATTTTCTCTTCAACTGCCAAGTTGAGCTCGTGGACGTCCCACTCTAAAGAGCCAAACGTACCTAGATAGATAAGTGCAATTGGACTCTCTGTCTGTAAGTATGTAGACTGAAGAAATGATAGCTCTCAAGACTTCCTCAACAGATAATTGGTGGCTAAGGGGTGTCATTGCCCGATCCGTCGGAATCATCGCCATCGCCCTCGGGTTCGTCATCGGCATGTACGGACTCGATCATCCTGCTTCACATTGGCTTCAGACCGCACTGGGGTTACTCGTGACCGGGATGGTGGCCCAAGGCTATGCGCTCTATTGCTCGATCAAACGGATGCAGCAACTGAATTCATGATTTAGCTTTCCTCAGCTTGCGTGAACAACCCCGATACCACCAGTATCCAGCCGTCCATGACCAGCTCGTGATTGACGTTGGGATTAAAGACTCTTGGTGCCTTTGAATCTCCACAGGTGAGCCATCGTCATTAGCATGCGAGGCAATATAAGTTGCGGGCGGATAGGGTGATGGGCGGTCGGGCAGATAAGCTACTCGAAACGGATCAAATTGACACCCTCATGTATTTCACGGAGAATCCAGCAGATTTTTCAGGGTTCGGGATGAGAACCCACGAGATAGGCCGCTAGAACACGCAGTGCCTTCGCGTCTCAGTTATTATTTTGGCAGCGACACGAGGTAAGGTAATTAGGGCGTTTCGTAACCATCTGGTAGGCTGGGGGCCGCATGGTTACGG
>CAKKRK010000128.1 GCA_919902665.1 Nitrospiraceae bacterium
CCCAGGGCACCACGCGGTTCATTTCGCTGAGAAACTGCTCGCGGCGAGTGGTCTTGCGATACTGTTCGAAGGGGACTTCGGCCAAGGTCTGTTGGTGCATGCGCAGGTCTCCCAGTCAGTGCAGCATTCCTCATAGCACATCACCAACGCGGAATAAATCAGACCTTCCCTAACTGCCAAGCAGGACGCACGTCAGTGGTACAGTGGCCCAATAGGAACCGTGATGTAATCATCAGCAGCGAGGGCTTGTCGACCAATGCATTGACTCTTACTGAATCGACATCAGCACTTCTCGTGTGGCTGGCGTCTGTAGTTTGCGAAGTGCGTGAGCCTCGATCTGGCGAACCCGTTCCTGGCTTAAGTCCAACTGTTCGCCGACCTCGACCAAGGTCATCATCTTGTCGCGACCGAGGCCGAAGCGCATGCGAATCACAGCGTTTTCTCTCGGGCTGAGCGGGCGCAGTAGGCGTTCGAGTTCTTTTTCTCGTTCGAGCTGATGGATAGAGCTGTCCGGTGGTGCCGTCTGATGATCGCGGGAAGAAGTTCGCCTAAGACCGTTTTGCGACATCGACTACCAGGCGCAAGTTGTGCCGGACGAGCTCCTCTTTCGCGTCTTCCAGCTGGCGGCCTGCCGTTCGTATCTCCGTCAGCATAGTGAGGAGTTGCTGACGGACCTCCGGTACCACGAGGCTGCCCTCTGCGGTTGATCCAGCCCAAGCACTGAGAAGTGTGTCGGCTCGATCCAGTGCAATGGCAGAGAGACCGCTCAGACGCCGGATGGCACTGAGCTCTTGGATCGTCTCTTTACGGGAGGTTGGGGAGACAGCGTTAGCCAGTATGGTCGTGGCATTCTTCACGGACATCCTGATGCGGCGGGTTTCTTCGTCGATTCGTTTGGCAAGGTCGAGTTCCTCCTTCTTGGTCAACAGGGCTGTACCACGGAAGGAACGGAAATAATGAGATTCGAGCAGAAAGGGATTCTGTCGGCTTCGACCCTCTGTGTCAGGCAGGATTCGGTAACAGACCGTCGTCTCTCATTGGCTTGACCTTCGTTTCCATCGGCACCTATAATCCCGCAGCGTGCCGGTTATAAGTTGCTGATTCAACGGACAAAATGGACGAATTTACGCATTTCAATGAATCGGGTCGAGCTCGGATGGTCGACATCAGTGCCAAGGGCTCGACGGAGCGTCTCGCCACTGCGCAGGCTAAGGTCTTTCTACTTCCTGAAACCCTTGAAAAGATTCAACGAGGCAAGATCGCGAAGGGTGACGTGCTGGCTGTCGCCCAGGTTGCAGGCGTGATGGGTGCTAAGAAGACGCCGGACCTCATCCCCATGTGCCATCCGATTCTCCTGACGAGTGTCGATATCTCTTTCAAGGAGGAGTCTCAGCCGAATCCAGAAGGCCGCTGTTCCATCACCATTATCGCGACTGCCAAGACAACAGGACCAACAGGGGTCGAAATGGAAGCCATGACGGCAGCGTCGGTCGCGGCGTTGACCATTTACGATATGTGCAAAGCTGTGGATCGCGGGATGAGCTTTGGCGAGGTCTATCTGCTTTCCAAATCAGGCGGGAAATCAGGACTGTATACCAAGAATGGTTAAGGGTAGGGGCTAGGGACGATGATTACAGTACGATTATTCGGTATGACGAAGATGCTGGCGGGAAATCAGGGGTTCCTGTTGCTGAATGTGGCGAATGGCAGGCAGGTCAAGGATCTGGTCGGTGCAATCGAGGCCAGCCATCCCGCAATCGGGGAACTGATTCAGAAGAGGAAGGTGCTCGTGTCCGTGAATCAGGATGTTGCGCACGAAGAGACGATCATCAATGACGGCGACGAGGTTGCGCTGTTGCCTCCGTTCGCCGGAGGGTCAGGGCAGGAACCGACAGACCAGGGGCAATTCGCCCGTATCCAGCGAGAGAATTTCTCTCTCGATCGGGAGCTTGATCGGGTACGCAGTCGATCGAAACGGATCGGTGGAATCGCCACATTTTTGGGCATTGCGCGTGACCGATCGCGCGGGCGTGATGTCGACGGGATCACGTTTGAGCACTATGAAGGAATGGCGCAGAAGAAGTTGCGTGAAATTCGAGAACGGGCGCTGAAAGACTTCGATATCCTAGAGTTGCTCATCATCCATCGGCATGGCGAAATCACGATCGGTGAAAATATTGTGTTGATCATCGCCGGTGCAGAGCACCGAGCCGACGCGTTCAATGCCTGTCGGTGGGCGATCGATGAGCTTAAACAGATCACTCCGATTTGGAAGTTGGAACATACTCCTGAAGGGGAGGTCTGGGTGGAGGAGCATCCCTAAATTCGTGAAGCGTGAAACGTAAGGAACCTGAGTGTTGAAGAATTGAAAGTAATGGCCGGCTAGCAAGTGATGGATGAATCCACGCAAGATATAGCGCCTGTGGCAGTACAGGACATGTTCGGGCGCCCGTTACGAAGTTTGCGGCTGTCCGTGACTGATCGCTGCAATCTTCGTTGCCGGTACTGCATGCCCGAGCCGGAGTATGTCTGGCTGCCGCGAGAAGACCTCCTGAGCTTCGAAGAAATGTCGACGCTCGTCGGCTCTTTTGCCGATCTGGGGGTGGATAAGGTCAGACTGACAGGGGGAGAGCCCTTGTTGCGTCGGGATCTGGCGCGGCTGGTTCGGCTGCTTCGACAGGACCGACGAATTACCGAAGTGGCCCTGACGACAAATGGTGTGTTACTGGCCGAGTCGGTCCAGGACCTCTACTATGCCGGACTCGACCGCATCACCGTTAGTCTCGATACTCTGAAGCCTGAGCGGTTTCGTCAACTGACAGGGCGAGATGAATTTTCGCGCGTTCTAGAGGGCATTGAATCGGTTGGGAAAGCGGGCTTTACCAATCTGAAGCTCGACACGGTTGCGATTCGCGGGTTCAATGATGATGAACTGAACGAGTTGATCGAATGGGGCAAGCGTTATCAGGCTGAGGTGCGTTTCATCGAATATATGGATGTTGGTGGGGCCAACGAGTGGAGGATGGATAAGGTCCTGTCTCAGGACATGATCCTCGATACCCTCGCTCGACGGTACGGTCGAATCACCGCACTTCCAGAACGGGGGGCCGCTCCCGCCCAACGATTTTGCTTGCCGGACGGCACGATCTTTGGGATTATCCCCTCGACGACCACACCGTTTTGCGCGCAGTGTGACCGCAGTCGTGTCACCGCTGATGGGATGTGGTACCTGTGCTTGTACGCGGGATCTGGAGTTGACCTCCGCAAGCCTCTTCGCATGAATATGCATCCAGCGCACATGCGGGAAATCATTCGGTTGGGATGGGCGGCTCGTCGCGATCGTGGCGCTGAGGAGCGGAAGGCGCTGGAACGAGTGGGGCTTCGAGACGGAGGGTTGATCGAGATCGATCGTCTTCGGGAAGATCCCCATCTGGAAATGCATGCCCGTGGTGGGTGAGCAAGGCACCTGTTCTCATCGAGTCCATGTTGGCCTCTTTCCATGCTCGTGTTGGTACGGAGTGTGATGGACGCAGTCACCCCACTATTGGATTTCTAGATGCACGATGCCTGATACCGATTTGTTGACGTTGCTCGGGATTGGTTTTGTGCTGGGACTGCGGCACGCTCTGGATACAGACCATCTTGCAGCGGTCTCGACCGTTCTTGCTGAGCGGCCCTCATTTTTGGCGTCCGGCGCTGTCGGATTGTGGTGGGGGACCGGCCATACGTTGACGCTGTTGCTGGTTGGATCGATCGTGCTTGCCTGGGGATTCCATATTCCTGCTGAATTTGAGGTCATGGCCGAGTCTGGAGTCGGACTGCTCCTGATTGTACTTGGGGGGAGTCTTGCGCTGAAGCTGTACCGTGAGCGTTGGCATGTCCATAGCCATGACCACGACGGTCAGCCGCATGTCCACCTGCACAGCCACCAGCAACAACGCGATCATTGCCATCGGCATTGGATGACGGACGCAATTCGTCCGTTGTGTATTGGCATGGTGCATGGGCTTGCTGGATCAGCCGCGTTGATGTTGATGATTTTGGCGGCGACGACAACCATGGTCAGCGGGCTTGTGGCGATCCTCGTCTTTGGCGTTGGATCGATCATCGGTATGATGGCGATCGGTTTGACCTTAAGTGTGCCGGTCATCTATTCGCGTTCGATGAGTCAGCGACTCTTTGTGGGGGTTCAGGGATTTGCCAGCCTTGCCAGTATCTTGGTTGGAGTATGGATGTTGGTGGAGTTGACCCCCTCGGTCCTCGGACATTGATGCGGCTTGGTGTATCAGGTGCGATACGCCGCTAAGGTGCATTGGTGGTAGCCCTGTGCTATTCTCTGCGAATTGATGGTAGGACTGCACTAAGATAATAACCATGACGTGGTTCAAAAAAGAGAAACCTGCAGAATCCGCCCCGCCGCCCCGTTCAAAAAGCAGCGAGGGGATGTGGCTTAAGTGCAATCACTGCCGGGAGATCGTCTACCGCAAGGAGGTTGACCGGAATGACAAGGTTTGCCCAAAATGCGAGTATCATTTCCCGATCTCGGTCACTGAGCGGATTGGTTTGCTCCTTGATCTCGGTACCTTCAAAGAATGGGATGCGGGTTTAGAAGCGCAGGATCCGTTGAAGTTCCACGATACCAAGCCGTATAAAGATCGGGTCAAGGCTCACCAAGAAAAGACGGGCCGGAAGGATGCGCTTGTTATCGGCGAAGGCCTGGTCAACGGGCGTCGGGTGGTGCTCTGTGTCTTCAATTTCAGTTTTATGGGCGGGAGTATGGGGTCTGTGGTCGGGGAAAAGCTTTGTCGCGCGATTGATCGGGCATTGGAGCTAAAGCTGCCGGTCATCCTCGTCACCACTTCTGGGGGTGCGCGGATGCAGGAAGGCATCCTTTCGTTGATGCAGATGGCCAAGACCTCGACTGCGGTTGCGAAGCTGGGCGAGGCCAAACTGCCGTTTATCTCGATTCTTGCCGATCCGACGTTCGGCGGCGTCACCGCCAGTGTGGCGATGTTGGGAGATGTCATCATTGCTGAGCCGAAAGCGTTGATTGGGTTTGCGGGACCTCGTGTCATCGAACAAACTATCAAGCAGCAGTTGCCGGATCAGTTCCAACGGGCCGAGTTTCTTCTCGAACACGGCATGATCGATATGATCGTCGAGCGCAAGCGTCTCAAGGAGACGGTTGGCACCCTCGTGAATCATTTTTAGCCTTCTGCGTCCTCCCGGCTTGTCGATGAGCTACTCCTCCATGATTGAGTACCTCTACGCGCTTCAGAAGCACGGCATCAAGCTGGGCCTGGAGACCATGCAGATTCTGTTGGACAGGGTCGGCAATCCTCATCGCTCACTTCGCGTCCTTCATATTGGAGGAACCAACGGCAAGGGTTCGACGGCGGCGATGGTTGCGGCGGTCCTTCAGCATGCAGGCCGACGGGTTGGTCTCTATACCTCTCCTCACCTCATCGAATTTCGGGAGAGGATTCGTGTCAACGGATGCATGATCCCGGAGCCTCACGTTGAGGCGTTGATCGCGCGTTTGCGGGCCGTGCTCGAAGATAATCTGGAACCGACGTTTTTTGAGATGACGACGGCTCTGGCATTCCTCTATTTTGCAGAGGCGGAAGTCGATGTCGCTGTATTGGAAGTTGGGTTAGGTGGGCGCTTCGATGCAACCAACGTGGTGGAACACCCACTGGCTAGTGTGATCACGACGATCGGCTTGGATCATCAGGAGTACTTGGGGCACACGGAGGAGGCGATCGCATTTGAAAAGGGGGGAATTATTAAGCCCTCTGTCCCGGTTGTGATCGGACGGATGGGAGAGGAAGCTGAACAGGTCCTACGCCGGATCGCCCAGGATCGTGCAGCTCCCCTGTGGCAGCTTGGCCGCGACTTTGCTATTGACGGAACTCGTTTCGAGCGACTGACGTATAGGGGCATGACTCGTGTGTGGGAGGATCTCACTTGTGGTTTGACAGGGCGTCACCAGTGGGACAATGCCGCTTGTGCATTGGCACTTCTTGAATCGGCGGAGCGAGCTGGGATGGCTGTGGATGCGGCAGCCGTTCGTAATGGCTTGCGTACGGTCTCATGGGAAGGTCGGTTAGAGGTGATCGGCGAGTACCCCACGGTCGTGCTCGACGGCGCCCATAACCCTGCTGCTGCGCATGTGCTCGCGGAGTATCTCAAGGACTTCGCCGTCAGTCACCCCATATCTCGGATTATCTTCGTCTGGGGTATGATGCGGGATAAAGATCGTCAGGGATTTATTGATCCGTTGTTACCCTGTGTGTCGGAAATCGTGCTGACGCAGGCGACTCTTGCACGGTCTGCTACGGTTCAAGAGCTTCGTGCAACCCTGCGCGAGTGGCAAGGGCCGGTCCTTGAGGCCGTCCTTCCTATGGACGCGCTGACAGTTGCCAGAAGCCGAGCCATGCCTCATGATCTCATCTGTATTGCCGGATCGTTGATGCTTCTGGGGGATATCAAAGCGGCAGTGCGTGGCTGCGGGTTGTCACCGATTCGTGGCTAGCATGGCGGGTCCTCTCGCGTGGGTCCGCTGGCAGCTCATTCTCATCGTTGCCATCCTCACTCTCATTCCATTTCCTGGATCAGCGGCAGACACCCAAGTAGGTGCCGGAACGTCACCCGCTGGATCCGCTCCTCTCGACATCACGGCAGAGCGGATCGACTATCGACAAGATCAAGACGTCTACGAGGCAAACGGATCGGTGGTGATTCAACAGGGGGCGATTACGCTCACGGCGGACCACGCTACCATTCAAGTCTTGTCGGGGATTCTCACTGCCGTCGGCCATGTTCACTTAACGGACCCGCAGGCCGATGTGACGGCTGAGCGGATGGAGATCAATGTCAATACAGAGGCTGGCGTGGCGACACATGCCCAGCTCTATGCTCCGACAACCAACTCATCGATATCCGGCCGCCTCCTGCAGAGATTTTCTGAATACCACTATCGGGTGAAAGATGGCAGTTTCACGAATTGTGATGCGCAAGACGGAGAAGTGCCGGCGTGGCGCTTTCGGTTTAAGGATCTGGATCTGACCATGGGAGACACATTGGGATCCAAGGGCGGGTGGTTTTGTGTCTTGGATGTGCCTACGATTCCACTACCCACCTTCTCCTTTCCCATGACCAAACGACAAACCGGTTTTCTGATTCCTAGCCCGAGTTATGACAATCGATTTGGATTCCACCTGAAGCAGAGCTTTTTTTGGGCGATTAATCCGAGTCAAGACTTGACGGTCACACCCTCCTATTACAGTGACCTCGGATATGGGTCTGATTTTGAGTATCGGTATGTCTTGGACCGGCGATCTCGGGGCAAGTGGTATGTGAGCTATCTGCAACAGACGCAGCTTCCCAATGTCTCCGGCCTCACCGACACCGGGGAAGATGTCAAACAGGCACGCGCCGCACTCATCGGAACCCATACGCAATACCTCACCGATACGTTGCTGCTCCGCGCCAACGCCAATTTGGTTACAGACCCTAACTATTTCCAACAACTGAGCAATTCAGGGATACTCCGTGCTTCGCCGAGCAGCGAATCAAACCTCTTGGTGACCCAGCGCTTGCCCTACGGCAACCTGTATCTTCTTGGCCTCTATCTGCAACCGCTACAAGCCGGAGGAAAGGATACATTTCAACGGCTTCCGGAGGCCGGCTATAGCCTGCCCCACGTCTCACTATTCAATTCTCCTATCTTGTTGGGCATGGAAGGGAACTATGTCAATTTCTATCGCGATCAAGGATTTACGCTGAATCGGATCAATGTCGTTCCTAGTATTTCGACAGATGTACTGCATCTCGGGCATGTGATCGGGATTCGACCCCAAGCGAAGTTCCGTGAGGTCTATTACACCAGAGGGGCGCAATCGGATGAAGGGCAGCATCGAGAGACGTTTTGGTTGGGGGTGGATGCTACGTCAAAAGTGACGCGCCGATTCGCCCTTGCTGACGGGAATAGTCTGTTGCATACCCTTGAGCCCACGGTCACCTACGAATATGTGCCGTCAACTGATCAATCGAAGTTGACGCAAATCGACCAAGTCGATGATCTTCCGAAGAAGAATTTGCTGACGTATATGCTGCGTAGTCGGGTATTGGAATCAGGGAAGACCAATGCCTTCAACTGGCTCGATCTCACGTTGGCGCAGAGTTATCATGTCGGCGATGTACAAACTCTGGCGCGTGAGTTTACGCCAGGAGTTGCTCCTTTTCTCGGATCATTCACCCAGCCGCTCCAGCCGGCCACGGTGCCCATCCAAGGCAAGAAGTTTTCTGATATCTGGGTGCGGGCCGTGATTGGCAATAATCTGCCGACGTTGATGACGACGGCGTGGTTGGATACCCCGGTAGTCGGACGTGCGGCGCAGGCGTGGGCTCTCCGACCGCCGATCAATCGGTATCTGACGGTCGACGCGTTCTTCGATCCCTATCAACCAGGGGTGAGTCAATTCAACACAGATCTTCGATTTCAAGAGGGAACCAACTGGTATTTCGAAGTGGGACAACGGTACACGAGAGATGGGAATCGGGTCAGGCGAGGCGACGTCTGGAACCCTATCTCATTTAATGAGGTGTTTGCTCCGACGAAGGACATTCAGTTTGTGACGATGGGCGGGGCCTTCCGCACCCCGTGGGGATGGACGTTCGGAGCCAAGGCCTACTACGATGTCAAAAATGGACGAAGCCCGGAATTGGACGCCGTCGCTTTGTATCAGAATCCGTGCAGATGTTGGTCGGTGGGGCTGTATTACCTGAAGTTCCCGGATCGTGAGCAATATAGCTTTATGTTGAGTCTCACTGGAATCGGTTGGACCGAAAGTGCCGGGACTGCCGTCATGCGGACACTTCTGAGCCCACTGCTGTGGGGTGAACGGGGGCTCCCATGGGCGACTCTGGGCGGGCCTTATGGTATTCCTCCGCAGACCTCCGAGGCCGGTGCTGCATTGCCCGGAGGTCAACCTGGACGATGATCCCCGTTTGACACTAAAAACAGTGGTGGGGTACGATGCCTACGCAATCACGCATCAATGATCTCAACCACGAAGGAGGGCGCAGACGTGGCTGGTGACGCCTTGAAAGTCGAAGATTCTACTTGGGATGCCGAAGTAATGAAGGCCTCCGAACTCGTCATGGTCGATTTTTGGGCGGTGTGGTGCGGCCCATGTCAAATGGTGGCTCCCATCGTGGAGGAATTGGCAAATGAATACGCCGGGAAGCTGAAGGTTCGAAAACTGAACACTGACGAGAATCCCGAGGTGGCGGGTCGTTACCAGGTGATGAGTATCCCCACGATTCTATTCTTTAAGAACGGCCAGCCTATCGAGAAGCTGGTGGGTGCCAGACCAAAGCGACAGTTCAAAGAACTGATCGACTCACTGCTCGCTCAGCATGCCGGGACTGCCTAGCGTGATGCTGAAATAGGGAGAGAGGGGGGGCTCCGCTCTCGTCCAGTTGGCGCTTAGTGGCGTTCAGCGTACCAAGTGTGGGCCACTCGCTGTTCCAGCGATACGTTCTATTCGGCGGGAGGGATGTTGAGTGTCCCGAGGTGTCGTCTGGCGTTAGCTAGGCTTTGCCTTTGTTGCAGCTATGCTGACTGAGCTGCGTATTACGAATTTTGCTGTGATTGAACGACTGAGTCTGAACATGGACTCAGGCTTTGCCGTGTTGACCGGAGAGACCGGGACTGGTAAGTCGTTATTAATCGATGCAGTGGCGCTTCTTGTCGGTGGGCGAGCCTCAAGCGAGCAAATTCGTTTCGGTGAAGACGAAGCCCAACTTGAAGCGTCGTTTGAGATTCCGCTCACGCATCCTCTTCTTCAACGGCTGCGGGCCAAAGAAGTCCTTGGTCCAAACGATTCTCAACTCATCATTCGACGTATCATTGCACGCTCAGGAAGAAACCGGGTGTATCTGAATGGAATCCTCAGCCCTGTTCATGTGCTGGAGGAGTTCGCCGGTACGCTTGTCGATATCCATGGCCAGCATGACCAGCAATCGCTTCTATCCAGCTCCGCTCAGCTTGAGGTTCTGGATGCCTTTGGTCGTCTGCTTGAACTGCGGTCCCAATATCAATCAATCCATCGTGAGTTAGTGAGTTCCCGTGAGAAGCGTATTGCGCTTGCCATCTCGCTCCAACAGCGGGTCCAGCAAGAAGACCTGTTGAGTTTTCAGCAGGAGGAGTTGGATGAGGCTGCCTGCCGTCTGGGGGAGGAAGAGCTGCTACAGGCTGAACGTCATCGGTTGGGGGCGTCTCGGCGTCTGACTGAATTGGCATCGGAAGCTCAGGAACGAATTCAGGGCGATGCGGCTGGTATCTTGGCGAATCTGGTGTCGATGGAGCGCGTGTTAGGAGAGCTCACTCAGATCGACCCTGCGATGGGAGGAACGGGCCGGCTTGCCTCCGAGGCCAAGGTGCTTCTGAAAGAAGTCGCCGACTCCCTTCGCGGGTATGTCGAGGGGCTAGACGCAGATCCTCAGCGACTCAGTGTGATCGAAGATCGTTTGGCTGTCATCCAGAAGATGAAAAAGAAATACGGGGGGACGATTGAAGCCGTTCTAGAGGTTCAGGATCGAGTGAAACAAGAACTAGGCCAACTTCGCGGGGTGGACAGCGAGATCGATCGATATGATCGTCTTATTACGGAGCAACAACAGAACGTCTCGGCACTGGCCAGAGCGCTCTCAGGGAAGCGAACGGAAGCAGCCAAGCGGTTGACGAAATTGGTGGACAAAGAGCTCAGTGCGTTGAAAATGGGATCGGTACGGTTTCTGGTCCAAGTTATGCCTTCTTGGCCTGACGAAATGTACGGTTCTGATGGCGCTGATCGTGTCGAGTTTCAGCTGTCGACCAATGCAGGCGAGCCGTTGAAACCGATATCTCGTGTGGCATCGGGCGGTGAACTCTCGCGGGTGATGCTGGCGTTGAAATCCGTCCTTGCTGAGATCGATCATGTACCGGTCTTGATCTTCGATGAGATCGATACAGGGGTGGGAGGAGCGGTCGCAGCCACGATTGGGAAACGGTTACGGGAGCTGGGCCGATACCATCAAGTGCTGTGCATCACGCATCTCCCACAGGTCGCCTCTCAAGCCCAGCATCATTTCTCTGTCGAAAAGTTGGAGGTAAAGGGGCGAACGGTAGCGACGGTGCGTTTGTTGACTGGCATAAGTCGCGAGGGAGAAATTGCGCGCATGCTTGGTGGGGAGCGAATCACTGCCAAGACTCGATCTGCAGCGGCGGAGTTGATCGCCGGAACGCATGAATAGATCAAGCGGCGGGAGCGATCTCCATGGTGCGTGGAGAGACGGGGGAGTTCTTTACGACCTGAACAAAGAGTTCAAGCAACTGTGGGTCAAAATGCGTATCAGATTGAAGCGAGATCTGATGGATTGCGGCCTCGAGAGGAAGGGTGACGCGTCCAGGTGCGTCGGCGGTCAGATGATCAAACGTTTGGGCAATACCGACAATACGAGCCAGTAAGGGAATATCCGTGCCTTGGAGTCCATGAGGGTAGCCCTGGCCATCCCATCGTTCGTGATGGGATGCGATAATTTCTCTCGTCTCAATCGGCAAACCCAACGGGGCAATCATCCGTGCACCTCTGTCGACGTGTTCTCTACAGAGAGATGCTTCGCCTGACGGAAGGATCTGGTCCTCGGAGAACCTATATGATGGGAGACTTGTTTTTCCTACATCATGCAGAAAGGCTCCCAAGGCCAACGCTTTTTGCTCGGATACGGTAAGATTGAGTCGGCTAGCCATCAACGTAGCATAGAAACTCACTCGGCTCGAATGATTGAGTAATTGGCGGTCTGTGGCTTCCAAAACATCGGACAGGAGTGGAAGCAAGGTCATCTCGTCTTGCTGCAAAGCATCATGGTTCTGCGGGTGAATGGAAAGCGACGCATATTCCGTCTTAACTGTGTTCCATGCACGTCCACTCTCTTCCTCCGAGCCCCACAGGTCTGGTAGCGTCCGAAGGCAGTAGCGAAGAAAGTCGAGTCGGCGCTTCTTGTCCATCGTCTGTTGAATGAGGGTGGTCAGCTCGTTTACGTTGAAAGGCTTAAGTAAATAACCCGCGGCGCCCTGACGGATACCCTCCATGGCAGACTTCAGGCTCCCGTATCCCGTGACGATAATGACCTCCACGTCGGGGTGATGGTGTTTGATGTCTCTGAGAAGCTCGAGTCCATGACGATCCGGAAGCTTTTGATCGAGTGTGATCAGGTCAATGGGTTCCTGGCTGAGGACCTCGAGGGCCATCTTGGCGTTCTCTGCAGAACGAACGTTGCAGAAAGTGCGAAGTATGAATTTAAGAGCATCGCGGGGCCCCGCTTCATCATCAACCACGAGGACCGTCGGTTGTGTTCCTGACTGAAGAGAGGTTGTGATCATGCGCAACACCTACTCCAGATCTTGTCACTGATAAGCAATTCCCGTTCCTTTTTATGGGGTTGCGAATAATTTCAATATAGATTCAATATAGAGTGGTGGTGGCAGGATGAGCAACTATACGTAGATAGCAACGATGCTAGGATACCTATGTTACTAACAGGGCGGTGAGGATAATGTGTGTATAAGTGTGACATTCTTGTGCATAAGTGTGTCATTCTTGCATGGGTAGGTCGGGCTCTTGAGTCGAGGAATTGTCTGGACGACCGATGCTGAGGGTGTCCATTCGGTATTTCAGCATCCGTCGGCTAATTCCAAGTAGGTTCGCGGCGTGGGTTTGTACGTAATTGGTCCGTTTCAACGCATCAAGGATAATCTCCCGTTCAAACTCCATCACGGCTTTTTCAAGCGACATGCGACCGGCGAGGGTATCGTCTCGAAGCGATGTTGAACGAGAGTCATTCTTGATCAGAGTCGGCAAATGCTCCGGAGTGATTTGTGTCGCATTTTTGGACCAGATGAACGCCTGCTCGACGAAGTTTTCCAGCTCGCGAACATTGCCAGGCCAAGAATATCGAGTCAGAAGCTCCAATGCCTCTTTTCCGAATTCGATACGAGGGCGTCGTTCCTCGTCCAGCCGTTTCTCGAGGAAATGTTTGGCCAGGAGGGGAATATCCTCGCCGCGTTCACGGAGTGGGGGGAGAACGAGCGCAATGACGTTAATGCGGTAGTAGAGGTCTTCTCGAAACTGCGCTTTTCGAACGAGGTCATCAAGATTCTTGTTCGTCGCTGTCACGATGCGGACATCGACCTTGATTGGCTGAACTCCCCCGATTCTCGTAAATTCGCGCTCTTGGATAACACGCAGGAGCTTCGCTTGCGTGATCGGACTCAAGTCACCGATTTCGTCAAGGAACAGCGTTCCGGTGTTCGCCAATTCAAACTGTCCGACGCGTCGGGCTGTGGCATCCGTGAACGACCCTTTTTCGTGGCCGAAGAGTTCACTCTCTATGAGCGTTTCAGGCAACGCGGCGCAGTTCAGAGCAATGAAGGGGCGCTCGCGTCGGGAACTGTTGTAGTGCAAGGCTTTTGCGACTAATTCCTTTCCTGTGCCACTTTCTCCAGTAATGAGTACCGTGGTGCGGCTATCGGCGACCTGCTCGATTTTTGAGTAGATCTCCTGCATGACCTGGCTTTTGCCGATCAGATTATGGAAGGCGTAGCGCTGGACGACTTGAGCCCGCAGCTGCTTGACCTCTCGCTCCAATTCGGAAGAGTTCAGGACGCGATCGATAATGATACGGAGCTCATCGACGTCGAACGGTTTTGAGAGATAGTCAGCAGCGCCGAACTTCATGGCGTCGACGGCTGTTTTGACTGATTTGGTACCTGTGAGCATGATGACAGGTGTCATCTTGCTCTCCAGACGAAGCGTTTGAAGCACTGCAAGGCCGTCAGTTCCCGGGAGAATGACATCAAGGAGGATGAGGTTGGGTTCATCCTTTCGAAACACATCGAGACCCTCTTGAGCATCACCGGCCTGGAGAATGTCATAGATTGGTTCGAGAACCATTTTGAGGGAGGCACGGACTCGGGGATCGTCATCGATCAGCAGAACCCGTTTCCTAACAGCCAAACTTTCCACATGCGCTCCTTACGTTCTAGCCTTGATGGGAGGGAAGATTGATGAGGAAGGTTGTTCCACTTCCTTCCGTACTCTGCACTTGAATCTCTCCTCGATGCTCCCGAACGATCTGATGAGCAATGGTCAGTCCCAAACCAGTTCCTTCGTTTAGGGTACTCGCATATTTCGTGGTAAAGAAAGGATCGAAGATGTGGTCAAGGTTTTCAACGGAGATGCCGTGCCCCGTATCCTCGATCTGTATCTGCATCCACATCTCACCGCCCACTTTTGCGAGTCGAGTGGTTCGTATTCGAAGAGTTCCACTTTTGTCCCCGATGGCATCCATCGCATTCAAGAGCAGGTTTAAGAGGACCTGTTTGATTTGCTGCCGATCTAACATGCCACGAGGAAGCTCCGGTGCCAAATCTTTTTCAATCTTGATCCCGCGGCTGTCTGCCTTCACTTGGATGAAGTACAGGCACGACGAGACGATTTCATTCAGATC
>CAKKRK010000129.1 GCA_919902665.1 Nitrospiraceae bacterium
TCCGTTGTTGCTCCAGTTGCGTCATCTCATGATAGTGGGTTGCGAATAATGTGCGCGCGCCCAACCTGGTGCAGTCGTGAATATATTCCGCAATTGCCCACGCGATACTCAGGCCATCGTAGGTGCTTGTGCCGCGCCCGATTTCATCCAACAGAATGAGGCTGCGGGAAGTCGCGTTTTGGAGAATGTTCGCGGTCTCCACCATTTCGACCATGAAGGTGCTCTGGCCCCCTGCGAGATTATCCGAGGCTCCCACTCTTGTGAAGATGCGATCGGTTAATCCAATCGTCGCTTCTGAAGCGGGTACAAAGCTGCCAATCTGAGCCATCAAAATAATCAGTGCGACCTGACGAAGATAGGTGCTCTTTCCTGCCATGTTTGGTCCTGTAATGATCAGGAGGCGGTTCAGTTCGAGGTCCAACACGGTATCATTCGGGACGAATACTGAATCCGTACAGAGTCGCTCGACGACCGGGTGACGACCTTCCCTGATGAGAAGGGCACCGCCTTCAGTCACCGTTGGCTTGGTATATCGGTACAGAGCGGCCACCTCGGCCAATCCGGCGACGACATCAAGGAGCGCAAGGGCGGCTGCCATGGCGTCCAATCGGTGGGCTTCTTGAGCCAAGCGAGATCGAAGCTGGATGAAAACCTCCTGCTCACGAGCCAGGAGCTTGGCCTCGGCTCCGGTGACACGTTCTTCCAGCTCTTTCAATTCGGCGGTCATAAATCGCTCGGCATTGACCAGCGTTTGCTTGCGAATGTAGTCAGCGGGGACCCGGGCAAGATTGGCTTTGGTGATCTCGATGTAATAGCCAAACACCTGATTGTAACGGACCTTCAATGACTCAATGCCCGTTCGGTCACGTTCCTGTGTCTCGATTGCAGCGATCCAAGTTTTTCCTTCCTTGCTGGCTTTCCGCAACTCGTCG
The DNA here is from genome assembly GCA_919902665.1 of Nitrospiraceae bacterium. Lineage (GTDB taxonomy): Bacteria > Nitrospirota > Nitrospiria > Nitrospirales > Nitrospiraceae > Nitrospira_D. The sequence continues at coordinate 933 of CAKKRK010000129.1, forward strand.
ATGACCGGGTCATAGCCATCTGTAAAGATGTTCCCGTCTCGAATGGAAGGTGAAGCATCAGGTCGGATTGCACGCTCGATCACGTCGTAGAGATCCTGGCCGCTATCCCATGATGTTCGTGTCTGACAGAGCAGCAGACTCTGAAGCCGTGCTAGCTGGACATCAATCTCGGGCAAAACCGCAAGAGATTGCTTGAGGGCCAAAAGTTCTCGCGGACCGGCCAAGCCGAGTACGATGCGACTGCCAAGTCGTGCGATATCCTGGATCTCTCGCAAGGCGGTCCGTAATGCAGTCCTGACCTGCATGTGGTCCTTTAGTTCTTCGACCGCATCAAGACGCTGCCGTATCTGGTCGTCACGGAGTAATGGCCGTACCAGCCACTGGCGAAGGAGTCGACTTCCCATGGCCGTGGAGGTCCGATCCAGCACGCTCAGGAGCGTCGTAGACTTCCAACCCGGCGCGTTCTCGTTCGACAGCAATGGTTTGAGCAGTTCCAGGTTACGGATGGTAGTGCCATCTAGGTGCATGTATTCGTCTTTGCGCTGGATAGTAAATCGGCGAATATGATCCAGAGGAACCGCCGGTTGAGTCTCGCGTAAGTACGATAAGACCGCGCCTGCCGCGCTACTGGCGGCAAGGCTGTCGGCACAGTCTAAGGCGTCAAAGTCCTGCACGTGGAAATGCGCCATTAAGGTTTGAGCAGCGGAGTGCTGGTTGAACGATGTGGGAGGCCGTTCACACAGGCGTGTTCCTACGATTTGTTGGATCCAAGCGGAGCATTCCGGGATGAGGGTTGCAGGAAAAAGCACTTCTCGAGGGTCCAGTCGAGAGATTTCATTCAATAGTTGCGTGACCGCGTGGGGACCGTGAAACTCCATTCCCCAAAATTCACCGGTTGAAACCTCAAGGACGGACAAGCCGATCGATCTTCCATGAATCATGTCTGATTGAACGACGAAAGCGACAAGGTAGTTGAGCTCGCACGGGGCGAGAAATTCTGTGTCTACGAGTGTGCCGGGAGTATAGAGCCTGACGACTTCACGGCGTACCAGACCTTTGGCGACCTTGGGATCTTCGACTTGCTCGCACAACGCCACGATGCGGCCAGCCTTCAATAACTTCGCGATATAGCCGGTTGCGGCATGATAGGGAACGCCGCATAGTGGAACCGGATGGGCGCTGTTCTTATCGCGAGACGTAAGGGCGATCGATAAGAGTCGGGAAGCCTCCTGAGCGTCCTCGTAGAACATCTCATAAAAATCCCCGACCCGAAAAAACAGTATGGCTTCAGGGTATCCCTGCTTGATATCCCGATACTGCCGCATCAGCGGGCTCAGGGTCTGGTCACTCATCAGTAAAGTCTCTCGAAGACTCCATCGGTATGGGAGCGTGGGTGCGTCCAGACATCTTCTCAAGCGACTGCCGAAGTCGCTCTAAGTTTGATTCAGCTTCCTGTAAGGCCTTTGTCTTACGTCGAAGATCGATACGTCCACGTATCCAGGGGGGAAACAACAAGATGGCTGCGACCAAAAGGCCGATGAGAAATCCAGCCATAATGGGTTTGTAAATGGGAGTTGAGGCTTCGAGCAATCCAAAGAAATAGCGGAGTGTGACTTCCTGCTCTTGGTTTTGAAGGAAGAAGGCCAACGAAAGGAGCACAACAATGCCGATTAGAATCAGTCGAGTCATCGCGGCGAAGTCTTTCTGTTTGGTTGGAGGATTGGCGGGGATAATCGAGGGGTTCGACGCCAGATCTTTTTGATGCGGGCGAGAAGTAAGCGGGAGCGTGAACCTCGTGCTTCCAACCGAGCGCTTCTGGTCATCCTGGTTCGATGGGAGAGCCTCACTTCAAGTCGGTCATCCGGAAGCAGCTGGGGAAACCGATCTGCCCACTCAATGGCGACAGCCACGTCACCCGCAAGGTACTCGGACAGTCCAATCGATTCGGCTTCTTCAGGCGTCTGCAACCGATACAGGTCGATATGAATGACCGGAAGCCTCCCTTGGTATTCATGGACCAGCAGGAACGTCGGACTCGTGACCGCAGCAGATGGGACTCCAAGGCCAGCCACGACCCCGCGGACCAGTGCTGTCTTACCAGCTCCTAATTCACCGATCAAGGCAAGTACCTCACCTCCACGAAGCAACTGGCCAATGGCATATCCGAATGATTCTGTCTTGCCAGGAGATGAGAGGAGAAGGTCCAGAGAGCTGACAGATGTAGCCATAGGACGTCCTCACATGGGATCGTTCCGCATTTTCTCATTGGTCTCGCTTGATGGAGCCTGACGCATAAGCTTGAGGGCATAGGGAATCTCCTCGATGACGTCACTCGAGATCAACCCGGCTTGTCCCTTTCTCGCTGAAGCCAAATCCCCGGCGACGCCATGTAGGTAGGTGGCGGCACAGGCCGCTTCCCAGGAGGGTACGCCTTGGGCCAAGAGTCCCACGATCATGCCGGTCAAGACATCGCCTGTTCCAGCAGTTGCCATGCCAGGATTACCCGTCGGGCAAATAGCGACGACTCCATCAGGTCTAGCGACGACGGTCCGAGCCCCTTTCAGAACGACGAACAGTCCTCGTTCTCGTGCGAAGCGGGTAGCAGTACCGATCCGATCGCTGTTGACGGTCTGAGGCGTTGCGTCAGCCTCCAGTCGTGCCATTTCTCCAGGGTGGGGGGTGATGATTGGCGGTGTTTTGCAAGCCGCCAGAAGGGCAGTCCGTCCGGTCAACGCATTCAGGGCGTCCGCATCCAACACAGCCGGTCGGTCCAGCTGTTTCGTTAAGGCCCGGACCAGTTCCACCGTTTCAGGATGAGTTGATAGACCTGGACCGATAGCGATAGCAGTTCTCGCCTCCATGAAGGCGACGAGCCGATCGAATGCGGTTCGCGCCAAGGTGCGCGCTTTAGTTTCAGGCATCGGAATCGTCATCGCTTCTAATAACTTTGCTTCCAATACATCGTTCACACTCGTAGGGATTGCAACAGTCACGAGGCCCGCACCGACACGCAGGGCCGCCCGAGCGGCCATGGCGGCTGCGCCGGTTTTGCCGACGGATCCTGCGATAATACCGGCATGGCCGAAGGTTCCCTTGTGACTCGATGGCAGCCGTTTCGGCAGGTATGTGCGCACCACATGTGGTGTCATCAAGGTCGTTCGGCTCTGGACCGCGTCAATGTAGGCTGGTGGAATTCCAATGTCCACGAGTGCCACCTCTCCAGCGAGGTCGATCCCATCATTTTGATAGAAGCCTAACTTCGGTAGCCCAAAGGTCACGGTAAGGAAGGCACGAATGGCTCGGCCAAGGACCGTTCCAGTATCAGCATGGAGGCCCGATGGAAGATCAACGGCTACCACGGGACGACCGGTTTCATTGATGCAGTCAATGGCCTCGGCATAGCGCCCGGTGACAGTAGCGGAGAGGCCTGTTCCGAGGAGGGCATCAATGAGGATATCACTATCCTGCAAGAGTGTTTGCGCCTGGGCCTTGGACGCATAGAGGTAGACGGAGGACTTCCCTGCGCCACGAACGAATTGCTTATACATGGTGGCAGCATCACGGCTCAGTTCGGACGTGGGCGTCACGACAAGAACGCGCACGTTCGCATGCCGTCGACGGAGGAGGCGCGCAACAACGAATCCATCCCCCCCATTGTTGCCTTTGCCGCACACAATGGTGACTCTCTTGCCCCGTACGGGCCCCAACCGTTGCTCAAGGCAAGAGACAACGCCCGAGCCGGCACGTTCCATCAATGTGGTCGCTGGGATACGAGCCTCTGAAATCGTCCGGCGGTCGAGTGCCTGCATCTGTGCAGCGGTAATAATCTTGGTCATGGTGAACCGACGAGAAGAACGGGTGGCGCCAGCAGGTCGACGATCTCAACTCAACTGAGTAGGGCCTTCATTTCTTTCACGGCTTCTACGAGACCGACGAGGACCGCCCGAGCGATGATACTGTGTCCGATGTTGTACTCGACGATTTCGGGAATATGCGTCAAACGTTTGATGTTGCGGTAATTCAGTCCATGCCCGGCATTGACACCGATCCCAAGCTTGTAGGCCAGCTTGGCTGCGTGAGTAATGGCTTCGAATTCCGCATCGGCTTCTTTAGAGCGGGTGGCGTTCGCGTATCGACCGGTATGCAGCTCCACGAAATCAGCTGCAACCTTGTGCGCAGCCCTGATCTGATTCAGATCGGGCTCAACAAAGACACTGACGGGAATCCCCCCGTTATGTAACAGAGTCACAATGCTCTGAATTCGGTCACGATGCCCGGCGATATCGAGGCCCCCTTCAGTGGTAAGTTCCTGTCGCTTCTCGGGTACCAATGTGACCAGGTCGGGCTTGATGTTCAGGGCGATCTTCGCCATGTCTGCGTCGGCCGCCATTTCAAGGTCGAGCTTCGTCCGGGTTATTTCACGAAGGAGTTGAAGATCTCGATCTTGGATATGGCGCCGATCTTCCCGCAGGTGGACGACCAGGCCGTCCGCTCCGGCCAGCTCGACAAGCACCGCAGCTGCCAAGGGATCTGGATCGGTTCCTCCACGTGCTTGCCGCAACGTCGCTACATGGTCGATATTCACACCAAGCCGGGCCATCCCTCCTCCTTACATCCAGTCAGTCCGAGAACAAGTACGTGAAACAGGCTAGCGCCATTAATCTAGCGATAGTAGTAGCAGAAAGGAGCGAGAGGGGGCAAGAACGGGTTCGTGGATTGGTGAAGAACCGGATGAGGAGTAGGCGCATCTGACAACTTCGGAACCCCGTAGAAAGTTAGGTAAATTGACTCGACCAAAGCCCTCCATTAGAATAGGGCCTTTCAGGATCCCTTCACTCATTCTTATTGGGATGAGTGAGTTTTGAGAAATATTTAATAGCAGTCAAAAGGAAGTTCATGGGGCTGGGCGAAGGTTTTTATCGAATCAAGCGACTCCCACCGTACGTGTTCGCGCAAGTTCAATCACTCAAGCTTGAGGCTCGCCAACGTGGGCAAGACATTATTGATTTTGGGATGGGGAATCCCGATCAACCGACCCCGCCTCATATCGTCGAGAAGATGATCGAGGCCGCCCGTAAAGGAACGAATCATCGTTACTCGGCCTCGCGCGGCATCACGAAGCTACGGCATGCGATCTGTGGGTGGTACAAGCGAAACTATGGTGTTGATCTGGATCCGGAGACTGAAGCAATTGTCACCATCGGATCAAAAGAAGGTCTCGCCCACCTGGCCTTGGCCCTGATCGGCCCGGGCGATGTGGTCCTGACCCCAACGCCGACGTATCCCATCCACATGTACAGCTTCATTATTGCGGGTGGTGAGGTCCGCGGTATCGAACTCCGTCAGGATAGCGATTTTTTCGAAAATCTGACGCGCGTCTATCGGCAGACGTTTCCGAGACCGAAGATTCTCGTCATCAATTTCCCCCACAATCCTACGACGGCCGTCGTGGATTTGGAGTTCTTCAAGAAGATCGTGGCGTTTGCCAAGGAGCACAACGTCATCGTCATCCACGACCTCGCCTATGCCGACCTGGTGTTTGACGGGTATAAGGCGCCGAGCTTTCTTCAGGTCCCGGGCGCCAAAGACTGCGGGGTAGAATTCTATACCCTGTCCAAGGCCTACAGCATGCCCGGCTGGCGAGTAGGATTTTGTGTAGGTAATCGAGAGGTCGTTGGAGCGCTGGGAAAGATCAAGAGCTATCTCGACTATGGTATTTTTCAGCCAATTCAGATCGCCAGTGTGATCGCCTTGAATGGGCCGCAGGACTGTGTCAAGGATACTGTTCTGCGCTACCAAAAGCGCAGGGATGTCCTCGTGGGAGGGCTGAATCGGATCGGCTGGCAAGTCGCAAAGCCTCTGGCTACGATGTTTGTGTGGGCGCGTATCCCTGTGCCCTATCGCCACATGGGATCCTTGGAGTTTTCAAAACTCTTACTCAAAGAGGCAAAAGTGGCCGTTTCTCCGGGGATCGGATTCGGTGAAGGCGGTGATGAATACGTGCGGTTTGGGCTGGTAGAAAACGAACATCGTACCCGGCAGGCCGTCAGAGGAATTCGTAAAGCCCTCAAGCTTGATGGGGATGAGGAATGAGATCGCGTATCGGAATCGGGATTGTGGGCTTCGGTACGGTCGGCACCGGAGTTGCCAAGATCCTTCTCGATAATGCCGCCCTCATTACCCGGCGCGTCGGTGTCCCGGTCGAACTCGTTCGCGTGGCAGATCGGGATATTATCAGGGATCGTGGCGTAACCTTGGCTGCCGGGGTATTGACGACCGACAGCAGACAGGTTCTGTCTGCTCCAGACATCGATATCGTCATTGAGCTCATCGGCGGATACGATACGGCCAAACGCATCATCCTGGATGCGATCCTGGCCGGGAAGCATGTGGTGACGGCAAATAAAGCGCTCTTGGCGCTTCACGGAGAAGAAATTTTCGACGCCGCCGTGCGTAAAGGAGTGGATGTCGGATTTGAAGCCAGCGTCGGCGGCGGGATTCCCGTTATTCGTGCGTTGACGGAAGGCTTAGCCGGTAATACGATCGAATCCATCTACGGCATTATCAACGGGACGTCCAACTATATTTTGTCCAGAATGACCCGTGAAGGGCACAGTTTCGAGGAAGTACTCGCCGACGCACAGCGGGCTGGGTATGCTGAAGCTGATCCGACGTTTGATGTGGCCGGGATCGATTCGGCACACAAGCTGGCTATCCTCGTCAACCTTGCCTATGGAACCCCGGTCAACTTCAAGGACATCTATACGGAAGGGATTACAAGCATCACGCCGATCGATATTGCCTACGCGAAGCAGTTTGGTTTCACGATCAAGCTGCTCGGTATCGCAAAACTGGTAGATGGAGAGATTGAGGCGCGGGTTCATCCTACGATGCTTCCCTCGACGTCTCCGATTGCCCAGGTTGAGGATGTGTACAATGCCATCCAGCTTGTCGGTGATGCGGTCGGTGACGTCGTCCTCTATGGTCGGGGGGCCGGATCCATGCCGACCGGGAGTGCCGTGGTCAGCGACGTGATTGCGATCGGGCGAAATCTTTTAAAAAACAGCGCCGGTCGCGTACCAGTGGCGTCGTTTCAGCCGGATCAGCGCCGGCCGCTCCGGCTGAGATCGATGGAAGAGATCAGCTCACTCTATTACCTCAGGTTTACCGTTGTAGACCGACCCGGCGTGTTGGCGCAGATCGCTGGTGAGTTGGGACGCTGTGGAATCAGCATTTCGTCGATGGTGCAACAGGGACGCCGCGAAGGACAGACCGTGCCGATTGTCATCAAGACACATGTGGCGAAGGAGCGGGATGTCCAGACTGCGTTGCGTGAAATCAATCGGAAGGCGTTCGTTTCCGAGTCGCCGACGCTGATTCGTATTGAAGGCAAGGATGAGTAATCGATGAACCCTTGGCGTGGAGTGATTGAGGAGTATCGTAAATTCCTCCCCGTGACGGAGAAGACTCCTGTGATCAGCCTGGGAGAGGGCTGCACCCCTCTGATTCGAGCCACGAGATTGGCTCAGGCCATCGCGCCAGGAGTCGAACTCTATCTGAAGTTCGAAGGGGCCAATCCAACCGGTTCCTTTAAGGACCGTGGTATGACATTGGCCATCTCGAAGGCGGTGGAAAGCGGTGCGCGGGCTGTGATGTGTGCGTCGACCGGCAACACCTCCGCCTCGGCCGCCGCCTACGGCGCGCGCGCAGGGTTGTCCGTTTTCGTGCTGATTCCAGCCGGCAAGATCGCGATGGGTAAGCTGTCTCAGGCGATGATGCATCAGGCCACGGTGATCCAGATCGAAGGCAACTTTGATCAGGCCCTGACGCTCGTCAAGGAGTTTTCGACCACACTGGCCATTGAATTGGTGAACTCGGTGAATCCGTTCCGGATTGACGGGCAGAAGACTGCGGCTTTTGAGGTGTGTGATCAACTCGGCGGGGCTCCGACACTTCATGTGTTGCCGGTCGGGAACGCTGGAAATATCACAGCCTATTGGAAAGGGTACCAAGAATATCGTGCGGCCAATCAGATTTCGAGGGTGCCCCGCATGATGGGATTTCAAGCCGCTGGTGCTGCTCCCATCGTGTTGGGCCGAGTTGTTGAGCAACCGCAGACCATTGCCACGGCCATTCGAATCGGTAATCCCGCCAGCTGGTCTTCAGCAGTAAAGGCGGTTGAGGAATCTGCGGGCGCGATCGATCTGGTGACTGATGAGGAAATTCTCCAGGCCTACACCATGGTGGCGGCAACCGAAGGGGTCTTTTGTGAACCGGCTTCCGCTGCGTCCGTCGCCGGCGTGGCCAAATTGCATCGAACTGGTGGTCTACGAGAAGGAGAGACAGTTGTATGTACGTTGACGGGGCATGGTTTGAAAGATGCCGATACGGCAATCAGCGTGTCGAAACAACCGCAGACGGTCAAGGCGACGCGCGAGGACGTGGCTCGTCTGTTGAAAGTCTGAGAGACGTGTGGATCTTATGAAATATGTGATTGTGCATGCCGGTGGAATGGCTCATCACCCACAAGAAGAACTGGGCGGTCGGACGCCGCTCCAAGCGGCGACGACGCCCCATCTCGATCGTCTGGCGCAGAGCGGAGAGCTGGGTCGGCTGATGATTCCCGCCGATGGGGTGCACCATGGCGGTGGATTGGTTGGCACCACGATCCTTGGGTACGATCCCAAGAAGTTTTATCCGGGCCCTGGACCGCTTGAAGCGGCAAGTTTAGGTGTGTCCGGGACGGAACAGGACGTCGTGTTCCGCTGCACGATGGTCACCGTGATGCCGGCGAGCGGGAAGGGCGGTGAGATCAAAAAATTGGGCCAGCACGTCATCCTGGACGACGCAACGGCCGGGCTGATCGAGACCGAAGAGGCCCGCGAATTGATCGAGGCGATCAATGAGCAGCTCGGCTCGGAGACCATCCAATTCTATCCGGGGGCGGGTCACCGCCACTTGATGGTATGGGTGAAGGGGAAGCCGCGAGCGATCTGCACCGATCCGCAGACGATAGTTGGTCAATCCATCGCGGAGGCCTTACCGAAAGGCGATGGAGCCGATATTCTCCGCCAGTTGATGGATGCGGCCTATTTCATCTTGCGCGATCATCCTCTCAACGAGGAACGGATAGCTGCGGGGAAGAAACCGGCGAATTGTATCTGGCTTTGGGGCGAGGGGCGAGCGGTCATGTGGCCAAGTTTGGTTGAGAAATACCAGGTCACGGGGGCGGTCGTGGCGACCAACGACGTTCATCGTGGTGTTGGGATCTGTGCAGGTCTGGATGCTGTGGACCTCGATCGGCTAGCCAGCGGTGATCTCCATACGAAGGCGGCCGTGGCATTAGAGGAATTTGCCAAGAGAGATTTTGTGTATGTGCATGCCAAGTTAGCGGATGAGGTGATACACGGCACTGATATCAAAGCCAAAGTTCAGGGGATTGAAGAGTTCGATCGTCATCTCGTCGGTCCGTTATTCGAAGGCTTGTCTCAACAAGGCCCCTATCGTTTCCTTGTGATCTGCGATCATACCGGAGGAATCGAGGGTCCGGCGTTCTATGTGTTTGGTGAAGGAGGCGGAAAGGGATCCGAGACCGTCGGCCGCCGATTCGCTGAGACTGACGCCTTTGCCATGAATATGCCTACCCGTGATGCCACGAAGTTCGTCAATAAGTTCTTCTCAAAAAGCTGACGGCTGTGGCGCTGATTGTCCAGAAATACGGAGGGACGTCGGTCGGCACAATCGAACGAATACACCGCGTCGCCGACCGTGTGGCTCACGCGCAACAGGCGGGACATCGAATCGTGGTCGTGCTCTCCGCCATGAGTGGTGAAACAGATCGGCTGGTCAAGCTTGCGCACGAGGTAACGGCTACCCCCGATGAACGCGAAATGGATATGCTGCTCTCAACGGGCGAACGAGTCACCATCGCGCTTCTAGCGATGGAGTTGCGAGGGCGAGGGGTCAATGCCAGGTCCTTTACCGGTCGGCAAGTCGGCATCATCACGGATAGCGCTCATACCAAGGCGAGAATTGCGCGTGTGACAGCGGACCGCATCCGCGAGGCCCTGGAACAGGGGGTCGTTCCCGTTGTGGCTGGGTTCCAAGGGATCAATGAGCAGTCGGATGTGACCACGCTCGGACGAGGAGGGTCAGATCTCTCTGCTGTGGCACTGGCGGCGGCCTTGAAGGCCGATCGTTGTATCATCTTCACGGACGTCGATGGGGTGTACACGGCGGATCCCAATATCGTGCCGGCGGCGAGACGGATCGATCGGATTGCCTATGAAGAGATGCTTGAGATGGCGAGTCTCGGGGCGAAAGTTCTCCAAACAAGATCGGTCGAGTTTGCGGCCAAATTCAATGTTCCGGTCGAGGTAAATTCCAGCTTCAAGGAAGGGAAGGGCACGCTTGTGACAAAGGAAGATACGGACATGGAAGCGGCAGCCATCGCTGGAGTCACCGGAGATCGTAATCAAGCGAAAATTACTATCATCGGGGTGCCGGACAAACCGGGGATCGCGGCCAGAATTTTTGGACCCGTCGCAGATGCGCACATCAATGTCGACATGATTATCCAGAACATCAGCCAGGCAGCTCTGACGGATCTTTCGTTTACCGTGCCTCGCGCTGATCTCAAAAAGGCTGTGCCGCTCATTCAGGCCGTCGCCAAGGATATCGAGGCCAAGTCTGTCTCAGTGACTGAAGCCATCGCCAAAGTCTCGTTGATTGGGGTGGGGATGCGGTCGCACTCCGGTGTGGCGGCGAAGATGTTCGAGGTGTTGTCCCGAGAAGGCGTCAACATCATGATGATCAGCACATCCGAGATAAAAATCTCCTGTGTCATCGACGAGAAATACCTTGAACTGGCCATGCGCTCACTCCACTCGGCGTTCGATCTCGACTTGGCATAGTTCATATGTAGCTATGAGGTATTGGGCTTGTACGGCGTTCATGAGGTGAGCGACTAGAAACAACTCATACCCTTGATATCTCGACATCACGACCTCGCTCCTGGTACCCTTTCCTTCCATGGCTCGAAAAACCACACAGCCTCGCTCTCTCCGCGCCGCTCAAGAGCAGCGCTCACTTCCTATCATGAAACCGCCTGCCGATCGGGCTGCAGCGTTGGAAATCTATGACACCACCTTGCGTGATGGCGCTCAGGCGGAGGACGTTAGCTTCTCTGCTGAAGATAAAGTCAGGATCGCGCAAAAGTTGGATGATCTCGGAGTTCATTTTATTGAAGGCGGTTGGCCTGGGGCAAATCCAAAAGACATTGAATTTTTCAGGATGATCAAGACGATTCCGCTGAAGCATGCCGACGTGATCGCGTTTGGATCAACCAGGAAAGCCAGCAATACCGTTCGAAAAGATCCTAATCTCCAGGCCTTGCTCGCCGCCGAGACCAAAACCATCACCCTCTTCGGGAAAACCTGGTCGCTGCACGTGACCGATGCGCTCGGCATCTCGCTGAGCAAGAACTTAGAGTTGATCGCCGATTCCATCGCGTATCTCCACAGCAAAGGACGTCGGGTGTTCTACGATGCGGAGCATTTCTTCGATGGATACAAGACCAATCCGGAGTATGCGCTTGCCACCATTAGAAAAGCGGTGGAGGCCGGAGCCGAACGGGTCATCCTCTGCGATACCAACGGGGGGGCCATGCCGTGGGAGATCCGCGAGATCTGCAGTGTGGTTCAACGCGAGTGTCGGGTGCCGCTCGGTATTCATGCGCATAACGACTGCGAAATGGCTGTGGCCAACTCCTTGGTGGCGATCGAATTGGGTATCCGGCAGGTTCAGGGGACGATCAATGGGATCGGAGAGCGGTGTGGGAATGCCAACCTCTGTTCGATCATCCCGAATTTAGAACTGAAGATGAAGCGTCCAGCCTTGACCGATCGATTGAGCCATCTCAAGGATGTGTCAGGGTTTGTCACGGAGATCGCGAATCTGATGCCGAATAAGCATCAACCCTATGTCGGCGATTCCGCGTTTGCGCACAAAGGGGGCGTGCATATTCATGCCGTGCTGAAGAATCCGGCGACCTATGAACATGTCGATCCGGCCCGAGTCGGGAATCGACAACGCATGCTGATCTCCGACTACGGAGGACGGAGCGGGCTTCTCGATAAGATTGAAGCGTACGGGATCAAGCTTGCAAAGAACCACGCCAAGGTCGACGAGCTGATCCATACGCTGAAGGACCGAGAGAGTCAGGGCTATCAATTCGAAGGCGCCGAAGGATCGTTCGAATTGTTGATGCGGAAGGCCATGGGGAGTCATCGGCCCTCGTTTCAATTGCTCGGATTTCGTGTGATTGTTGAAAAGAAGCAGGAGGATGGAACGACTCTTTCCGAAGCCACGGTAATGGTCAAAGTCGGCGATGTGGTCGAACATACGGCGGCTGTCGGGGCTGGACCGGTCAATGCGCTCGACCATGCGCTGAGAAAGTCGTTGGAACAATTCTATCCTCAGCTTCAAGAAGTGAAGCTTCTTGACTATAAGGTTCGCGTCCTGGCGGCTAATCGAGGGACCGAGTCAAAGGTGCGTGTCTTGATCGAATCCGGTGACCATAAGGATAAGTGGGGGACAGTCGGGGTCTCGGAAAACATCATTGAGGCGACGTGGCAGGCTCTCGTTGATAGTATCGAGTACAAACTTCTCGAGAAGGACTAGACCATGTTCGTAAGCGTTAGCCAAATTTATTCTTGACAGCTCTCATAACCTCACGTAACTTAAGCAAAACTCATCGCATTGCGAAAGAAGTCGATCAGACAGACTCGCGGCGAGTTGCAGTGGTCACGTAGGGGGGTGGTATGAGAAAGGCGGATATCGCTGACGAGATTTTCAAGCAAGTCGGCATTTCAAAAAATGAAGCCGCTGATATCGTTGAGTTTGTACTGAACATGTTGAAGTCTGTCTTGCAGAAGGGAGAATCAGTCAAAATCGCGGGGTTTGGAAATTTTGTTGTCCGCAGCAAGGGAGCCCGAAAGGGCCGAAATCCTCGAACCGGAGAAGAAATCGGAATTACCCCCCGTCGAGTCGTGACCTTTCGACCAAGCCAGGTGTTCAAGAAGTACGTCAATTCATAGCAGGATGCTGAAAACAACCACCCGCGTCGTTCTCGCATTGCTCAAAGCCTCACCGTACGGCACATGGTACGACTCGGCTTCTCGCTCGCTGAGGCCTTGTGGGCGGTCTTTTTGATCATCCTGCGTAAACAAAGCAGACAGGGCAACACAACAACCAGCTCGGCTCCGTCAATCCAATACAAGGCGCACCGTGAGGCCGGTCATGGGAACTGAACCCAGGCTGGGGAGCAAGGTTTTCTATAAAATCGGAGAAGTGAGTCAGTTGACGAAGCTTCCCGCGTATGTGCTCCGTTTCTGGGAATCTCAGTTTACGTTTCTGAAGCCGAAAAAGAGTCGAGGGAATCAACGCCTCTATGTGCAACGAGATGTTGAAACCGTGCTGGAAATCAAGCGGATGCTCTATGAGGAGGGACATACCCTCGATGGCGTTAAGCGATACTGGGTCCGTCGTGGGCGTGCTGCGTCGCGCAGGCTGCGTCCAAGAGAGGTTGCTAAAAAGTTGAGAGGCGATCTCCAAGTTATTCTCAAAATTATCGACTCGCATTCAGCATGAGAAAAGGGTAGGTTCACTGAAAACAATCCCCTGAGTATCGGTCAAGATGGGGATACCCAGAGTTATGAACGAGTCGGGGCGTAGCGCAGCCCGGTAGCGCACTCGCTTGGGGTGCGAGTGGTCGTGGGTTCAAATCCCGCCGCCCCGACCAGTTTACCTTGTGCAGTATGAAGAGCATTTGGAGTTGAGGAGTCTCGCCAAATGCTCAGTTCGGACATCGGAGCTGCCTCGGGCAGCTCTTTTTGTTGAAGTGTGATCATGCGCATCCTCGTCACCAATGATGATGGTATCCAATCGCCGGGGATCGCAGCTTTGGCAAAGGCGCTTGCTGCGATCGGTGAAGTCTGGATTGTTGCTCCAGATCGGGAACGCACGGCCGTCGCTCACGCGGTGACATTGCATAAACCATTACGTCTGCAGCAACTGAGTCCACGCACGTATGCCGTGAATGGGACCCCGGTGGATTGCGTGAACCTTGCGTTGCTGAAAGTCATGCCGAAACCACCCGCCATTGTCGTCTCCGGTATTAACAAAGGGGTCAACCTCGGCGATGATGTGCTGTACTCAGGGACCGTGTCGGCAGCGATGGAAGGGACTATTCTCGGTATACCGTCCGTAGCCGTGTCGCAAGAAGGGCAGGAGACATTTCGATTTGAAATTGGTGCGATCTATGCTGCACGTGTCGCGCGTCTTGTGCTTGCTCATGGTCTGCCCGAGGAGACGCTTCTGAACGTGAATATCCCAGATCGTCCGCGAGGAGGCATGAGAGGCGTGCGGGTCACCTGTCTCAGCCGAAGGCGGTTTGATAATCCCATTGTGGAAAAACTTGATCCGCACGGACGCAAATATTACTGGATTGCAGGTCAGCGGGTCTCGTGGAGTCGTAGTAAAGATGCTGACCATGAGGCGATCGAAGAAGGGTTTGTCTCCATCACGCCGATCCGCCTGGATAGTACGCACCATGGCGTGCTGGATCATTTCCGTGCGTGGGAGCCGATCATGAATCGAGGGATCAAGAAATCTCAATCGCTTGGACGCAGATCGCGCCGTACTGGGCAACGAGAGGCATGATGGGAGGGTTGATCGAAGCCATCATCGGTGAGTTGAGCCGGTTTGTCATCGCCTGTATTTCCAGGTTCGGCTATGGCGGGATCCTCTTCACGATGGCCGTTGAAAGTGCCTGCATTCCGCTGCCGAGCGAAATCATCATGCCGTTTTCAGGCTACCTGGTCACGACCGGACAGTTTACGATGCTCGGGGTCACACTGGCCGGAGCGGTCGGCAATGTGCTTGGTTCGATCGTGGCCTACTACGCAGGGGTCTGGGGCGGACGACCGTTTGCAGAGCGCTATGGACCGTATTTCCTGGTCTCGCACCACGATCTGGATGTGGCCGATCGCTGGTTTGCAAAATATGGTGAAGCTGCAGTCTTTTTTGGCAGAATGCTCCCGGTCGTGCGGACGTTCATTTCGCTCCCGGCTGGCATTGCAAAGATGAATTTTCCGCGGTTCGTCGTTTTCACCTTTGTTGGAGCATTGCCCTGGTGCTATCTCCTCGCCTATATCGGTGTGAAAATGGGTGAACAGTGGGAACATCTTCGGGATTACTTTCATCAATTCGACATTGTCATCGGCCTTTTTCTGGCGCTTGCTCTCGGGTATTTTCTCTGGTCTCATTGGCCGAAGCGTAGCCCCACCACTCCATAGCGGGTCTTCACATGCTCAAGATTTACAATACGCTGACGGGAAAGAAGGAGCCGTTTGAGCCGATCGCGCCGAAGACGGTGAGGATGTATGTATGCGGCGTGACCGTCTACGACTATTGTCATATCGGCCATGCACGGAGTGCGCTGGTTTTCGACGTGCTCCGGCGTTACTTGGAATACAGTGGCTATGCGGTGGCCTTCGTGAAGAACTTCACTGATGTGGACGACAAGATCATCAAACGAGCCAACGAACAGGGTATCTCCTGTGATGCGGTTACTTCCAAGTACATTCAGGCCTACCATGAGGATATGGGTAAGCTGGGAATTCGAGCTGCAACGGAAGAGCCGAAGGCCACGGAGCATATCGTCGACATCATGCACCTCACGGAGCAATTAGTTGCCAAGGAGCTGGCCTACGTCGTGGACGGAGATGTGTATTTTGAAGTCTCCAAGTATCCGGAGTACGGAAGGCTGTCAAAACGACGACTCGAGGACTTGCAAGCTGGCGCGCGTGTGGATGTGAATGAACGGAAGCGCCACCCCATGGATTTCGCCCTGTGGAAAAGCAGTAAACCAGGTGAGCCGGCATGGGAGAGCCCGTGGGGACCAGGGCGACCAGGCTGGCACATCGAATGCTCGGCGATGTCGATGAAACATCTCGGCGAAACATTCGACATCCATGGCGGAGGGATGGATCTCATCTTCCCCCATCACGAAAACGAGATCGCGCAGTCCTGCGGCGTAACAGGGAAAGAATTCGCGCGCTACTGGATTCACAACGGTTTCGTACAGATCAATAAAGAGAAGATGTCGAAGTCCCTGGGGAACTTCTTCACGATCCGGGAGATCTTCGAGAAGTCGGAGTGGCCGGAGGACATAACCGGAGAAGTGTTGAGATACTTCCTCCTGTCGACCCATTACCATGGGCCGCTTGAGTTTTCGGACCAAGCTTTAAGAGAAGCCAAGAATGCCTTGAACGGCTTCTATGATCTTTTCAAGCGGTTGGGAGAGACCGGTGAAAAGGTATCCGGCGATGAGGATCTCGGTCTCGTGTTCGAGCGTTGCAGTGAAATGTTCCGAGCTGCGATGGACGATGACTTCAATACGCCCATGGCGATTGCGGCGTTACAGGGCCTGCGAAGCGATGTGAATAAGATGCTGGAGTACGGTCTTTCGACTGAAGCACGGGAAAAAGCGAGGAATGAATTCCGTTTGCTCGGCAACGTGTTGGGTCTGTTTCAGTCGAACCAGTGGAAATTTGCAAATGCCCCTATCCCATTCCGGACCACGCGGTTGGAGGGAATGGGAAGTGAGCCGGCACTAGTGCAGCCACAATTCTTTTCGAAATCACAGAACAATAACCTTTCGGATGGACAGATTGAACAACTGCTCGCGGAGCGTCTCGATGCAAAAAGGAAGAAAGACTTCGCAAGGGCCGATGAAATCAGGAAGTCCCTTGCCTCTCAGGGCATCATCATCGAGGACAAGCCCGATGGCACCAGCCGGTGGAAGCGATAAGGATCAGGAGATCCTCTATGGCCTCCACGCGGTGCGTGAGGCGCTCAAGGCGGGCAGCAGGCCGCTGCAGCGTCTCCTTGTCATCAGGACCGACAAACAGTTTGCGGACTTGGTCCAGTTGGCACGCTCGCTTCGTGTACCGGTCCACATCCAACCGTCAGCTTCGCTCGATCGGCTGGTACCTGACGGTAGGCACCAGGGCATTGTGGCTTTTGCCGCAGCAAAGGCCTATCAGACGGAAGAATCGATTCTTGCCCGCGCCGCACAACGGAATGAGCCGCCGCTCTTAGTGATCCTGGATGGAGTCGAAGATCCACACAACCTCGGCGCCGTGCTTCGGACAGCAGAGGGAGCTGGTGCCCACGGAGTGTTTATTCCTGAACGCCGGGCCGCCGGACTGACCTCAGTGGTGGCCAAGGCTTCGGCCGGAGCGATCGATCATATTCCCGTTGCACGCGTAACAAACATGAGTAGATCGATCGAGTCGTTGAAGACGGCTGGAGTGTGGATTTACGGGGTGACGCCGTCGGCGGAGAAGCTATTTACGGATGTCGATCTCCGAGGACCGGTTGGGCTCGTCTTGGGAGGAGAAGGAACGGGAATCCGACCTGGCGTCTTGCAGCATTGCGATGAATGCGTCCGCATTCCTCTGAGTGGCCAGGTCGAATCGTTGAATGTGTCCGCTGCGGCAGCCATCGTCCTCTTTGAGGTGGTTCGGCAACGCCGAGTAACCCAGGACCGGCCTGACTCTAGCGGATCTTGAGTGCGCCGCCCTGGATGGCCATCTTCAGCAGCTGAGCCGTATTCGATACGCGCATTTTTTTCATCATATTAGCGCGGTGGGCCTCAACGGTTTTGACACTGATCTTCAAGCGTTGCCCGATTTCCTTGTTCTTAAATCCCGCCCAGATCAATTCCAGAATTTCCTGTTCGCGTGACGTGAGCGACTCAGGCCGTTTTGTGCGTGCAGGAGGTTCAAGATTAGCAAGAGATTTCTGCGGCCGTGGCTTTTTGGTTGTCTTCGGCATAACAGTTAGTTCTCCATACTACTTAGGTCTATGGTATCAGGTATACTCATATACGCAAACGTGAATCACGCACTCTTCGAGTGCGGTCATTATGGAATGATCGTTCTCGAATGTAAAGAAAGGCATTTCGGCCTTAGTAGGGTTACTGGGTAAGGAAAGAACTCTGGGCAATTATGCATGATGGACCAATCCTGTTTCCACTCCTAATTGTCGGCCTTTTTGGTGCACTCATCGGTAGCTTTCTCAACGTCTGTATCTATCGGTTGCCACGGCAGGAATCGATCGCGTGGCCCGGCTCTCATTGTCCAGGCTGTTCTCATCCCATTGCCTGGTACGACAACATTCCCATCGTCAGTTACGTGATGTTGGTCGGACAGTGCAGGCATTGTGGGGTGCGCATTCCTTTCCGCTATCCCATGGTCGAGATCCTGAATGCCTTAGGTTATGTAGGGCTCTTCTGGTTCTTCGGCCCAAGCTGGGCTGCAGCGGCGTACGGCTTGCTCTATTCAGCCCTTCTTGTGGTAGCCGGGACGGATCTTTCTCATAAGATTATCCCCAATGCCGTCACGTTTCCGGGGATCATTGTGGGCCTCGTCTGTGCCGCCACCGTTCTACCCATTGGCTTCCTGGATAGCATGCTGGGACTTCTCGTCGGAGGAGGAATCCTGTGGCTTTTAGCGTGGGCCAGCCCCTATCTCTTTGGGAAAGAGGGGATGGGGGGAGGGGACATCAAGCTTCTGGCGATGATAGGTGCGTTTCTGGGATGGAAGCCTGCCCTGATGACGATCATG
Organism: Nitrospiraceae bacterium; assembly: GCA_919902665.1. Classification (GTDB taxonomy): domain Bacteria; phylum Nitrospirota; class Nitrospiria; order Nitrospirales; family Nitrospiraceae; genus Nitrospira_D. The sequence goes on from CAKKRK010000129.1 coordinate 19,625, forward strand.
GTAGGGTCGTTGTTGGGATCACTTGTGGGGCTTACCCTTATCGCCACACGGGTGATCAAACGAGGAGACTATATTCCCTTCGGACCGTTTCTGGTTTGTGGTGCGCTGGTTTCACTTTTCTTTGGCCAGTTTCTCCTTGATTGGTATCAAGGGCTATTGGCCGGATAACGGCTCCCCTGGCCGATCCCCCCATTTCGTACTGTATCTCTTCTGTCAAGAACTGTATCTCTTGAGGTACTGTTCCTCTCCGCGGTCATTTCCTTCCATCTAGACGGTGTGTCTTCCAGGTCAACCCGGACCTTTCTCCTATTGGCTCTACTTGGTTCCATCGATTCAATAGCTTAGGGACTTTTAGTCAGCCCTTGCTTGATACGGAGTCAATCTATGGGGGCTTCAATTATGAGTGGCATGCGTTTTGAGATAGCGTCGCACTACCAAACCAGTGCAGACAGTGTGAGGAGAGTATGAAGCAAGAAGGCAAGACATTGATGGAGCTCATGGTGGTCGTGGCGATTATAGGGATAGTCGCCACGATGGCCCTCCCCAACTACTCGGTCCTCAACTCGCGCACTCAGGTCCGTTGTACGACCGAAGAAATTGCTTCGGAACTGCGCCTTGCACGCCAACTGGCGATGACCTATCGGGATCGTGTTCGAATCATCGTCGACCGGGAACAGCAGGCCCTTACTACTCAGTTCGTCAACAGCGCCACCACGCATCACACGTATCACTATGGAGGAAAGGGGATTGTGATCGAAGAGCCCAGTGCTGGGCCAGAAATCCTCTTCCATCCAAGTGGACGTTCGGCCAGTGCCACGACGATTGAACTTCACAGCCTAGAAGGGCAGATCAAGCAGCTCACCGTGAGCATCATGGGCCGGGTCTCTCTCCTATGAGACGAACAATGAAGAATGATGGCTTCAGTCTGATCGAAGTGATGGTAGCGATGGTGATTGCAGGAGTTGCACTGATGGGTACCCTGAGCGCAGTGGAGGCTTCGTCCAGGTATATACGACAGGGCGGTTTGAACAGTAAGGCGATCGAGTTGGCCCAGGCAAGGTTGGAAGCAAAACGTTCCTGTCGTTGGCAGTCCCTCCTGGACGATGACCTCGATCACGATGGCATTCCAGAAACGCTCATGGCCGATGATGGCCAAGGCTCTGACATAACGGCGGGTGATGGGATCTACACAGCTGGCTACGAGCGTGACGGGGTGACGGTCGTGTGGACGATTGAAGCTGAACCTCAAGGGCCACTGCGCTCCGCCGGCATGGTGAGGATTCGAGCGGTCGCGTCCTACTCAGGCCTTAACGGGCACAAGAGAGAAGTGCAGGTGGCAACCATTCGAACCAATCCAAACTTTGTGGGGCAACGATGAATCAAAAAGATGTCACCAGGTCGGACAGGCGGGGCCGGCGCTCCATCCGCTTTCTATTCGACAAGCGTGGAGTGTGTCTGACCGAACTGATGGTCAGTTTGACGGCCGGAGTGATCGTATTGGCTGCGGCGTTGAATGCCTTCAATGTCGCGCAGGTCCATGCGAGCAAACAGCAAAACAACCTGAGACACCAGCAAGACCTCCGACTAGGGCTAGAGGTGTTCGAGCAAGAGGTTCGTTTGGCGGTTGCCGAGTCGATCGTCTCAACAACTCCGGATGCATTTCGCTTTCATGCCAATATCAACGCCCATCGAACGATGACCACTGGTCCGGTTGTGCCGGGTCAATCAGTTATTACGGTGCAGGATGGCAGGGGATGGAGTGAGGGAAAGACCGTCATCATTTGCGGTCAGCAGGCCTGCGAAACCCATCGACTCTCCAAGTCAGGGCAGCACTATCAGCTGACCTTGACTGAACCGGTGGCCTCGTCCTTTCCAGCCGGTGCCTCTGTGGAAGTGAACAATCGGGTGGGTTATTACACCAAACGAAATGAAAACGGAACAGTGAAGCTTATGCGGGTGGTCGACGGAGGAGCGAATACACTCATCGGAGATTTGGAAGATCTACATTTTTCGTATTGGGACGAGCATGGGCATGTCACGCAGCAGCCATCGCTCGTAAAGCGAGTCGTGCTTGAAATTGAGTCGAATCACTCCCTGCATCGAATGATGCGGGAAGTGAGCCTTCGATCATAGGAGTGAAGACATGTTCTATTGGACTATCAAAGACGGTCAGCAGGGAATTGCGCTTCTGGGAGCGATGATCGTCGCGCTCATGCTCTCGCTGTTGGGTGTCACGCTTCTCAATCTCGCCGGACAAGAGGTCGTCAGTGCTGGGTTAGCAAACCAGGCATCGGTTGCCCAGCAACTTGCCGATGGGGCCGGTGAGTTGGTGGTGGCCTGGTTTCACAGCCCTCAGACAACTACGGACTTACCTCAGCTGTCGTCTCTTCGTGAAAAGAGACTTCATGATAGGGAAGGAGCACCATCATTCTTTGATGCGTCTGGCCGATCACAATTCGTGGGCACGGCGGATCAGCCGGATGTACGGTTACAGGCAGGCAATCCCTCAGATAACAGACTATTGAACGATCCTGAGATAGGGATATTTCGCACCATGACCCATCTAGGACACGTGGAAGAAGTCAAAGTCTATGGGCCGTCCAAGCCGGGCCTCCTCTGCACAATTGACACCACGGTGGCAACAAATACCAATCCTCCGGTTCGGCAATCGATTCTCATGCAGATGGGCGCGCTGGACGTACCGCCGTTAAGGGCTGCTGTGCAGGTGGGCCAGCAGCTCGGCCGCTTCCAGGTAGGAAGTGAATCACCGGTCTTTGTGCATTGGGGTGAGTTAAAGGTAGGGGGTGATCTGATTCTCGCACAGCTTGATGAGATCCCACTGAAGAGTGCGCTTGCTCCAGTCACCGGGCAGGCCTATGACGAAATGATGCCACGCGAAGATCGATGGGTGGAAGCGTGGATAGGCGGGACGGTTCAGGTGACACATATAGCATCAGAACAAACTCCTAGTTTCCCCCACAATCTTCATATAGGTCAGAATCCGACTCCGGGCGTTGGTCTTGATCAGTGGACCTATGAGCACCTCAAGCGAGTGGCAAAACGATTCGGGCGCTATTTCGCCATTGATCGCGAAGGCTTTCTGTATCCGCAAGGCATTGTCGAACCAGGACGTGGCATCTCCCCAGACGAGGTATTTCGATCACAGGGAAACGGCGATCAGCAGGGTCTGATCTTCATTGACACGCTCGATCAGACGGCCCCCCGCCTGGACAATCTCGGGGTGGTCAGATTACAGGATCCGTACTTTGAAGGCATGGCGGTTGTGCAAGGCCACATTGTGCTTGCGCCCAGTGGATCAGGACAGTCCATCAAGGTCCTGAGTCCTCTGTCAGATCAGGGTACCGCTATCGCTCGGACGCCCGTTCAACTCTCGGGCGTGCATGTCAACGGGGTGCTCCACGCAAGCGGGGATATTACGATAGCCGGAAGAGTTCGAGTGTATGGAGCAGTGGCAGCAGGTGGGACGATTACCTCTGCCAGTTCAGGAAGCACACTGGAGGTGTGGTATGACCACGATCTCAGTCGAGGGCTCTATCGTGGATTGCCCGTGGTCTATCGTGCCCCTGGTACATGGATGACGCGATATTGAGCTGTAGACGAAGCTCGAGTGCTATCAGTGAGAAAGACCGAGACATAAAAATAACTTCTTATTGTCGATGTGAAAGGATGAGATAGAATGATCACGCAAAGCGTTGAGATTCATCAGAAACGGAAGATCCTTTCTGCTGCCAGCCTGAAAAAGCCGTCGATGGCCAAACCACCACGCAAGATGACAATGGGGCGCAGTCTCTTAGACTGTATCGCCTATCGTGGGCTCATCAAACAGGCGGATCTCGATGCTGCAATCGAAGAATCTCTATCACGAGAAATTGATCTGGAGACTCTCTTGCTCGATAAGTACCGCGTCCCAAAGTCTGCACTCGGATCCGCGCTCGGTGAATTCTACCAATGCTCGTACGTCTCCTATGATGAGCGCACCGTCATCGACCCAGATCTCTTGAAAAACCTCAGTTGCGATTATCTCAGGCGAAGCTCTTGGGTTCCCTTGAAGCGACAGGGGACGGTCCTCGATATTCTCATCAATGATCCGCATGATCTGGAGCAAGGGCTCGATATACGACGCGCGTTCCCTGGCACGACGGTACGCTTCTCAGTCGGGCTTCGGCGGGATATCGAACAATATCTCCTTGTCGCAACAGGGCAAGCCAATGGGGGATCGATCACCGAGATCCTGGGGGAACTCGTTGATGAAGCGGGCATCGAACGGAACGGCGAGGCCGAGTCAGGAGAGATCGATGAAAACGACTCAGCCATCGTGCGCCTCGCGAATCAAGTGATCGCCGAGGCGTATCGATTGGGCGCCTCTGATGTCCACATCGAACCCTATTCGGATCGCAAGGAAACAGCGGTACGGTTCCGTGTCGATGGAACCTGTTTTACCTATATGCGGATTCCTGCCGTCTATCGGCGTGCCATTGTGTCGAGGTTGAAGATCATGGCCAACCTCGACATAGCCGAGCGACGGAAACCTCAGGACGGCAAAATCCGCTACAAATTAGCAAAGGATCGTGAAATCGAATTGCGGGTCGCGACCTTACCTACCGCAGGCAACAATGAAGACGTGGTCCTGCGTCTTCTCACGGCAAAGGACACCATGCCCTTAGAGGCCATGGACTTTTCTCAAGACGTGCTGCAGATCGTTAAAGAACTGTCCGAACATCCGCATGGAATTTTCCTTTGTGTGGGGCCGACTGGATCAGGGAAAACCACCACGCTGCACGCTGTCATGAAACACATCAACACCGATGAGCGAAAGATCTGGACCGCCGAGGATCCCATCGAGATTACACAGGAAGGGTTACGACAGGTTCAGGTGCATCCTAAAATCGGGTTTACCTTTGCCACGGCGATGCGCGCATTCCTTCGGGCCGACCCGGACGTGATTATGATCGGGGAAATGCGCGACAAAGAAACGGCCGATATCGCGATTGAAGCGTCGCTCACCGGCCATCTGGTAATGAGCACGCTCCATACCAACAGCTCTGTGGAAACAATCACTCGACTGCTGGACATGGGTTGCGACTCGTTCAACTTTGCCGACTCGATGTTGGGGGTACTGGCCATGCGCCTCTGCAAGCGCATTTGTTCTGACTGCAAAGAAACCTACCACCCAACTCAGCAAGAGTATGACGAACTCGTGCAAGGCTATGGAGCGCGATACTGGGAAAAGCTCGGAGTGACCTACACGGAAGACTGGACCCTCTCTCGTGGACGTGGGTGCGAGATTTGTAATCACAGCGGGTTTAAGGGACGAGTGGCACTGCACGAACTCCTGGTTGGGTCTGAAGATATCAAGAATCTGATCCAGGCCAAAGCGAGGACAGCCGAAATTCTCAGCGTGGCAATGCGGGATGGAATGGTCACCTTGTTGCAGAATGGGATCCAGAAGGTGCTGAAAGGTCTAACGACCTATCGGCAAGTCCGAGCGGTTGCGATAAAGTAGCCTTGTGAGGAGAGAAGCAACCAGTTGAACCTGCTAGGGGGTTTGCTCCAACAAGAGGGTAAACGCTTTCAGTTTCATGAGCATATCGGGTCGAACGCGGATGAATTCCAGCCCACATCGGTGCCCGGAAACCCAGCGAACCCCAGCCAATTTGATCGTAGCTGGCTCTTCGCCGTTTACAAGCTCGATATCCAGCGTAATGTAGGTCGAGACCGATGGAAGGTGCTCCGTCGTGATGGCACACCCCTGTGCCGAAAGGTTTAAGACAGTTCCGTCCGACGTGACTCCATTGCTGCACAGTTTGCAAGGAAGCTGGACGGCAAACCGCTGGACCTTGCGAAACTCTCGTTTCATGCGATTTCTTCTCACCTCTGCAGATTGAATCCTACCCGATCCTCCGCCTGTTGTCCTAACCCTCTGTCATCTGCAGGAACGATTACTCGCATAATTCCAGTGCTGGATCGCCACCCCATGAACAAAACCCGTACACAGTCCTGGGCGAAAATTGTCGTACATAGGCGCACAAAATGACCGAATTTGGTTGGCGCCATCAGGGAATGAATCCTATCAAATCATGAAGTTAGAGGGGGGGCACGTCTTACTGGGAGCGGCATGCCCCTTGCTCGGTCAGGAGGTGCCATGGTGCAACACGCAATAGGATCAAACCGAGGACGGTGGGGGCAGGGCGGATATACGCTCTTGGAATTGATGATTGTTGTCGCGATCATCGGAGTGATCGCAGGAATTGGAGGAGTTAATTTCGGAGTGTGGAAATCTCGCGCGGACTTAAAGGAAGCGATTCAGCTAGTCAGGAACGAATTGGCGGTCGCACGCATGACATCAATGAGCCGAAATGTCTCTGTTACCACGAATATCACAGTCGTTCCTACAATGGTCACGGTGACAACCCTCAATACGAATACATTAGCGGTACTTTCTACAACATCGAGCAAGATCACACGCATCAATGGCATCACCAATCAAATAGCAGGCGTGCCTGCCGCGCCGGTCTTTGCAGCAGCCCCGGTTGCCACGGTCCAGTTCAATGCAATGGGATTTCGAGTCGGAGGAAACGTGCCGGGATCCCAAAATCAGGTTATTGGTCTTGTCAATGACGTGGGGACCACCTATGCCATCCGCATCAATCCGCGCGGTGTGGTGGACTGGTGTCCAAGCCAATTCTGCATGGGGACTCGTTAGCGGGAAGAGATCATGAAGATAGGACGAACCGAATCAGGATTCACGCTACTGGAAGGCATGATTGCCACGGTAATCTTGTCGGTTGGCGTGATCGCCATGGGCGCGATGCAAGGGATTGCCATCACGCGCAACGTCGATTCGACGGAACTGACGCTCGCAACCAACATGGCTTCAGAAATGCTCGAGCGGATCCAATACAACCGTCGGAACGTCACGGCTTATGCCAACATGGACATCAACACCGCCAATCCCCCTCCCAATCCATGTGTCTTTCCTGCAAACCAGACAATGGCTCAGGGAGATTGTGTCCAGTGGCAAGCGATGATGACAAACCAAGGAGCCTCAGGGATCAGTCAGGCATCGATGCTGACTGGGGTGCGAGGGGTAGTGACCGTCACTCCGGTCGTGACCATTCCACCGCTGAATCAGAGCAGAGTGAATGTCGTCATCACGTGGACTGGGCGGAATATGGGCACGACTGCAGCGGCCCCACGGAGAGTGATGTTGGATACCACCATAGCACCGGAGTGAAGGGATAGTCGGCAGAACATGGAAAAGCCTAGGCGTCAGACGAGCAATCAAGAGGGGATGACCTTGGTCGAGCTGATGTTTGCCGGAACCATTGCGGTGGGTATCGTGGCCGCCGGACTTGCCGTGGTGACGTCGTTCGAACGGTCCAATGCCACCACAGGGCAAACGGGAGAAACGCAGCAGAACGTGCGAAACGCCATGGAAATGATTGCCCGAGATATCAGGCAGGCAGGATTCGGATCGATAGGGGCAGTCGGCAATTGTCCAACAGCCATTGTCCCTCTGGATAATGCCGTCGCTGGGCCCGACACAGGTCCGGATCGTATTAGCCTGGTCGTGCCGCTTGGAAATCCAGTGGGGACGGTGACCAGGCCGCCCTGGGTGCTACAAGCCCCAATCGGCCCCGGCTACAATGCGTTTACATTGGCTTCGGCGCAGGCCGTCACAGATATGACCACTGAGTGGGGCGGAGCCAGTTTAGTAGGGGCCACGGTGAGTGTCGCAGGGAGCTCAACCGCCACGGTCACCGCAGTCGGCGGATCGACCATCACCATCACGCCGGTCCCAGCTCCAGTCGCTTTTGGCGCGAACGCGCCGGTGTATCTCCTCCAGTGCATCACCTATCAAATCATTCCGCCGCCGGATGTGAATGGGCTCTGTGACGGTCGCTCCCCATGTTTGGTGCGGGGAGTGGGCACAGGGGGGCTGGATTGTAATACGCCAAATAGTCGTTGCCTGTCCATTGCTGATGAAATCGAAGACATGCAATTTACCTACGCCTGCGACGGGTGCTTTCTGGCGCTGAATGGGGGCATTCCGGACGGCATCATTGACAATCAGGTCGGGAGTGCCGCTGGGTTCGATCAGTTGGATTTTGTGAGTAATAACGCTTGGAATAGTGCGCCCATGACGCCGGACAAGATCAGTTTAGTGCAAGCCAGCATCGTCGGGCGTGAACGCTTTGTAGATCAAGGAGTGGGAGAAGGGATCGTGGCCGGTCGTGTTGTGCAAGCTCAACCATTGCAAGTGTCAGATCACAACCATGGCGCCGGACTCTTTGCGGCTGGTGATTTCGCAGGGCTCAATCCACCCTATACGTCGACCAGACGGCGCATGTTCGTTCGAACGATAGAGGTACGCAATCCAGGGCGATAGTGATGCGAAGGAGATATAGCGTGGGAACAATAGGTTCAAAACCAAGACGGCACGGAGTGATGAATAATGAGCGAGGCTTTGCTCTCTTTGGTGTCTTTCTGACCATCCTCATGATGACGGCGCTTGGGATTGCCGCGATGACGATGACGGGGCTGGAGAATCGCATGGCTGGATCTGCCAACTCTACGGATGCTGCGGCGGCAGCGGCTGAGTCCTGTATAGGGACCGGCGTCAACGTGATTATGCAAACCTTGCAGGAGCGGCAAGTCCCTCTCAGCTATGTCGGGCCTGCGGCGGTGGTTCCCGCAAACGCCGAAGGCGCGATCGCACCTACCCTCACGCAAGAAATCATGGGGCAGGCGAACAATAACGCAGACGTCTCCGTTGGAGCTGGTGCGGCTCCCGATATTCAGATGACTGCCGGGCCCTTTGCAGTCGTTGGCGACATCGATCGCCTCTACTTCAAGAATAAGGTCGGTGGATCGCTACAGTTCGCGTCTGGGTATGAGGGTGCCGCTCAGGGGGCTGCAGGTGGCGGCGGAGAAGCCATCTATCAAATCGATTGTACGGCCACACTGACGGCAACCGGCGCGATGAGTCGGATTCAGGCGGTTTTTGCCTGTGTCAGTGCAGGGGGCGAAAGCTGTCAGCGGAAGATCTAAGGGAGGCGTCGATGGCACACGCGTGGTCACAGAAGAACGTGCAGGCATTGAGACCATATCTGTTCGCAAGTTGTTTGCCGATCCTGCTTTTCGTCGGTGGTACGGGAGCTGTCCCTTTGGTGGCCGTCCCTCACGTGCTGGCCCATGAGGACAAGAATCCCTATGCGAATTTCAAGGCAGGCGAAGTGACGGGCATCCAAGGGGCTGGGATACAAATCAACAACACAAATTATCCGATCCTCTCAGCGGCCACGATCACAGACCAGTATGAAAATCCCGTGAGCTTGAAGGATATCTCTCATGGGGAGAGGGTGCTCTTCCATCTCGATCAGAAGGGACGCATTGATCGGCTCGTCCTGTGGGTTCCAAGCTAAGCGGACAAACCGAGCAAGACCGAGGAAGTTTTGAGGGTAAGGAGGGAATTATCATGAACGGTCGCACCATTGTCAGCTCTATGCACGTCGCCCTTGTTGCAGGGAGTCTCTGGTGGGGCGCATCGTCACCGGTCTCTGCTCAGACCTTGTCACAATATACAAGTGAACCGCCGTTCCTGACGGAGGCCGTCGCACCGAACATCCTCCTCCTGATGGATAACTCAGGAAGCATGGATAACTCTGCTTATCACCATGCTAGTGAAGCCTACAACGCTGCCAAGGCCTACTACGGCTATTTCGATCCCACGCTCTGCTATCAGTACGGGTCCAGTCGCTTCCAAGTCGGGACTCCAAGGGCGGCGACGGCGCCGACCTGTGGCGCTACCTATCCCTGGGATGGGAACTTTCTCAACTATATGACGATGTCCCGCATGGAAGTTGCGAAGTGGGTCATGATGGGCGGTAAGTGTTCCCCACGAGCAGTCAATGGGACCTGTTACCCTGGGGGAAAGCTTAATCATGAAACGACCGACCGGTTTACGGCGTTCACGGCCGATGCAACGGGGGTCACGCCCTACACGGGCACGAGGTGCTTCGATCGAGGCGGTAATAGCCTCATCGTTTACGGTGGAGCGGCTTGTAGCGGAGGCAGTACGTCCCACTCTCTTGTTGCCGACATCGCTTCTGAACCGATGGGTGTTATCCAACAAGTAGGAGATAAGGCGCGATTCGGACTGATGGAGTTCAAAGGGGCGGGCGACGGAGGGAAAGTTTTGGCGGATGTCGGTTCCGGCATGACATCTATGGTGAATGCCATTCAAAACACCCCCGCCTCTACGTGGACGCCCTTGGGAGAGTCTCTGTATGAAGCCACGCGATATTTCGCCCAGGTCCCCCCGGCGTATAACAACTCAGATTATTCCCATAATGTTCTGAACAAAGACCCGTACTACTACACCTCCCCATGGTCAGACGTTCCTCAGTACGTGAAATGCTGTAAGAGCTTCGTCATGATTTTTACGGACGGGCAGCCGACCCAGGACTTAAACATTCCCTTGACCATTATGGATAAAGCGCATACTGCAAATGCTCATGCGCCGGTTGGTTTCATTGGCCATTGTCCAGGTGCTGCTGGTTGTACGCAGCTGCATTCGTCAGAGCCACATATCTCTCATGGCGGGGGGATGGTCAACCACGATGTGAACGGTCAAGTGGATCATCACGACAATTGTTCAGCGTATTATGGGGGGCTCAATGCCGATACATGCACAGGGAATGGCAGCCACTACCTGGACGATGTTGCCTACTATGCCCATACGACGGACCTTCGGCAGGCAACCATTCCAGGCCTGAATCTCAATGGATCGGACGCAACGGGAAAAGACATTCCAGGTGTCCAAAATCTGGTTATCTATACATTTTATGCATTCGGCAATGGCTCGAGGCTTCTTCAGGATGCTTCCAAGATGGGAGGCTTTGAAGATCGCAACAACAACTTGGCATTTGATGCGGGCGATGTGTGGGATCAGTACAACAACTATACCGGTGGGTTAGGTGCCGACGGTGTTCCCGATACGTACTTTGAGTCTTCAAACGCAGATGATATGCGCGACCGCTTCATTGCGGCCATCAATAGCATTCTCCGTCGGAGCCAATCCGGTACCTCCATTTCGGTCTTGGCGACATCCGGAACGGGAGAAGGTGCGCTCTATCAGTCATTTTTCTATCCCAGCACGGCAGAGCCGGCGACCAACGCGGATGTCCGATGGACTGGATTTACTCAGGGACTCTGGGTGGATAAGTTTGGAAATATCCGAGAAGATACGCTGGAGGATAACAAACTCACGTTGGCGGACGACTATATCGTAAAGACGATTATCGATCCGACGACCGGAGATGTCGGCGTACAACGGTTTCTGGATAGCGATGCTGACGGGAAAGCCGACAATCCGACCGCGCCTCTTCCAACAATTTCTTTGAGAGAGGTGAAGGGGATCTGGGAGGCTGGCAAGCAACTCGCCAAGCTGGACCATGCGAGTCGTCGAATCTTAACCTGGGTCGATGCCAACAATGACGGAGTGGTCGACTCGGGGAAAGATACAAAAGGCCAAGCGGACGGGACTCATACGGCGGCATCAGGAGAAGTCATCCCATTCACGACGGCAAGCGCGGCCTTGTTGAAGGAGTATCTCAGGGCCGATGCCGATGCACCGGCCACCAATCCGTTTAAATCAACCGATATCATCCAGTTCATTCGAGGTTGTTATGACACCAGCGCTAGTGGGCCATGCCCAAAGTCGGCTCAGCTCCGTGATCGCCGGTTAACAGTGCCGGGAGTGGGGCTGGCCGTATGGAAATTCGGCGACCCCGTGCATTCGACACCGACGATCGTCTCCCAGCCGAGGGAATCGTACGACTTTATCTATGGCGATCCAGGCTACTTGAATTTCTTCAAGCGATGGAAGAACCGAAGGCATGTTGCCTATGTGGGAGCGAATGATGGGATGCTCCATGCATTTAATGGGGGATTCTATAACCGGGGCGACGATACCAGTACGTCCGGGGTGGTGGAACATGGATGGTTCTCCAATACCCCGACGAGTGATGGGCGGGGACAAGAGCTCGGCGATGAACTCTGGGGCCTTATCCCCTATCAACTCTTGCCGCATCTTCGCTGGTTGGCGCAGGCCGACTATACGCATGTGTACTATGTGGATCTCAAGCCGAAAGTGACGGACGTTCGTATCTTCACTCCCGAGCCGGCCTGCAGTAATCCAGTGGCTGCGGGCTGTATCCACCCGAACGGATGGGGTACGATTCTCATCGGAGGATTTCGCATGGGTGGGAGTTGTGGGGCTTGTGGCGCAGGTGGTGCTGCTCCCATGACAGTGAGCATCGGAGGAACCAACCGAACGTTCTACACCGCCTATTTTGCCCTCGATATTACGGATCCTGATGCGGAGCCTAAGCTTCTCTGGTCGTTCAGCGATGCTGGCATGGGGTTATCCACCAGCTATCCCACAATCGTACGAATGAATCCGCCTGGTTCGAATACCTGTCCTCTTACCGGTCCCTGTGATGATGTGTGGATTGCTGTGTTTGGATCAGGTGCAACCGGATATGAGGGCCAAATTGGGCAGACAGGGAAATTCTATGCAGTCGATATCAAGGTTGGCCCCAAGACGGGCACAGGGGGCAGCGCAGCCAATGTGTTCACGACGTTTCCGATAAAGAGTGCCTCGGGAGGGGATCTCAATACCTTCGTCGGCGATTTAGTCAGCGTGGATCGTGATTTGGATTATCGTGCCGACGCCATCTATGGCGGGTCAGTGATCAATGACGGTAGTCTTCCCTGGCGAGGGCGGATGTACCGGTTGACCGCCGGTGGAT
>CAKKRK010000130.1 GCA_919902665.1 Nitrospiraceae bacterium
CCCGCTACTCTAATTGAAGAGAGGCAACGTGTCCCACTCATATTGGCACAGAGGGCATCGCGATATCGACCTCCAGAGATATCGCACCGAACTCCCCTGGCATGCATCACCGCTCAATAGGGCTTCAAGTAGATTGATTAGGAAGATATAGATATCCTGAAAGGGAACAGCAGTTATAGTTCTTATCTTGCATCAAATAGTTCTCTGTTCTTACAAAGGTGGCAAGAAACACTCCACTCGTATACTAAGGATAATCTGCTCAGCTTGCTTTTCATGGTTTGACTTTGGACTAAGTACATACCATTGCATCTCACAACATCTCAATCTGATTGTAGAATGAATCGTTCATAGGTCACGCCTCTCATCTGCGTGATCTGAAGCCTCAGCATGCTACCGCCATACCAGCATCCACCGGATCTTTAAGATTCTAATAAACTATGCACTCCAAGTCAACTTGACATGAGAGATAGTCTTCATAAAACAACGACTATCTCTTCCTGGGGAAACCTTCGATCGACACGTACACCAGAAGCCCAAAACTTTCACCCTGCCGATACGGCTCCTTCCTCCTCACAGGACAACGTGAATGATGCGTCGTTGGCTTGAGACCTCCTCTTAGACTTCTACATGTCTAAGCCTTAGTCTCTTGGCATAAGCCACCAGGAAACTGGTAACCTTCACTGCAAAAGTACCAGCTTGTGGATTGCCTAGATATCCAAAGTACGGTGGTGCAAATCTCGATTAGAGGCCTACGCATGATACTCGATCCTCTTGATTGACACCTCCTAAACTTGTGGAGACGGTCAGTGTGTGCAGGGAACTTAGAACATGAACTTAAGTCCTACGAAATAGGTGACGTGGCTGCTTGAATCTCCAATCGGAAGCTTTCTTGTCCAGCGTACTTCAGCAAGCGTTGGTGTGTCAGCAATCGTTATGGGTGTCGGCACATAGACTTTCAATACCTGTTTAATATCCGGGGCTTGGTCCATAAGAACCAACATACCTCCACTACTAATATTCAGCGATAGCGCTTTCCCCCCCTTAACAAGATTAGCATTCCCTGCCTCTAACGCTGTCATCTCATAAAGAATTGGCCTCAACAGTGCCGCCCGCTCACTATGGTTTTCATAGCTATCCCTTATCGGCCACTCCCACTCCATTGGCTTCACATCCATTCCTCTTCCCCCCTCATAAGAAATCGTTGTACAACTTTTCCCATTTAATCTGGAATCTTAACCTCATATGGGCTATCCAGCATTCAGCAAGGCCATGCTCAAACTAGCTCCCTACCTGAGCACAAACCTATGTGGAATATTAGGGATCGCTTCCAGAATCAACAATACCGATGATGTAGGCTGCTTTCCCAAAGGTATATGTTGACTCCCTCGAAAGCGTTAGGTACTATTGCTGTATTCATAAGGCTTATTCTAGGTCAGCCTAAGCCATTTTTTATTGAGGTTCGATACTGCACTAGATTTTGACCGTCTTTTGATGCCCTAATCGTATTATGCCAGAACCAGCTAAAAGTATTGATCAAACCGATGCTCTTGCTGATCAGCGGGCAGGGTCTGGGATAGTGGTGCTATCGGCATCTATGCAACTCCTACATATGAATCGACAAGCTACAGAACTCGCCAAAAAGATCAATGCCGTCGAGCATGGAAGAACGACCACGATTTCAGCGCATGGAGTCCTCCCGACGGCCCTAACTGAGCTTTGTTCGGAAATCATTAAAGCTCTTCACATACGCACAGAGGCCAAGGATTGGGAACAATTCGAACTCAAGCGTGTGACAGGCGACCCTAATCAGCCTATCCTTCTGAGAGGCTTCGGTTTGCCAGATCGAGGAGGCATCCAAAACGCCAGGCTTGTGGTTACCATGGAAGAATTAGGGCGAAAACAAAACCTCAATACCGAACATGCTCGAGAGCGTTTTCAGTTGACTAACCGCGAGCAGTCAGTAGTTGAACATCTGGCAAAGGGATGGACCAATAAAGAAATCGCCAATGCCCTCCTGATCACTGAACAAACGGTCAAAGAACACATTAAGCACATCATGCGAAAGACCAATGCGACCACCCGTACTGGAATTCTCGTTCACATCTTCAATTCTTGACGCTCTTACCTAATAGGCCTTCCAGATTCTTCGATCTCCTCCCGCTGTGTCAATAGCGCAACAGTGAGTTGAGATTGACACAATTCTACTCAGATGATTCAAGAAATATTTCTTATTTCAATTGTAGTTACAGAGCACATCTGCATGGCCTGCCATTTGCACATCATACATTACCAATTGACGGAGGGTGGATGACATGAACTGCGGTATGCTCACAAAAGGTTTGGTGCTGGGTTTATTAGGGGGAGTAGTTCTTGCTTCAGGTTGTACAACCAGTCCTTCATCCCAAATAACCGAACAGAAAAATAGCGGCTTCATGTCACTGTGGAATACCTATACCGATTGTAAATCAACCTCTAACTTAGCCCAGGCAACTTCAGATCTGACGCAACTGCGTTCAGCTAGCCAAGAGGTACGCGAAGGGTTTGTCTTGCCGCTGCCGACTCACCTTGAGCGGCTAGTGGCCAATCCAACAAGTCGGGTCGCAGTCGATGTAGAGGCAATGGCTGCCGCTTGTGCTCTACACACCGGAGAGCTCGCCTTTAATCAAGGGCAGACCGATATTGCTCGTGACCTTCTGGTTTCGATCATCACGCTTCATAAGGAAGAAGGTTCCTATTACGTCCTAAAGGCAAAGACGTTGTTAGCAAGACTTGGGCATGGGGTCAACGTTTCCTTCAACGCTCGCTAGTTCTATTTTCCCCCTCCCTGCAGTCCTCGATATAAATCTACATAGAGTTTCGCAGATCGATCCCAAGACAGATCGACCGTCATTCCCGCATGGATCAAGGATTGCCATGTCTGCTGCTCTTTGTACACGTGAAGCGAGAGTACGAGCGCGGAGAGGAGAGAGTCCGTCGAAGCATCAATGAAGTGAAAACCAGTTGCACACCCAGATTTAACCGTTGAAGGTCGAAAGGGAATAACGGTATCCGCCAATCCTCCGGTACGGCGCACAATAGGCACCGTGCCATACCGAAGACTATACAGTTGGCTTAATCCACATGGCTCATAGCGAGACGGCATGATTAACATGTCCGACCCAGCTTCAATGCGATGCGCCATTCCTTCGTGAAAGCCAAGACATAAGCCGATCCGATCAGGATATCTGGCTTTGGCTGCAATAAATTGCTGTTCCAGATGGTGATCCCCCGTACCAAGCACGACAGCTTGTATGTCTAAAGACATGAGCTCGGGAATCACATCTATCAAAAGATCAAAGCCCTTCTGAAAGGTCAGCCGACCGATCACAGCCAATAAGGGAACATCACGATTCGGCAGTTCCAGCTCCCTCTGTAGGGCTCGCTTGCATACTCGTTTCCCCGACAAATCAGCAGCCGTATACTGTGCCGGCAAGTAGGAATCGCTCTCTGGATTCCAGGCATCGACATCGATACCATTTGTAATCCCTTTGACACCATCCGCACGACGCGCCAGCACACCTTCAAGACCACTTCCATATTCTGCGGTCATGATCTCCTTCGCATAGGTAGGACTCACCGTGGAAACAGCATCTGAGAAAATAATGCCGCCCTTCAGGCAATTGACCGACCCATAGAACTCGAGGCCACTTGGGGAAAACAGTGACGGAGGAAGCCCCAGCTTCGTAAACTGCTGGCCAGGGAAAATTCCTTGATATCCCATATTGTGCAGAGTCAAGAGCACTTTCAGCTGATCGAGCCCCTTATACTCGTGAGGAAGCGTCTTCAGGTACACTGCGCACAAAGCCGTCTGCCAATCGTGCAAGTGCAGCACATCAACCTTCTCCCCTCGAGTCTCCATTAACCCACGCACTATTTCGAGGGCGGCACGACAGAAGAGGATAAACCGCTCGAGGTTGTCCGGATAATCGTGATGGTCTTGTTGGTAAAGCCCCGGGCGATCAAAATAGGGATCGTACCGCACGAATAGTACTCGCAACCGATGCAATGCACCTGTCACCGGTACGTTCTCTTCTTCTACGGTGACATCGACCGGCTTCCCATCAACCGGAATAGAAAGTCGCATAGCCAACTGACGAGACTCACCGGTGACTCGACCTCGATAATCGGGCATCACCAATATCACATGATGCCCCAACTTCGTCAGCTCGATCGCCAACGCGCCGACCACGTCGGCCAATCCACCCGTCTTGGCATACGGAACGGCCTCAGAGGCCGCCATCACGATGTTCAAACTACCTCCTGATGCTGAATCATGTGGGGTATTGGGCGGAAGACTTAGGGTCGAGAACCTTCGTCAAGCCTGGTCTTGAATCGATCCTCATAGGCCCATGTTTTTGCAAGGGCATGCAACTCCTCGGCCTTGAGCTCTTCCTTATAGACAAGGCGATCATCGAGAAATACCAGAAGCCAACCACGATCGGGGTATGCGAAATACACTCCTTCGCCCGCATGCACGCCAGCCTTCCACCCCCTCGGAGCCTCTCCTGTTGCCACGCGTGATCGAGGAATCACGCTGAAGTCCGACATCACGAAAAAATGGCTGAACTCACTGTGATAAAGCGGCGGTTTCCCCCAGACGTTTACCACTGCCCTGGTGGTGATTTGATCCAGCACAAGGCTATTAGCTTGCACTAGCTGTTCTTGCTGCTCCAGCGTTGGCATGCTCTTGCAGCCTACGATCAATCCGAGTAGTACCACTCCACATACGCACCGTATCACCTTTGTCAGGACATCAGAAATGTTGGTCACGTTGTATCCTACCCTCACATGAGCCGTCTGGATTTTGGCTCAACTGGCTTCACTGGCTGACAGACGTCGCACTGACACAATTGTCGTAGCAATGCATAGGAATAGATACCGGTATCGTGGCCGTCGCTCCATTTGAATTGAAACGCGTAGCGCCCTACCGACTCGATGTCCTGGAGCATAATCAAGATCGGCACATCCTCTGACTTGAGACGCCGCTCGCCTGTCCACTCATCGACACAGGCCGCACAGGGACAGTGCTGTCGCAGATAACGAACCGAATACCTCCCCTTATGGCCATCGCTCCACTGGATTCCCAACACTCCCTTGTCGAGCCACTCCATATCTCGAGGCTCAAGAGCAGTGGCTGTCATATGTTCACCTCTCATCGTGTCTTGCTCATCCTGGCGATGCGAGCGACAGGAAGTCAACCGGTGGCAGCCGTTTCCCGGCAACCACCGTGACGTACCCTTCAATCGCTTCCTCCACCTCATTCCGCACTTGCCCCGTTGCTCGCAATCGCGTGAGCACCGTAGGCGCCAGCCGAATGGCTTGCTGGAGAAACAACAGGCTGCCTCGTGAGAATGCGACACATCGAACTCGTTGACGCGCGGCGCAGGGCAGACACACGAGACCTCCGGCGATTGGAGAAAATTGAGGCTCTCCAACGAAGTGCGTCTTCCCACAGGCGGCGCAATGATCGGTCTGCGGGCGAAACCCCGTCAGTCCAAGCAGCCTGATCTGAAACAGGAGCGCCGTAAAGGTCGGGTCTTCACTTTCCTGGAGCGAGGCAAGGCCTTGCTCCAAGCTATCAAACAAACGCGGGTCCGGATCTCCATCCGGAGTGATCGCGGTGACAACATTCACCATTCTCGCCGCCGATGCCATCAAGCGAAGGTCTTCCCGTAACACTTGAGAAGATCGTACCAAATCGACCTGCGAAATTCGAAACAGGGAGTCCCCTGTTTTCTCAAACAGATTCAGACGACACACACTAAATGGTTCGATCGCGGCCCCAAAGCGGCTTTTCTGACGACGGGCACCACGGGCGACCCCTCTGATTTTACCCAGACTTTTGGAGTACACCGTGACGATTCGATCGGCGTCCCCCCACTTGCGGCTCCGTAAAATGATCGCAGTCGTCTTTACCAGAGGCACAGCTCTCTCCCCTCCCAACCTCGATTGAGGCACGAGGATGCACCAGTCCGTGTCACCGGAGATAGTCCAAGAAAAGAGTGGCCAAGGTCAGATAGATTGTAATCCCGGTGATGTCGTTTGCTGTCGTGACAAAAGGACCGGCAGCAACGGCCGGATCGACCCCCACGCGTTTGAGCAGAATTGGCATAATCGTCGCCATACTGGTCGACACCAAAAATGCAGTGATCAGCGAAGCTCCGAGGACCATGCCCAAAAACCCTTGATGCAAAACCCAGGCAACCAGTGTCAGCGTCACACCGCAGGCCACTCCCATGACCAAGCCAATCTTCGCTTCACGAAAAAAAATAGGCCATACATGAGTGAGGTCCACAGAGCCGGTGGCCAACCCTCGAATAATCAGCGTTGAGGACTGCAACCCCACATTCCCACCCATCGCCGCAATCACAGGGATAAAACTCACGATCGACACCACCTCCTGGATCGTATAACGGAAATGCCAGAGGATCGCACCGGACAGGAGACTGCCGACTAGGTTGGTAAAGAGCCATGGCAACCGCAGTTTCGCCGAGCCGAAACTCGAAGGCTTCAAGCCCGTGTCTTCCTCAATTGCCCCGGCCATTTTCAACATGTCTTCGGTCGCTTCTTCTCGGATCACATCGACCACATCATCGACCGTGATGATGCCCACGAGTTTGCCATCCCGTTCCACTACCGGAATCGCCAGCAAGTTATAGCTGGCCACCTGGCGCGCGACTTCCTCTTGATCCAAGTCGATCGCCACACTCATCACTTCTCGGGCCATGATATTTTTCAGTGGCGTCGTTGGAGGGACCGTGATCAGCTGTCGGAGCGAGAGAACACCGACCAGACGATCATCCTTGTCCGTCACATAAATATAGAACACCATTTCCGCATCGGTGGCTTGTTGTAACCGACGGATCGCTTCCTGTGCCGTGGCATCCTCCGGCAAGGAAAAGAACTCTGTGGTCATGATCGCGCCTGCCGTAGCCTTTGGATATTTAAGGATGTCGGCAACCTCGGTTGAATCCTCGGTCTTCATTAGGGCGAGAATCTCTTTGCTACGCTCTTCAGGAAAAAATCCGAGAATGTACGCCACATCGTCGGGGCCGAGGTCTTTCAAGAGCCACGCAATGTCAGAATGCAACAGATCTGCGAGTACTTGCTGGATGCTTTCGCCGTCGAGCTCACTGAGCGCTTGTCCACGCTTGCCTTCGCCGCGGACTAGTTCGAAGATCTCTCGTTTTTCCTTCGGAGAGGAGAGATGGGTCACGACTTTGGCGATGTCGGCGGGGTGCATACGCCCCAACATCTTGGAGAGGTTCGTGATGGCTCCGCGGCGCAGCAACTTTTGTACGGACTGGATCACAATGTCCGATTTCGTCTGCCCACGTTCGGTCTGATCACGCAAAACTTCACGCAGCACATCGCGTTCGGACTGGTGCGGTCGCTGGTCCGGTGCGTGCGGCTCTATCGGTCGTTCCATCGGCTGCATCATTCCCTAGTAACCCAACTCCACCAAGGTCTGCTCGTCCTCACGCCAAGATTTTCTGACCTTCACCCACAGCTCCAAAAACACTTTCATACCGAACAGCCGTTCCATGTCCAGCCTGGCCTGTGTGCCGATCAATTTCAAACGCTCTCCGTGTTTGCCTATCAGGATGCCCTTCTGCGAGTCTCGCTCTACCAAAATCGACGCCCGAATCTTCGCCAGCTTGCCCTCCTCGACGAATTCATCGATCTCGACTGCGACCGCATACGGCACCTCCTCCTCCGTCTCTTGCAGCACCTTCTCACGGATCATCTCAGCCGCCAGCGTTCTCATGGTCTGATCGGTCATCACATCGTCGCCGTAGGCTCCTTCTGCCGACGGAAGATAGGGAACCGTCACGGCCAGCAACCGATCAATATTGTCGGCGACCTGAGCAGAAACCGGCACCACCTCCGTCCATGCGAAGAGTTTGCCATACCGTTCGAGAGTTGGGAGCAGTTTCTGCTTGTTGACGATATCAATTTTCGTGATGACAAGGATGACCGGACGCAGCCGTTTGGCCAACGCCTCCTTCATATGCTTGATAGCGATTAGATCTCCGGGACCCGGAAGACTGGTGGCATCCATCAGCATGTACAAGAGATCCGCATCTTCCAAGGTCTCCACGGCAGTACGCAGCATTCGACGATTGAGCAAGTGCTCGGGTTTATGGAGCCCCGGCGTATCGAGAAAGGCAATTTGTGCTCCGTCCACATGCACGACACCCATAATGCGGGTCCTTGTGGTCTGGGGCTTACTCGACACAATCGAGATTTTTTCACCTAGCAGGCAATTGAGCAGCGTCGACTTGCCGACGTTGGACCGCCCGATGATCGCAACTGTTCCAAACTTCATGGTTTTGACAACGACTCCCGTTTCTTGTCAGGGTCTGGCACCAATTGATAGACAGTCTCTCCCTTACGCACGTACCCCAACTGTTCTCGAGCCAACTGCTCAATTTTAGCGGGGTCATGCTGGAGACGAGTAATATCGTGCTGCAATGTGGCACTTTCTCGGCGTAAGGTCGAGAGTTCTTGTTCCAGATTCCATGCATAATCGCGCACGGAGAGATACCGAGTGAGGCCCATGTCTCCGGAAAACAACGCCACGAATAGCCATACACAGCCACCCGCGCCGAGCACCTGCATGGTGATAAGGACGCGCTGCCGCCATTCCAGCCATTGCCGTCCACGATTCTGTTTGATAATCATCTGTGCATCCGGCGGCGGCAGAACCAGCTAGGCCCTGACCTGCACGGCCTCTCGACCACGATAGAGCGCCACGGCTCCCAGCTCTTCTTCAATTCGGAGCAACTGGTTATATTTCGCCACACGATCCGTTCGGGATAAGGATCCCGTCTTGATCAATCCGCTGTTCGTCGCAACCGCCACGTCCGCAATCGTAGTATCTTCGGTCTCACCGGACCGGTGTGAAATGATCGCTGTATAGCCTGATCGCTTCGCAAGTTCGATCGCATCCAAGGTTTCCGTCAGGGTCCCGATCTGATTGAGCTTGATCAGAATCGAATTCCCAATTCCCTCCTTGATGCCCTTCGAAAAGATTTCGACGTTCGTGACGAAGATGTCGTCCCCGACAAGCTGCACCCGTTTGCCCAGCTTCTCGGTGAGGATCTTCCACCCCTTCCAATCCAGCTCGCTCAACCCGTCTTCGATGGAAAGGATCGGATAACGATCCAAAAGCTTGCCGTAGTAGCTGATCATCTCATCCGACGAACGCTCCGGATTCTTTTCCGCTTCGAGCACATACCGTCCCTTGTCATAGAATTCGCTCGCCGCGCAGTCCAACGCCAACGCGATATCTTGACCAACCTTATAGCCGGCGTCTTCTATCGATTGTGAAATCAGACTCAGCGCTTCTTCATTCGATTGCAGATCCGGGGCGAACCCACCCTCATCCCCCACGGCCGTGTTGAGTCCCTTCTTCTTCAAGAGAGCCTTCAACGAATGAAACACTTCTGTCGCCATGCGGAGGGCTTCGCTGAATCGGCTTGCGCCTATCGGCATGATCATGAACTCTTGGAGGTCCAAGCGATTATCCGCATGGGCTCCGCCATTGATGATATTCATGAGCGGTACGGGAAGCACACGGGCATTCGCCCCCCCAAGATAACGATAGAGCGGCTGGCCCGTTTCATTCGCCGACGCCTTTGCCACGGCTAGCGACACACCCAAGATCGCGTTGGCTCCCAGTTTACTTTTTGTTTTTGTCCCATCCAACGCAATCATGGCTCGGTCGATACCAGCCTGGTCGAATGCTTCCTTACCGAGTAATTCCAGAGCAATGACCTTGCTGATATTCGAAACTGCCTTTGAGACGCCCTTTCCCATCCACCGTTTCTTGTCACCGTCGCGAAGTTCGATTGCTTCTTTTTCCCCGGTTGATGCACCAGATGGCACAGCCGCCCGCCCCTTCGCGCCGCTTTCGAGCGTCACTTCGGCTTCAATCGTTGGATTGCCACGTGAATCGATAATCTGTCTGCCCTTGATTTCTCTAATCGCGCTCATAATCTCTCCGCTCCAGTTGGTAAGTTAGCTCTCACCCCAGTTTCTTCCTTAACAACTCATTCACCTTCCCAGGATTCGCTTTTCCCCCGCTCGTCTTCATTACCTGTCCGACCAAAAATCCCAATACTTGTTGTTTTCCCTCTTTGAACTGCGCAACCTGCGCTGGATTCTTGCTCAATACCTCAGCAATGATCTGTTCGAGCGCCCCTTCGTCTGAGACCTGCGTCAGCCCTTTCGCTTGCACAATTTGCTCAGGCGTCTTCCCACTGCTGTAGAGTTCAGGGAAAATATCGCGCGCCACTTTTAAGCTAATCGTCCCTTTATCCACCATCTGCAACAGGCTCACCAGCCGTTCAGGCGTAACAGGCGACGCTGAAATATCAGTTCCGGATTTGTTTAGCTCTCGCATCAACTCTCCCATCACCCAATTACTCACGATCTTGGGTTGAGGGAACTGCTTCACGCAGGATTCAAAATAGTTCGCCATGTCTTTCGAAGCCGTCAGGATGGTGGCATCGTATTCTGGCAACCCATAGTCCGAAACAAATCGTTTCGTCCGCACAGCCGGTAGTTCGGGCAAGCCGCTACGGAATCCATCGATCCACGCTTGATCCAACTGCAACGGCACCAGATCTGGATCAGGGAAATAGCGGTAGTCATGGGCTTCCTCTTTGGAACGCATGACTGCCGTTTCACCACGTTCGATATTCCAGAGCCTCGTTTCCTGGCGAATCTTGCCTCCCTCAGTCAACACTTTGGTCTGCCGCTTGATCTCATACTCAACTGCATCCTTGACATACTTGAAGGAGTTGATGTTCTTTAGCTCGACTTTTGTCCCAAACTCCTGTTGCCCTGACGGACGCAGCGACAAGTTCGGCTCACACCGAAAGCTCCCCTCCTCCATGTTGCCGTCACAGACATCAAGGTACATTAAGATTTCCCGCAACCCTTTGAGATAGGCCACCACCTCGTCAGCCGAATGCATGTCTGGTTCCGTCACGATTTCCAACAGCGGTGTGCCTGCACGATTCAGATCGACCTGGCTCCCACTGGTACCGGTCTCATGGATGTTCTTCCCGGCATCCTCCTCCAAATGTGCACGACGAATGCGGATACGCTTTGTCCCCCCACCACTGTCGCGAACCTCAATCCACCCATGTTCGCAAATCGGGGACTCATATTGGGAAATCTGATACCCCTTGGGCAGATCCGGGTAGAAATAGTGCTTTCTCGCGAATTGATTATTCTCCGCAATCGTACAGTTCAGCGCCAAACCGGCGCGAACCGCCATTTCGACTGCCATTCGGTTGATAACGGGCAAGCTGCCTGGCAGACCAAGACAGATCGGACAGGTCTGACTGTTGGCCGACAGACCGAATGTCGTGCCGCACCCGCAGAACATCTTGGAGTTGGTCCGCAGCTGTGCATGGACCTCCACTCCGATGACTGTCTCAAAAATCATCCTCGATCAGGCCCCTCATCGGAGGTGCGACCGCGTTCGCGCCTCATGGCTTCACGTCCAGCATCGAATGCCTCTCGCAGCACCGACTGCTTTGTTTCGACAAACTCCTTGCCCTGATCAACGGCTTCTTCAAACACTTCACCGGCACGCCCAGCAAGATCTCGAAGATCGTGTTCCGCACGACGGGCATACCCCCGGAGTCGCTCACGCGATTCGCTCCCTGCTTCTGGCGCCAACAACAATGCCGCAACCGCACCCATCGCTGCCCCGCTCAGAAAAGCCAAAAAGACTGCCGCTGATGATCCTCGTTCATCCGCCATTGTGTGTCCCTCCCTCATGTTTCATGCGTTCCCGTACGACGTGAGTGGCTGCTTTGAAACCCGCAACCATGCTCGCCACATTGTTCAACAGCGTCCCGCTTGAACCACGAACGACATTATGGACTTGTTGCACAGACTCGCCGATTTCACCTACCGCGTGGAGCAAGACGGCCGCATGCTCAACTCCCTCGCGTGCCTGACTTGTTACGTCGTTCAAATTCTGGCTTATCGCACGCAATTCAACCACCAGGGCAGGCAGCTCAGTGTTCATCTTGGCCAGCAGCTGTTCGGACTCAGCGACTGTCTTTCGAACCTGCATCAAGACGGGGACGAGATATCCAACCAGCACGGCAAATACTACAGCTACGAGGAGTGCCGCGATCTCAACAATCGTCATAATTGCCTCTTGTCGTGGTTAGTCATCTCCATCCATTTGCCCTCTCTCCGCATCCTTCTCCACTGTCCTCTGACTGCACCGGTCTACCGTATCGTCGGTTTCTTAAGATGCCATTGCGTCGATTGCTCATAAGCATGGGCCGCCCGAAGTATTGTCTCTTCTTCGAACGCTCGCCCGATCAATTGCAGCCCGATCGGAAGTCCCTCTTTACTGAAGCCGCAGGGCAGAGCAATCGCCGGCAATCCAGCCAGATTGACCGAGATCGTGAAAATATCGGAGAGGTACATCTGTAGCGGATCTTCGCTCTTTTCACCAAGCTTGAAGGCCGGAGTCGGTGTCGCCGGCGTCACAATGAGATCGACTTCTTTAAACGCAGCGTCGAAATCCTGGCAGACCAACGTTCGTACGGCTTGAGCTTTCCCATAGTACGCATCGTAATACCCGGCGCTGAGCACATAGGTCCCCAGCATGATCCGACGCTTCACCTCCGGGCCAAACCCTTCCTGTCTCGTTTTCATGTAGAGATCGAGAAGATCCTTGGTCTCCTTGGCACGAAAACCGAACTTTACCCCATCGAAACGAGCAAGATTCGAGCTGGCTTCTGCCGTGGCAATCACATAGTACACCGCCACAGCTGCGTCGGTCCTTGGTAGACGGATTTCCTTGATCTCAGCTCCAAGAGCCTTTAGTTCCCCAATCGCCGCTCTGACCGACTGCTCGACATCCGGATCAAGTCCTTCCGCAAAAAACTCAACCGGTACACCGACCTTCACAGTTTTGAGATCCCGTTTTTGCAACGCTTTCATATAATCTGGAACAGGGCGGTCGACCGACGTGGAATCCATCGGATCATGACCTGCAATGGCCTGAAGAAGAAACGCCGAATCGGATACATCTCTCGTGATCGGCCCGATTTGATCCAGCGAGGAGGCAAACGCGACCAACCCATACCGCGAGACCCGTCCATACGTCGGCTTCAGTCCGACCACGCCACAGAAGGCTGCCGGCTGCCTGATGGATCCGCCGGTGTCTGAGCCAAGCGCCGCCACACATTCCTCTGCCGCCACTGCCGCGGCCGATCCTCCACTTGATCCTCCCGGCACACAGTGCAGATTCCAAGGATTCCGGCTGGGGCCGAACGCGGAATTCTCCGTTGATGATCCCATCGCAAATTCGTCTAAATTCGTCTTACCTAACAATATGTACTCTTGCGTACGCAACTTGGCGATCACCGTTGCATCGTACGGCGGGACGAAATTCTGCAACATGCGAGAGCTACAGGTCGTAGAGATGCCCTCCGTACAGATATTATCCTTGATGGCCAGAGGCATTCCGGTGAGCGGCAGGGTCTTCCGCCATCCCTTGAGCTTTCGGTCCAAAACCTCAGCCTCCATGGAGGCTGATTCTTTCGCTTGAGTGACGAAAGCCTTTACTTTGGGCTCCACCTGGCCAATGCGCAAGAAGTAAGCGCGCACGATCTCTGTAGCTGTCACTTCCCCTGCCTGGAATTGCTTCTGAAGCTCACAGAGGGTTAGTTTATGAAGGGACATGAACCTCTCGTTCCCGACTGGTGATCTGCGCACGAACCGACAGGACGCCTCATCGGTTAGCCTGTCCGTGGCGTATCAGCTCACCGCCACAATTCGATTTTTTTCATTTACCCGGACGATCTTGGGGGTGTGCTTCTTGATCTCTTCTTCGCTGTAATACTCATAACAAAAGATGATGATCTGATCCCCGACTGCCGCCTTTCGAGCGGTGGGCCCATTCAAAATGATCTCCCCTTTTCCTCGCGTACCGTTGATCGCATAGGTCATGAATCGCTCGCCGTTATTCAAGTTCGAGCAGACAATCGCCTCATAGGGGAGGATCCCGGCCGCCTCCATCAAATCTTGATCGATTGTCAGGCTGCCTTCATACTCGAGATGGGCCCCTGTCACTGTGGCACGGTGAATTTTCGAACGTAACATTTGTCGAAACATGTATCTTTCCGTTATTCGTCAATCGCTACGTGCTTTCGTTGTGGTCAACGTGCGAGTCGGCTACCTGACGATTAACGCTCCTCTAGAATTTTAGGGACAACAAACCCATCCACTTCACGCTCTGGCGCATTCGCCAACGCCTTCTCTGAAGACAGTGATGGGCGCACAAGATCCTCACGAAACACATTCACGTGTCCCATGACCGTGGCGGTCGGTTCGATTCCCGTCGTGTCGTACTGACTCAACGTATCGACATGCCCGAGAATCTGGGTCAACTGCTTGGCAAATGTCTCTTTTTCAGCAGCACTCACCGCCAATCTCGCCAGCTGCGCCACCTTCTCGACATCCTGCTGCGTAATCTCCATCTCTTCTTCCTCCTCCCCTAATGAGGCGTGAAGATAGAGTCCCTTACTGCGCGCATTCAACGAGGGCCTTCTGAGGCCGCGCGTTGAGCGAGCACAGGGACCCGGCCTTCGCACCTCATTCTACCGTCACACTCTTGGCGAGATTCCTCGGCTGATCGACGTCCGCCCCGCGCAATACGGCGATATGATACGCAAGGAGCTGCAGCGGGATAGTAAACAACATCGGCGAGATCAGCGGGTGGGTATCAGGAACGGTAAACACCGCATCCGCAATCTTGCCGAGCTCCCGCTCTCCTTCTGCCACGAAGGCAATCACCGGTGCGTGTCGCGCTTTTACTTCCATGAGATTGCTGACGGTTTTGTCATACAGTTTGTCTCGGGGCGCCAAAACCACGACCGGCATATCCTTATCGAGCAACGCAATCGGACCATGCTTCATCTCGCCCGCCGCATAGCCTTCGGCATGGATATAAGAAATCTCTTTCAGCTTCAGCGCGCCTTCCAGTGCGATCGGATAGTTGATCCCGCGTCCTAAGAATAAAAAATTGCGCTTCTTGTAATATCGCTTAGCAATCGCCACGATTTCAGCCTCTCGCTGCAGCACGCGCTTGACCAATACCGGCAACTGCACCAACCGATCTAACCAGGCTTTTCCGTCTGCCACCTTCATCACATTACGAACTCTGGCAAAATGCAAGGCTAGCAAATACAGCGCCGTGAGCTGCGCGGTAAACGCTTTGGTCGATGCGACGCCGATTTCCGGTCCGCAATGCGTGTACAGCACCCCGTCCGACTCGCGCGCCAAGGTGCTGCCGACAACGTTCACGATGGAGACCACACGCGCCCCTTTTCCCTTTGCTTCTCGCGCAGCAGCCAGCGTATCAGCCGTCTCTCCGGACTGAGAAATTGTGACAAATAGATCGTTCTTCCCGACGAGCGGATCGCGATACCGAAATTCGCTCCCGATATCCACCTGAACCGGTGTACGAACCATTTCTTCAAATAAATATTTCCCGACCAGGCCTGCATGCCAAGAGGTGCCACAGGCGACGATCCAAATCCGCTCAACCGCTGCAAACTCTTTCGGTGTGAGCCCGATGTCCGGTAGATCTGCTTCGCCAGTCTCATAGGAGTACCGTCCGCGCATCGTATCAAGGATTGTCTGAGGTTGTTCGTGAATTTCTTTCAGCATGAAGTGCGGATAGCCGCTCTTCTCCACCGCCGACGCATCCCAGCTAATCCTCGTTGATTTGCGCGAGACAGCATGGCCGCCGACGTCGGTAAGATGCAGGTCGTCTTGAGTGACAACCGCCACATCCCCTTCTTCGAGATAGGTCACTTCGCGCGTGTGCGCGAGCATCGCCATGACATCGGAAGCGATGTACGAGGCGTGCTTGGTCCGCCCAACCACCAACGGGCATCCGGACCGCGCGGCAATCAACGTCCCAGGTTCTTGCTCTGACATGACGGCCAGTGCGTAACTGCCACTCACATCTTTCGTCGCCAACCGTACGGCATCAGCCAGCAGCTTCCCTTTCTGAAGGTACTTATCGATCAAATGCGCGACGACCTCCGTATCGGTTTCCGATACAAATTTGTAGCCGTCCTTTTCCAATTGCTGTTTGAGTTGCTGGTAGTTTTCAATAATCCCGTTGTGGACCAACACGCAGCCTTTGGACCGATGCGGATGGGCATTCTGTTCTGAAGGCTTCCCATGAGTCGCCCAGCGAGTATGGCCGATTCCGACCGTCCCCTTGAGCTCTTTTGCCTTGAGCGAATTTTGAAGATTGACCAGCTTGCCCACACTCCGCCTAACGACAATTTTCGCCCCCTCCATGACGGCGACTCCAGAGGAGTCGTACCCACGGTACTCCAACTTCGCCAATCCTCCGATGAGAATCGGGACCGCATCTTGATTGCCAACATATCCGACGATTCCACACATAACAGTTACTCCAGGTCTCACTAGGATGACCGGTAAATAACGACACTCAGACCGTAATCAACGTTTCGATGACTTTGCGCGTCCCTTTTTTAAGTTACTTGAAGCTCTTTTGCTCTTCTGTTTCTTCGGCCCGCTGGCAGCCTTTGTCGAGTCGTAGCTCGGTATCCCAGCGGTCAGCAACACCCGACGTTTCGCTGCCCACCCAACTCGATTGACTTGTAATACACGGGCGATCGCCAATGAATCAGCCGGGACGTTCTGCGTCACGGTCGTCCCCGCCGCCACCACCGATCCCTCTCCAATCGTCACCGGTGCAATCAGCTGCGTATCGCTTCCGAGAAACACATTCTTGCCGATCACCGTTCGATGCTTTCGCGCTCCGTCGTAGTTACAGGTGATGGTGCCGGCGCCGATATTCACCCCTTCTGCGATCGTGGCATCACCTAAATAACTGAGATGATTGGCCTTGGAGTCTTCGCCCAATTCGGTGTTCTTCATCTCGACAAAATTTCCGACTTTCGCTTTCCGCCTGACCACCACACCTGGGCGAAGATGCACGAACGGACCGAGATGTGCGTCATCATGCACGTCCGACTCAGCAAGCACGCAGGAGTCTAAAATCTCGACGTGATTGCCGATCACACAATCGGTGATACGGACCCCGGAACGGATTGTCGTCCCTTCACCGATACTGGTTTTGCCTTCGAGACTCACGTGTGGATACAGCACAGTATCTCTTCCAATGGTGACTCCGGCATCAACCCACACGGAGCCAGGATCCCGCATCGTGACTCCGGCGTCAAGCCAGTGCTCGCGAATCTGCTGACGGACGACCTGCTCCGCAGCCGCCAGCTGTTGCCTAGTATTGACTCCCAGCCCCTCGTCGGGATCTTGAAGGGTCACCGCCGCAACACGCCGCCCCTGGTCAACTGCCATCCGAACAATATCCGTCAGATAGTATTCATTCTGCGCGTTGCGTGGCTCCAGCTTATCCAGGGCCTCGAAGAGAAAATCTCCGGACACGACATACGTCCCTACGTTGATTTCCTTGGTAGCCCGTTCGACCGGAGTGGCATCACGATCTTCAACAATCTTCAGCACATCAGACGAAGTGATTTCACTCTGGTGAGATCCGCCGGACTCCCGGCGAATGACTCGACCATAGCCGCTGGGATCATCGAGCATCGCCGTCAGAATCGTCACAGTAGCGCTCTGGGATTGATGGGCTCGCAATAGTTCCCGCGCCGTCTCTTCCTTTAGCAACGGAGTGTCCCCGTTCAAGATAAGATAATGCGTCGGACGCGCCTCGTCGCCCAGACAAAACACGAGGCGGCTTTGCAGCACCGCATGGCCGGTCCCGAGTTGCTCGGCTTGCTCGACAATGCTCACAGACTTTGATCCCAGCCTGCCGGCAATGCCTGTTTCAATCACGTGCCGAACCTTGTCGGATTGATGCCCAACCACAACCGCAATACGATGGCCCGCGAGTTGAAGCGCCACATCAACAGCGTAGAGAACCATCGGCTGACCCGCGACATGATGCAACACCTTGACTTGGGTGGACTTCATCCGCTTGCCCAACCCGGCCGCCATCACAATCACGCCTAGGCCGGGAATACGCGAGACCGTTGTGCATTGATCCACTGATGGTTTCATCAAAGACTCCGGAAATTAAGAAGACCTCAATTAGGTATCAAAACCTCGTGTTTATCCGATCGGCACACCGGCATCCGGCTGTTTGACATGACTCCACTTTGGCTCTCCCTTTAGGGCCGAAGCCATGGCACCAGATGGCGTATAGAGACCACCCGATACAATCAGCTTCATCGCTTCTTCAATACTGATATCAACCGATATCACTTCCCGTTCCGGCACTAAGAGAAAATAACCCGACGTCGGATTGGGCGAGGTAGGCACGTACACATGAATCAGCGCCTCCGGGCCCAATGCCGTGGTCTCGCCTTTCGTCATGCCAGTCACAAACGCAAAACAATAATGGCCGTTCTTGGGGAATTGAATCAAGACCACCCGACGATACGACCCTCGTTCCGAAAAAGACAGAATATCCATCATGGACTTCAGCGTGGAATAAATCCCCCGGACGAGGGGCAGCCGGTTGAGCCAATCTTCCCAATGACCCACAATCTGACGCCCGATGAAGTTCGCCGCAAACAACCCGACTAAAAAGATGAGCAGAACCAGCGTGATGATCCCTAGGCCGGGGATGTAATGATCCGGCACCAATTCTGCGACGGCATCGCCCAAGATGCCGTCTACCGCAACAAATAGGGTCTTTAGGATGAGAATCGTGCCCCAAATAGGGGTGACAAGGAGGAGGCCTGTGAGAAAATAGCGTCTTAGCGCGACCTTGAGCATGAATCACCGACACCCTGCCATGAATGGGGAGAGCATTGCGTGATTCATCTTACAGAGTTCCTGACAAACCCCGCAAGCATTTTATTGTAAATTTCAACGGGTTATGTGCTTAGACCGGGCGAATTCAAAAAAGGTACTGGTCTTGCTATTCGCCTCGACCTGACATAGGATCGCTCCCCGATTGCGGCTGCGAATGAAAATTGCCAATGGGTAGAACAACAAGAAAATCGACGGGCATCTTCATGACGCTGGAAGGCGGTGAAGGAAGCGGAAAAACGACACAAGCTCGAAGACTGTGCGAGCGGCTGACCGCGCAAGGCCTGAACGTGCTGCATACCCGAGAACCGGGAGGGACGCTTCTCGCCGAACGTCTGCGCAGTATCCTGCTCGACCATTCAGGGGAAACCATCGCCCCTGAAACGGAAGCCTACCTTATTTTCGCGGCCCGACGCCAGCATGTGGATCACGTCATCAAACCCGCACTCGCACGCGGAGTGACGGTCGTCTGTGATCGATTCTCAGACTCGACGATGGCCTATCAGGGATATGGACGGGGGTTGGACCTACGAATATTGCGCACCATGAACGACTGGGCGACCGGGAAACTGGCCCCTCAACTCACGTTGCTCTTCGACGTCCCCGTTGCTGTCGGACTCAGCCGACGCCGTGGTCGCGCTACCACTCAAAATCGACTCGATCGAGAAGCCGAGCGATTCCACCGGAAAGTCCGGGCGGGATTTCACGTATTGGCACGACAAGAACCTCGACGCATCATGGTGATCGATTCCGCACAACCGCTGGAGTCGGTGACCCAGACCGTAGAAGAGCTGGTTCTGAACTGGCTCAAGACCTATCGCAGACGGACATCGAGACGCCGATAGCCCATGCCTTTCGCCGATATCACAGGCCACGCGCAACCCATCTCCCTCCTTCAGGCAACCGTCTATAATGGACGCTTGGCCCATGCCTATCTGTTCTATGGCGAAGCCAGGATCGGAAAGTTGATGACCGCCGTGAGACTGGCACAGGCCCTCAACTGCGAGCAACCCTCGCAGACAGAGGCTCAGGACAGCTGTGGTCGATGCCGATCCTGCCTTCAGATAGCCGCTCGGACGCACCCGGATTACTTTGTCATCGAGCCCGATCCGAAAGCCGCCACCCCGCAAATCAAAATCGAGCAGGTGCGGGAGATCGAACAACAGTTCGTCTATCGCCCACTTATCGGAGAGCGAAAGATTTGCCTGATTGACGACGCGGACCGACTGACGATCGGTGCAGCGAACGCGCTCCTCAAGACCTTGGAAGAGCCTCCAGGTGATAGTCTCTTTATCCTCGTCACCAGCCGGCTTCAGGCGCTTCCGATCACCATTCGATCACGCTGCCAAGCACTCCGCTTCACGACACCCGCCCGCACCCAAGTTGAGGCGGCATTGATCCTCAAGCGAGAGATTCCTCCTGCCGACGCCCGTTTCCTGGCGGTCTTCGCCGATGGCCGTATCGGAGAAGCGCTCACGGCGAATGTGGCAGACGTTCGCGCGCGACAACAAGAATGTCTGGCGTTGGTGCAGCCGGAAAGCTTGCTGTCAAGCGGAACCATCCTCTCGGCAGCGGAAAGCTTGGCAAAGACGGACCGTGGCGAAGAAACCCTCATATGGCTCACACGATGGATTCGCGATCTGGTCATCGTCATCGTCGATGGAGATCATGATCAACTCCTTCACCTCGACCACATCACAGACCTGCGACAATACGCCCAGCGAGCAGACATCGATGCTCTCCTGACCCTCTTGAATGAGATCGAGCGTACCGAACAGCAAGCCACGCGGCACCTCAACGTGCAGATGGCACTGGAAACGACGTTCCTTCGCCTGCGTGAAGCACTTGGCCTTGTCCCCGCCGGAGCCGCAACCTAGCCAAAAGCGACGCCAACCTGATATCTTGCCCGCGATATGACAGACGCGAACCCCTTCTACATCACCACTCCGATTTACTACGTCAATGATGTCCCACACATCGGCCATGCCTACACCACAATCGCCGCTGACGTGTTGGCGCGCTATTGGCGGTTGCGCGGACGCGAGGTGTTTTTTCTCACCGGCCTCGATGAACATGGCCAGAAAGTGCAACAGGCCGCGGCCAAAGCCGACATCAACCCTCAGGCCCACTGCGATAAGCTTGCGCCTCAGTTTCAAACATTGTGGCAACGCCTCAACATCTCGAACGATGCGTTCATTCGAACGACGGATCTCGAGCACAAGGCCATTGTCCAACGATATCTTCAGGAGCTCTACGACAAGAATCTCATTTATCAGGATTCGTATACCGGTTGGTACTGCACGTTCGATGAGCGGTTCTGGACTGAGAAAGACGTGGAGTCTGGACTCTGTCCGGACTGCAAACGCCCCGTCGAACAGCTCAGCGAGCACAACTACT
>CAKKRK010000131.1 GCA_919902665.1 Nitrospiraceae bacterium
CGATTTCCTCATTTTCCCACTTAGAGAGGTGTCTGTGAAATCGGGGGAAGGTCAAGATGCGCTAAGAGGTGAGAAAGCTCATAAGAACAGGAGTCAAAGACCAGCCGCTACCACGTCCTTGTTAGCGCTCCGGCAATCGTGGAAGACAGGAATGTTGAGGAAGGAATGGGCTCTGTACGTTGCTCAGAACGAGCGAACACGACCGCGACTTGGTCCTCATAGGCCACGTGAAATCTGGAATCAAGGCGGAGGATGGCTGTGAGAGCCGTCTCCTTCTTTGCGATCACGATCTCGGAGGCATTGAGATCCTGGTCATCCTTCCAATGAGATCCGCCGTTCCAGGTGAGGACAGACTGTTTCACTCGAGTTTCACCATGCACGTGACCTCGTCCATCCATTGATACTTTCAGGTCGGGGAGGCGCCAGATAAGATAGCCCCCCCAATCAAAATGGTTGTACAGCTGTCCCGCATAATCCTGCTTTTCGAGAAAGAGTGCGGCCTGCACAGGATAGAGTTGAGCCGTATTTTCTTGAACCTTGGTATTCGACAGACCGAGATATCCAACCAAGCACGCAACCCCCATGCATACACAGAGGGCAACGGGAGCAAGTGGAATTGTCTGAACACCCGATGGCTGCATGGCTGATTCATGTGGCCCAGATGAACGGATGACCGAAACAGCAGCAATAACGAGTAACCACGCCTCCCGTTGTCCTCGGAAAGCGCAATATGCGGCGACACTCAGCAATAGCACATCGAAGGAGGACCAAAAGGGCCGACGGCCCAACACAATCAGGGCATACGCAAAGAGCACCAGCAGCGCCCAATCCGATATGGACCGAAACGTGGGAGCCTGCATTTCACTGATCACATCTCTGAATCCGGTTTGACTCGCATAGTCGATCACGACGGAATACACATGGACGTGATAAGGATTGGCCAGCGTAGCGAGGCCACAGGTGATTGCCAACCCCAGTAGCTTCCTCCACTGTCCCGATCTCCATGTAACATCTGCGAGTCCCTTGAATGAGAAGGAGCGAGCCACATGGTCGAGTATTGGAGCGAGACAGGCCAAGCCGAGCAACCCGAGTCCCACCACAAACTGCACATGGACATTCGCCCACAACACATATACGACAGGGAGCAGCCAGTACCATCGGCAGGTCTTTTTTTCGCGGAACGCCAGGATCACGTTCAGGGTCAGCGCAACCCCCAGAATCGTCCATAACCAGGGTCTCGGTGTAAATACCTTCACGAGCGCGAACGAACAGAGGGCCAGCACCCCACAGAGGACCGTAAAATCTCTCACTCGTCCTGACAGTAACTTGTGCAGAACCATCAGTATCAGCAAGGAAAACGCCAGGGTGCAAAAGATGATGGCCTGCTCACCAAAGGTGTAAACTAGACCATACATCCACACATCAAATAACCAGCTATATGCGATCCACGGTTTTCCCTCGCCATAGACCGAGAACGGATCAGTCACAGGCAGTGCGCCATTACTCACAATCCATTTCCCTGTCCGCAGATGCCACCAGATGTCCGGGTCCAAAACAATCGGTTGCAGAATCGAGAGCGCCGGCAACAAGTAGATCACGGTTAGCAGGAGGGTACGTCGAATAGTGTCCTCATGGGCTTTCACCCACGAAAAGGCTCTTAGCAACGATATCGAGCACCGCATGGCGTCCTTTTTATCTGACATGCCGATCAGGAGTTCTCGTTTCATGGTTGTGCGAGACCGGACTTACGCAGCCCCGTCGAATGCAAGGCTTGTCACGAAATGCAACGACCGGCCGAAGAGTCGATCAAGTACCGGTGGATACAGCCCCAACGATTCCCGCCACTGAACCGGTTTCATCCTCAGCGTAGCGAAAGCCTCCTCCCATTGCTGTCTGCGCCAATAGTTTCCTGGAGAGACCACCCCATATCGGGCATTTCCGATATGGTCCATAAAGCCTAACGTCGGCCCGGCAAGAACTCCCTCCAAGAGATGGTCTTTGATGACTATGCCATGACGTGCGACACGGGCCGCTTCACATAAGAGCGCCATAGGATCGGTCGTATGGTGCAGCACATCGACAAACATCACCACATCGACACTATCGGACTCCATGGGAATCGTATGACCATCGAAAATATGAACCGGCATCCATGTTCTCTTTCTCAGCAACACATCGATCCCTGAAAACTTCAGATCCAAACGGCCGCGGTGAATCCGATTCGCCAACTGGCCACTACCACACCCGACGTCCAAGACCGATGTATGCAGGGGTAGGAGGTCGGAAAGATGACTGCTGAGACAAGTTATACGCCTCTCCTCGATGTAGTTGGAATGGAACGATTCAATCAGTTTCATTTCCGGCGCATCCCCAAGATACTGGCGAAGAAGCTGGATAACACGGTCTGAAACCCAAGTGCGGTCAGCATAGAGCCTGGAATCACGAGCCGCATTGTGCGCTCATAGTCCAAAGGGCCAAATTCCGCTTGCCACCACTGCCAGACCGCCGCGAGGAGCAGCCCAACTCCCACGAACATTCCGACTCCAGCAAGAACGAGCCCTCGCTCTAGATTCATGACCTGGAAGAATTTTGCGAGCCTGGGATCTTCCGGCATCAAGCCTTGGCTGACCGCAAAGGCTTTTGAAAATATCGCAAAGGTAACTGACTGGTACCCACAGAGCACCGCGAGGCTGGCAAACAACAGGGTGTGCACATCAAACGTCACGCCACGGATCGTCAAACCCGGCATCGCTATGGCATATCCCAGTACCCCCAGTAGCGCCAATGCGATACCCGGAATCACGAACAACCATTTTGGACTGTACATCAGGTAAAACCGAAGGGTTCTCCACCCATCGCGAAAGGTTCTCAGGTGAGGCGGATGGGCTGTGCGGCCATCCTGATGGAGTGTGACAGGCACTTCCGCGATGCGTTCTCCATAGAGACTCGACTTGATGATCATCTCGTTCGCAAATTCCATCCCCGTACATCTGAGATTCAGCCGATCAAACAAGACTCTCGAAAATCCACGCAATCCGCAATTCACGTCGTGAATCGGGGCGCCGAACCATCGTCTGGCCATGACCGTGAACATGGGATTGCCCCACCAACGGTGCAGGAATTTCATGGCGCCCGGCTTAATCGTTCCACCTCCCCAGGGCAGACGGCATCCGACAACCAGGTCATTGCCCTCTCGCAATTTTTCGATGAATCGCTTCAAATCGAGAAAGTCGTAGCTATCATCCGCATCGCCCATGATGATATAGCGGCCGCGTGAGGCGGTGATTCCGCCCATCAAGGCATTGCCATATCCCCTTGCCTCGACCCGCACGACACGCGCGCCCATCAGCATCGCGATCTCTTGCGATCCATCGGTGCTGCCGTTATCGGCCACCACGATCTCACCGGCCACATGATGCTGATTCAGGAATGTCTGGGCTTTTTGAATACAAGTCCCGATGGTTTCTGCTTCGTTCAGACAGGGCATCACAATCGATAGTTCCGGTGCAGAAGGCAGTTTCTCCACTTCGGTCACAGCCGATAGTTTCTCAACTTTCTTTTCGTACTTGTACATAAACTGCCTCCCCCCAGCAGTGTTGAGCCAATGGGCCGATTTCGTACCTCTCTCACGCAAACTCCAGGCCATCAAGGAATCAATTTCTTCTTCTGGATTCTCCGTAGGTTGGATGACCAGCTGACTGGGGGTGAGGCAGTTGCTCCGCACAGGATGGCATGCATCTGCGGCTTCGTGACCGCAGGGTTAGGTGGCCACGACGTAGATCAATTGTGCCCGGCCGCACTTAGGACATGTGCGGACTGTTCGATCAGGAGGAGCCACCTTTGACTGCGGATTTTGGAAAGAGGGTTTTGTTTGACCGTTGGTCAGCGTCGCGGCATGCTGGCGTTACACAAGCGCTCAACCAGGCAATGGAGAGTAGGCGATGACACATACCAAATCTCTGAAGCTGTTTATTGCCGTCAGCGGTCTCGTCGGAATTGCTACAGTCACCGGTTGTAGCGGAACAAAAGACGTCCAGACCTCGTCTTTGGATATGGCCGAATATCGGAAGATGATGGAAGAGCAGAAGAAACAGCAGGAACACCTGGCTGAGGCCACCCCCTCAACTCCTGAGATGACCGTCGAGGAACATGAACGCAGAGGCGATCTTGACGCTCAAAATCGGAACTATCCGCTGGCCAGCATTCACTATGACAAGGCCTTGAAGGCCGATCCGACCCGCAATTCAGTCAGACTCAAGCTGGGGCAGATGTTTCTCCAACAGGGGCTTCTCGATCAAGCCCTGACACAGTTTCAGGACCTCCGTCTCCGTGAGCCCGAGTCTGCGCCGGTCCATGAGGGCCTCGGGCAGATCTATCTGATGCAGGGCAAGTCGGCGGAAGCCGAGAAGGCCTTGACGAAAGCCGTCACACTTAATCCATCGAGCTGGCAAGCTCATAACTTGCTCGGTCTCTTGTACGATCAGAGCAAGCGCCACGCCGACGCTATCACCTCCTATCACACGGCTCTCACCTATCGCCCGCGCGAGCCGAGTGTGTTGAATAATCTCGGTCTTGCCTATGCGCTGAGCGGGAACTACGACTCAGCCATTGATGCCTATGAGCAGGCCGTCGCTGCTGGTTCGAACGCTCCCAAGCTCTATAACAATTTGGGCATCGCCTATGTCCAGCGACGCCGGTATGTCGATGCGCTCAACACCTTCCAAAAAGCGACGGACGAACCACGTGCCTATAACAACCTCGGTGTCGCTCTTCTCGGCGTCAACCATGCAAAGAAAGCGGTCGTCTGCTTCGAAAAGGCCATCGAACTCAATCCACAGTATTATGAAAAAGCCTCGGAGAATCTTCGGATCGCCCGCCAAGCCGTTCCCAACGCCTCTA
This sequence comes from Nitrospiraceae bacterium, assembly GCA_919902665.1. Taxonomy (GTDB): domain Bacteria; phylum Nitrospirota; class Nitrospiria; order Nitrospirales; family Nitrospiraceae; genus Nitrospira_D. The sequence continues at coordinate 4,900 of CAKKRK010000131.1, forward strand.
ACGGAACGATGGCCGAGGCTGGGTCCTGCCCCTAGCCCGGGGGGCCATTAGCCGATTCCGCCGATGAGCTTACTTCTATGATTCAAGAAGCTCTTGCAGTTCCGCTCTTCGGGCTTGGTTTAAGCCGTAAATCTGCTGGCCTGACAGGCTCCCTCTCTGGATCAGCCAGTCCCGTGCGACGAGGTCATTGAGCGCTTCCTTCACATCTCTGTCATTGACATCGACTCCATGCGCGCGAAGCCACCAATTGGTGATTCCCTCAGCCGTATCTTTGGCATCGGGATGGGTATAGAGATAGCTGAGTAGCAGCCATACCACACCATCGCTGGTTGCAGACTGATCCGGCCTTTCCACAGTAGCCGGTTACACGCATGTTTAATGCCCACCCACGCGCTCATCGAACCGTGCGGAATCCCAGGCCATCCTCAGTCGAGTCATCCCCCTCTGCGGCACTCACGCCTCAGGCATAGGGTTACAACGCATCTTGTTAGGCCGCAGAGAACATATGGCGATCGAGACCGTGCTTATGCAGCAACCGTTGAAACGCACGGCGCTCTTTCTTCGCAGCGCGGGCCGCTTTGGAAATATTTCCCTGATGCGAGGAGAGCAGCTTGCTTAGATACGCTCGCTCGAACTCGTCGATCATCTTCACCTTCATCGCCTGAAACCCACCCGGTTCAATCACGATTCCATCGGGCCCATCCGGCACATAGGTCTTGGCTGATCCGGTCGGTTCCTGGTCGGGCACGTCGAGGTCCGACCCTTCCAATGTCTCGCCCATCGCCATCGCTACAGCGCGATGGATCACCGATTGCAACTCCCTCACATTGCCCGGCCATGCATAGGCCATCATCTTCCTGATCGCGTCGGGAGATAGCCGGATTGCTCCCCTGCCGAATTCTTCGGCTGAGCGTTTCACAAACTGTCTGGCGAGCTCAGGGATATCTTCCTGTCTGTCACGCAGCGGAGGTAGCACCACGGACAACACATTCAACCGATAGAATAAGTCTTCCCGGAATTGACGTGCTTCAACCAAGTACCGTAAGTCCGTATTGGTTGCGGCCACGATTTTCACATCGACGGCTCGGCTTTTTGTGGAGCCCAACGGCCTGAACTCCTGATCCTGCAGCACGCGCAGCAGTTTGCTTTGGGCCACTATATTGAGGCTGTTGATTTCATCAAGGAACAAGGTCCCACCGTCTGCCTCATGAAGGAGCCCGTGTTTTTCAATGAGGGCACCGGTAAATGCCCCCTTGCTGTGGCCGAACAGCTCGTTTTCGACTAGATGATCCGGCAGGGCCGCGCAATTCACGGGCACAAAGGGCTTTCCGCTCCGCTCACTCGAATAATGCAGCGCTCGTGCAAACAGTTCCTTACCCGTCCCGGTCTCCCCTGCAATCAACACCGTCGCCTTGGACTTGCTCAAGAGCGGAATCATGCCCTTCACCTGAAGAAAACACCGGCTAGTCCCGATCAATGATTCATCCCATGTAGACATGCTCGTGTTGTCTCCTTTGCGTCAGAACTCTTCGGCAGCCCTGTGCGGTCCATGTGCCCTGCGGAACCGTTCCCTCTGCGGCTTTCTGTTCGCTGCGGCTCATGTGCTAAGCCTAGAACAGAACTCGCGATCTGTGCATAGCAAGCTCGTAGGGGGAGACGTGCACAGAGTGGGTACTACTTTGGAGGGGCCTGGTTGGATGTGGGATCACTCGCTGCTTGGGGAGCACAACACATCAGAATCGAATCGTTGCACAGAAGGCAATTGGCACTGAGGAAGCGGTTTAAAACGTGCAGAACCAAGACCATGTCTCTACATCTGGCAAGCACCCTTGGTGAAGGATCTGTATCGAGGGGAGCATCTTCAGACGCAATCTATCTCTGGCGGAATTACTGAAGGTGGGAAGACATCCGCTACTATGGATTCATCCTAAAACGGCACATACACTTCTAGACCGCCATACGCTCCGTTGAGGAATGTTTGAGAATATTGGTAGCCGCCCCTGAGCGTCAGATAGAAATGACCGATCGGTACCTGTGCGATGGGTCCCGTCTGCACTGCATAGAAGTCCTTATTCCCCATACCTGCGACATCCCAGCCGAGATACACGGAACAGCACCCTTGATCCATTTGGTAGACACGCCTCGTGCCTCGCAGTCTGCTCCAGACCAACCCATCCAAATTGGTATACGATACGATGGCATGCACAATCCCCTGCTCCTGCCAGCGGAAGGCCTCCCCTTGCACTTGAACCCCGATGTCGTGCTCATGACTCCGTCCGCCACCCTGCAGGTCCTGCTGCTTCCATCGAAACTGTGGCCCGGCGAATCCGAGGAAACTCCATGCCCCCTGCTGATACTTCAATCCTGCAGCCGGAGTGGCAAACTGAAGCTCAGCATCCCGGATGAGGCCACGGTCTTTGAATGAATATCCTAGGCCAGCCCCCATAAATTGTACGAATGGCTGTAGATTCGATGATGTGGCCATGATGGGAGTGCGCACGCCCATATAGGCAAAATACTGGTTATGGTTGTCCATCTGGAAGCCGGTAAAGACATCTCCAGCTCCTGCGATGCCAGGCCAGGACAAAACTGTCGCCAGCATCAGGCCGCACGTGCGGTGAGTTCGCACCATCGATCAGCTCCCTTCTCTATCCCTTCAATCGTGAACCCTGCCTGCACCATCTCGTGAGACTGTGTGATCCATGTCCGGCGTATTCGTAGAGAGAATGCCCCGACATAGAGCATTCCCTTGACATCGACGAGATCGACCGTCCCCGGAATATGGACGGAAAGTCCAGCTTGAGAAATCTGTTCAAGCTTACCAGTCAAGATTCGATCACGAAACACAAGACGACAATTCTGCTGGTAGGGAATACGGACATGTCGTCGGTGTGAGGTTCGAGACTTCGCCACTATTTTCTGAAACACACGGAATACGGACCAGAAACTTCGAACAATCCCGGGCTCCACATCCGGTTGATTCCACACGGAGGAGTCAGAAAACGTGAGGGCAATCAACGCCTCAGTCTGCTTCTCCTCGATGTCCTCAAATTTCAACCCGATTTCGACAACTCGCGGTGACAAACGATGTTGCCGGCAGATTCTGGCTCTTAGTGTAAGCCGTTCCCCACGCAGCCCTTTGATAGTGCATAAGAGGCTCTTCCCGTCAGCCTGTAGCTGTCCGGGCAGACGGACACAGGCACCAGTTTCATTGATATCAACGACGATGCCATGAAGCTGGCGGTCAGATGTCGCCACATCGCACGACAATCGTCGCTTAATCCTGAAGAACGCCCGCCATTCAGGCACTTCTGCTGCCGCTAAGATGGCGACACTGACTAGGATCAGGTTGACTCCTCCCCAAAATAGACTGACGGTCAGCCCTGGAACTGGTACCTGTGTGAGCCAGAGACGAACTCCAGTGACCAGCCCGGCGATGAGCAACCCCATGATGACGACGTGGGGAATGATGTACTTGAACCTCGCCGCACCCTGCTTCTCCTGCGCAATTCCTTTTGGTGTAATGACAAATGGCCGAGGCTTTCGAGGCTGAATTGCCGTCTTGAGCGTTGCCCCGCTGAGAGCCACACAGTCGGCTGTTTCATAGATATCGGACCAGAACGCATTGCGAGTCCCTCGGCTGACAGTCCGTAACATCACGAGTGTTGCCAGGTAATACGACCCGAAGAAACTGACGATCGATGGAACATCGGCTGCGACCGGCACAACACCGAACAGCAGCGTGAACAGCGGCGCCACAAGGCAGATGACCCGTGGGATTCCATGGAGAAAGTAGAAAATGGAGGCAAAATAGCCGAATCGCTGAGCCAGGCTCAGTCCTCGCATCGTGAATGGATTGAATCTGAACAGGATCTGTACATGCCCCGTTGCCCAACGAATCCGTTGTTTCATCGTGCGTTCGAACGTCTCGGGCATCAAGCCGGCTGCTAAGATTTTGTTCAGGTAGCACGAGCGATATCCCTTCGCGTGGATCACCATACTGGTATGGATGTCTTCGGTCACCGTTTCCGTCCGAAAACCGCCGATCTCCTCTAGAGCTCGCCGCCGGAGCAGTCCACAGCTTCCGGCAAAGAACGCACTGTTATGCCGGTCACGTCCCGATTGAAGGACACGATAGAAGAGCGCCTGTTCATTCTTGAGCACTCCTTCGATCTGCAGATTCTTTTGGAAGATGTCAGGATTGTAAAAGTGATGTGGTGTTTGGACAATGGCCACCTTCTCGTCATGGAACAATCCAACCGTGTCATACAAGAAATCTTTGGTCGGCACATGATCTACATCGAAGATTGCAATGATTTCCCCGTTTGTGTGCTGCAACGCATGGTTCAGATTGCCGGCTTTGGCATGCAGTCTGTTGGGTCGGCGTATATATTCGCAGTTGAGCGATGCCGCTAAGCGCTGAACCTCATCCCGCTGGCCATCATCGAGCACATAGACCCGATAGCGATCCTGTGGATACTTTTGGTTCGTGCATCCGATTAAGGTACGGCGGAGGATTTCTAATGGTTCGTGCACGACTGTTACAAAAATGTCCACTGTCAGATAGCTGGTTGGCTGTACCGCCCTCCGTTCCAGCGGAGACCATGCATGATAGGCAAAGAGGAGGATCTGGATGAAGGCATAGAGCTCAGCTGTATAGACCGTCCAGCTGACCAGCAGGCTCGACCAATCGGCCGTATTTAATGTGTACAGCCCGCGCCATACCAGGTATCTGGTGTAGAGCAACAAGGTCAGTACCAAAATGATCTGCCGTCCTTGTTTTCTCCAGCTCAGCAAGCTGATTGCAGCCAGTACAATCAGCGACAGGGGTATTGCGACCGAAGAATCGTAAAAGTCATGTATCCAGTTCATTGGAATTGTCCCAGTGTGGTCCGTGTGTCCTGTGGAAACGTCACCTCTGTGGTTTTCTGTTCGTTGCGGCTCATGTGACTAAGCCTAGAACAAATCTGGTTAGCTGCCATACCGAGCTGGTAGGGGTTTTCGTATCCAGAGTGGGTACTACTTTGGAGGGGATATTCGGCAGGATTTATGGACGTTCGCATGGCCATTGAGAATTCGTTTTTCACGTAAGCCTTTACCATTGAGAAGCGCCTCTCCTGGGTTCTGATTACGCCATTTGCCAGTTTGTAGGATCCATCGAGGAACCATTTTCTGAAGGTTCGAAAGGGGTGGGAATTGGCGCATTGCGATGGCCAAGCAACCATACGTTCGATTCCGATTCTCAAGAATCGCTGGATTTCTATAGGGGTGTTGCTACCTTCAACATATCTCTCAGGGAGCGGATGTGAAGATAACCTCGATCGCTGGAATAGTAGTCGGTATCGGCGCTCTGCTCTTTCTCCTGTTCATCGCGAGCATCTCCCGCCACACTACTGCGAAACAGCAATCCTCTGCTTCTGACAGGCACACCCAAGTGGTCGCTACCGTTGGGACACGGCCCATTACGCTAACGGAAGTCGAACAGACCGTCGCTCTTTCGTTGTATCAATTAGAAGAGCAGCGGACAAAGCTGCTGCGTGAGTCGACCCAACATCTCATTGAGGAAGAATTGCTGGCTGCTGAAGCAGCCCGAGTCGGTGTGACCGTTTCTGACCTCATCGAGCGAGCGGGCGAATCTGAAACCGTGGCCAAGCTGGCGGGTTTCCCAGGGCCAATCCGTCTGACCGGAAAGTCGTCACCGTTCCCGTTTGTTTCAGAGGAAATGTTGAGAGTTCGGCGGGCGCTCTTGGTTCAGTTGCGTCGAAAGGCAGAAATTCACGTGAGTCTTTCTCAGCCAGAACTACCAGTGCTAGACGTCAGTCCTGACGATGATCCTTGGACCGGCACCGCACACGCACCGGTCACAATTATTGAGTTCTCTGACTTTGAATGTCCTTATTGCAAGAACAGCGTCCCAGTATTGAAGGCCCTCCTCGCAAAGTATCCTGGAAAGTTGAAGCTCGTCTACCGTGATTTTCCAGGGCCGAATCATCACCAGGCACTGCCTGCTGCCGTAGCCGCTCAGTGCGCTGCAGAACAGGGCCGGTTTTGGGACTATCATGATGCCTTATTCACCCGACAAGCACCGACAACCAGATGGAATTATTCCTCTCTCGCCAAGGATCTAGGACTGCACCAGCCTCCATTCGACGCGTGTCTGAAGGACAACCGTTATCGTGACGAGGTATTGAAGGATTTGCAAGATGGGCTCAAAGTCGGTGTGACAAGTACACCGACTTTCTTCATCAATGGTCGTCCGCTGATCGGTGCCAGACCACTTGCAGACTATCAGGAAATCATCGATAGACTTCTCGCTCCATCCGCTTCCTCATAACCCCCTTGTAAGATCAAGCATGGCTAGACTACTCTCATCCCAGGAGGGCCTGGGCATGGAAGAAAGCCGACTCATAAAAACCAAAGAGCAATGGGCCAAGGCTCGTCGAGGTGGAGAAGAACGCGAAGTGTTCTATGAAGGAGACGAGCGCCTCCCTCCCGGCCAACACCTCGTCGACAACTTTCCCGTGCTGGATCTTGGCTTCAAGCCCGATATTCCTTTAGGCGAATGGAGACTCAGCATCGGCGGGTTTGTCGCCACCCCCCTTACCTGGACATGGGAACAATTCTTTGCACAACCCCAATTCAAAGACCGGTCGGATTTCCATTGCGTCACTTCATGGAGCCGTTATGACAATGACTGGGAGGGCGTGAGCTTCAAGCACATCATGTCCATGGTGAAACCGCTGTCACTTGCCCGATTTGTCCTATTCAAGTCTTACGACGATTACACCACGAACCTCCCGCTTGAAGCCTGTGACGATGACGATGTGCTGATCGCCCATAGCTGGAATGGCAAACCTCTCTCCCGAGACCATGGTGGTCCGGTCCGTGTGATCGTCCCCAAACGGTATGCCTGGAAGGGAGCGAAGTGGGTGAAGGAAATTACGTTTTCAGATAAAGATGAGAAAGGGTTTTGGGAAGTCCGCGGGTATTCGAACACCGGGTTTCCGTGGAAGAACGATCGCTACGGGTAGCGGTTATTTCTTGCTCCACCCACCCGGACCTTCGACGAAGTTTCCTGGTTTGGTATTCTGAACGGCTTTTTCTCCGGCGAGCGCTTCAACGGCTCGAATATTGGTGCTGTTTCGCTTTGCGATATCTTCGTAGGCCTGACGCCGCTTCTGATTCACCTCCTGGATCAATGCTTGGGCTTCGGCATTGGTAGGGTTCACCGCCCCCAGGTAGCCATTGGATTGTTCTCCGACCAACCCGTTTGCTTTCGCTTCATCCAATGAGAGTGCGAACGCAGACGAAGTGACTACTGCCCATATGATCGTCACACACACCGCGATGGATAGCCGTGCTATGAACATCGTTCCCTCCCTCCCCAACTAGAACAGTCCGCTGTCATTCGACAGAACCTGATCCAAGTCCTTGTCAACTTTCAGCCGAATCTCATGATCGATCTTCACATTGAGATTGATCGTAATCGGTTTCTCTGGCGCAGCCACCTCGACTCGAGGGGTGCAGGCACTCACTGTCAGAAGCAGAGTACCCCAGGCCAGCACGCCAACGCCTATCGGTATGGTTCCGCTCTGCATGGTCTGCCTCATAGTGGTCCTACTCGTTTATACTTTCGTTCGATGGTCCCCTGGATATCTTCGACCAGGCGAAGACTTTTAAGAAGCGTAGGGATGTGCTCCTGCACGGTCAGATTGAAGTGAATCGGAGGGACACTTCGGAGGTCTGGATTCCTGCCTTCCACCCGAGCGTTCAGGTCCAACATTCCGGTTTCTCCGTATTTCACGCCGACGCGCAAGTGTGAGTACTGAAAGTTGTTGAGTGCTTCTGCAACCAGCTGGACTTGCCGATCTGATTCTGTAAAGACCTTCGACGAATCGGACGTCGAGACGTACCGTATGACCCCTCCCGGAGGCTGTGCTTCCATCACGCCATCTTTCACGATGATCCCACTCGACGTAATGGTCACGGGAAGTGTCCCATGAAGTGTTCCGGTTCCCTGGAGCCCCTTCTGTTGTTCCACGTTGAGAATTTTCGCAAGATCAAGATTTCGCAGAGAAAATGTCGTGGTCACCGGCGGCCTGGCTACGTCTACCACAGGACCAGGATTGCTGACCGTCCCTCCAAATATTTCGCACTGGAAGTCTCTCACATCTATCATCGGCAGATCATCTGTTAATTTCCACTTTATTTGGTAGGAGGCCATAAGATTGGCGACGTCAACACCGCTCTGGACTGTCGCAACGACGAGTGAGGCTGGTTGGTTCATGACAATTGATTCAAGCCCTTGGGTGTGGAACACCATCGTGGTGCTCAAACCCTTGACGACATAATCGGTGTAGTGGCCGGACAGTTTCTCAGCCACAACCTTCGCGGTTGCTGAGACGGCATTCATCATATTGATCCGGTCGTGGGAGCCGCTTGGCCAGGAGGCATCGACGGTGGCCGTGAATATTCCATCGATCAGATCGGATGAAGGAGGAAGCCCCATGATCATCTTGCTGAGCCGCCGATCAGTGCCGTTAAATGTCACCGGACCGATGACACCATGCATCACTCCTTGTGCCGTCTGGAGAGGCTGCTCGATCGTAGCGGTCGCGAACCCTTCGTGCGTTGGGGTATCGACTCGCAGGTCGGCCTTGAAGCCACCCTGATCTGCCGAGAACTTGACTATCCAATCACTCGTTGCAGGCAACCAAGAGCCCGACTCTGGACTTATTCCCGCAACCGACAACGTTCCTTCTACGCCCCATGCGGCTCTGGTCGTTTCTGCCTTCTGGAGCCTCAAGCTACCTCGCGTGATTTGAATGTTCCGACCGCTTAGTTTCATGGTCGGAGCTCGAATCGTTGCGATCATCACTCCCCCGCTGCAGTGAACCGCTGTCAGGTCACATTCAACTGTCAACGGCTCTGACAAATTTAGCGTCACGCTGGAAATAAGCGTGGAGCCTTGTCCGATCTGTTTCGCCGTCACTGAAGATGGCGGTAACAGTATGCCACGCAGGTGTGTCCGAGCCAGCTTCACTGTCCCTTGAACTTTTCCTGTCGCCTCCTTCGCTGACAGCCTTTCAGTAATGGCCTTCGGAAGAACACCTTCCAGGTGATAGGCCCCTTCGGCCAATACCAACTCATCGCCAAGGCCCTCGGCACGGGTGGTTTCGAACTGTGCCACCAACGGCCCTGGTGTCCGACCGTAGGTCACATGCAATGGTCCTTGCGCCACCGTACGTATCGGCGTTTCTTTCCAATAGAGAGTCCCCTGCACAGGCTGACTATTCTCAATCCGTACCGGCTGATCCCCATGAGGAAGGATCAATCGGACCGCTTCGGGAATAATGCGTGGTTGGGTATTGATCGTCGCGGTCAGCAAGACACCGGGGCTTATGGCCCACTCCGCCTGAGTGGCATTCCCTCCGAATCTCCCCTCGTAGGCGATGGCAATATCCTTTGCCACGCCTTTCAGAGCCGGCAGCGTGACATTGACTCGCATAGTGCCATCAAGATGTGAGCGCTCGTCTTCCCACAACGAGCTGAGTGTGGCCTCTGCGGCAGCATTCCCCGCCCAATCTATTGCCACCGCTCCCGTGACTTTTTCCAGTTCGGGACCGATCGGGACAAGAAGTGCGATGAATGGAGCCAGCTCTTGCACATTGATCTGGAGGCGCCCATTGACCTGAATTTGTGAATCATTCGGCTGCGATTGCGACTGCCAGGACACGATCGGCGCCGCTTGCGGTCGCTGCGATGCCAAGATCACCGACCAGGTACTGGCAGAATGCCCAATTACGGCTAGGCCATAGGATGCGGTATCGCGTCCGCGAAAGACGAGGTGACCACCGACCTCTCGGCCGCTATAGGTCAGATTCCCGTCAATTGTCACTCTGCGCAGTGGACCCGTTGCCTGTTCACGAAAGATGGTGAGATGATCCAGTTGCAACTCATCGAACGGGAGGATCGGAAGACTGCGTAAGAGATCTCCTGCCGTCAGTAATCGCCATGGTGATTGCTCATCATCAGTCTGATCCGGATCTCGTCCATCTTGCGCGGTGGGCTCCGTGGGTTGCACGTTCAGCACATGGATGGCCGCGTCTCGCAATAAGATGCGACTGACACGTCCTTGAAGCAGTTTAGCCAGATCATATCGTATTTCCGCATCTATCAGCGAGACCATCAATCGTTCTTCGCCCAAATCCTGTTGAAACGAAACCACGGGAATGCGCATATGCGTCCAGCCTGGATAGCTGAGCTGGAGGATGACGTTGCTGTAGCCATAGTCACGAAGCCTATGGGCTAAGAGATAGGACGCACTCAGTGGCAACAGTAAATAGCAGCTAAAGAGAGCTACTAATATAAGGAGAAGGACTATCTGGTACCGTTGAGTCAGCATGGTTTGTCTGATCCACCTCGATCACTTGCAATGGTTGTCAAATAAATCCATAAGCCCTGTCAAGAGATCCAAACGGCTCTGTCATCGGACAAGATCTAATCAGATGCTCTTTGGAACCGTGGATAGGCAGCGTTCGTGACGGAAGAGAACGGACGGTGCAGAGCTTATCCTGAAGTCGGAGGAGATTCAGCAGCCGGTTCTTCGCATTTCTTGCAATCCAGATGGGTGCCCAGATGCTGCTCGCGCCCTGCGACGGTGAGTACCCAGGGGCGATTGATGAAGGGGGGCTGATGCCGTACGTGCTGCCCATGACCACAGGTCAGATCGGCCACCCAATCGCCATGTTCGTCTTGGTGATATCCAATGATCGGCTGTTGCATAGTGCAATGATGCTCGTCTTACAGATGCAGGGTAGATGAAGATCAGGGCAACGAACAAGTCACGGCATGTTCTCCGCAATGGTCTGTTTGGTACAACGCCCGGTTACCGTTTCTCGAATGGTAGTTCCGGCCGCTGGGCAGCGGGGAAATACCGCCAGTGCTTTGCCCCATCCTGGTCAAAGCTTCCGACAAATATGACATTTCGATCGAGAGATCGAAATTCTGAGAGACTCGTGTGGCAGGTCTGTGAATCGATGACTCGTGCATCGTACTGCCCGACCACATACACTCTTCCCTTTGCTGCCTGATAAATGTTCCGTCGACCGGCATATCCGGTATCGGGAAACAAGTCTGTAGAGGAAGAACATCCGCTCATACTATTGACGTGCATGGTGAGAGTAAATCGCTGAAGGAATGGGTCTGTCGCCATTCTCGTGATAGTCAGCCGAAGTTGTGCTGACGAGATCTCAGCCGAAACCGGCTCAGGAGTGTTGCTGTTGCATCCAATGCAGAGGAGCACCGCACTTCCAACGATAGCGGACCATGAGCGCGTATTCACTTGGACGCCGGAACCTTTGGGGCTGCACCGATGGCATCAAGCCCCTCCTGAGCGCAGGCATCATCCAGATGGGCACCCGGTGCTCCACCGACACCGATTCCCCCGATCACTTCTCCGCTAATTTCGATGGGTAGTCCTCCGCCCAGGATAAGAATCTCGCCGTTCATGTCCCGAAGCGCCTGCAGCGTAGGGACTTTCATGATGAGATCGGCTAACTCGCTGGTGGGGCGTCGCAGACTGGCTGCCGTGTAGGCCTTCTTCCGGCTACTATCGACCGTGTGTGATCCGGCACCATCGGCACGTCCCATGGCACGCAGGATGCCGGCTCGATCAACTACGGACACGCTCACTCGATAGCCGTCTTTCTTGCAGGCCTCCAATGCGGCCTGAATTGCCTTATTCGCTGTCCCAAGTGGTAAGACAGATTCTTTTGGAAGCTCGTTTGCAGATGTTGACGGTGGCGTTGGTAGCCCTGCGAGAGACAGTATTATCGTTGCAGCAACGACTAGGCGACTGATTGAGTCCTGTACGACCGGAGGCATCATAGTCTCACCTACCTTTTCTTCTACTGCGTACTGAGACTACGGATGCCCAAAGACACTGTCAAGAGACCCAAGAACTGTCGAGGGGATGCAGTTAGAGTTCGGCTGCCCATTTCTGGCCTATCGATCGAGCCTTGCTAGTCGTAATTACCGCCCCCAGCTCCTCGACCATGGCACGGAGCGGCTCCGCGATCGACCAGGCCTGCGCCGGACAGCCTCGTGGCTGGTGTGGTGGGTCTCCGTCGAAAATCTCCGACACGTGTCCGAGACAGGCTTCTTGTACGTGGGCCTCTATTCCGTTGAGGAAGGCTCGCGCCTCAGTCCTGGTTTCGGCCGTATCTCCAAACGTTTTCACCCAGGCCGTCACAAAAGGACCCAAGAGGAACGGCCAGACAGTCCCCTGATGATAGGCGCTATCTCTTTGCATAGGACCACCCTCGTACCGTGGGCGATACCGACTGTCTTGTGGTGATAACGTTCTCAGCCCCACTGGCGTGAGGAGATGGTCTTTGATCGTAATGAGAACCTGCTTGGCCTGCTCCTTCGTCAGCAGATCATTACAGAGGGAGATGGCATACACCTGATTGGGACGAATTGATGGGTCGTCTCCCTCAGGTCCATCAATCGTATCGTACAAGTATTGTCCCTTTTCGTACCAGAATCTCTTACGGAAAGATTCCACCGCGCGCCCCCGATCTTTCAGACAGTCCAGGGCGAACTCTGACTCGCCAAATTCCGCAGCCAGATGTGCACCGACGTCCAGCGCCCTAATCCACAACGCCTGAATTTCTACCGGCTTTCCAGACCGAGGTGTGACGATCCAGTCACCGATTTTGGCATCCATCCATGTGAGTTGAGTACCGAGCGTTCCACCAGCGATGAGCCCATCCCCTTCATCCATATGGATATTGTATCGAGTGCCTCGCCGGTAGCCATCGAGAATCTGTTTAACCGCAGGCCATACGACGGATCTGATGCTCATCGTATGACGACTGTACGCAAGATACCGGTCGACGGCATAGATGAACCACAGTGATGCATCAATCGTGTTGTATTCCGGCTCCTCACCACTATCAGGAAAACGGTTAGGTACCATCCCGTTGGAAACATGAGCAGCGAATGATTCAATGATGTGGCGGGCAACGTCATGCCACCCCGTGACAAGGCACAGCCCTGGAAGGGAGATGAAGGTGTCTCTCCCCCAATCCGTAAACCACGGATACCCGGCGATGACCGTCTGTTTCGTGTCTCGCACAGCAAGAAACGTTTCTGCCGCCTGCCGGAATGTCTCGGCCAACGGATCGGTGGCTGGCGCAGACTGTTGCAACCGTCCACGTCGCACGTGTTCACTGGCGATGAGACGAGTGACGCCGAGGTTATCATTCTTGTCGCTGGTCAGTGTGAGTGTATGCGCTTTCCCAGGTTTCAGCTCGAACATGAACTCGCCCGGTGACCACCAGTCTTCCTCACAATCAAGTCCCCGCTGTTGCTCCAGAGGAAACTGCACATGCCGATACCAATCTGGTTTATGGTGATAGGTACCTGAATGGAAAGCTCGGATAGCCGGCAGACTGTCGTAGGGAGACCAGGTCACGCACTGTTGGCCAATCACGGCCAACGTCGAAAGGTTTCCGTTCTCGTGATGCAGCCCATGATACTCACGTCCCGTCAGCATCGGTCGCACTCTCAGTACGACAGGCGCACTCTGTGTGCCCATCAACTTCCATCGAATGATGACAATGTCGCGTCCTCGGACACAGAAGATTTCACGCTGAATTTGTTGGTCCCTGCAAGCAAACGTCCATGTCGGCCAGGGGGTTGATGAGAATGAGGTGCAGTGTGTGTATCCGTTGGGATGGATTGCTCCTGGATACAGGTTGCTGGAGAGAGAAAACTCCTCGTTACCGATCTGAACCCATTCTTCGACGTGATTGACTAGTACATACCGATCGGTTGGTGGTCGGCGCGCCGTCAATAACAGCGCATGGTACCGACGCGTATTGGCACCGGCAATGGTCCCTGAGGCAAACCCTCCGCGACCGTTTGTCTCCAACCATTCAACGTGCAGTGCGCGATCGAGATTTTGACAAGTTGCTTTCTCAACTCTCATCCTCTCCATCACCCCGGATAGCAAGGATTGCCTGGTTTCCTCGTACATGCATGTTGCAAGGAAGGTAACGACCGATCTTCGCCGTCTACTCCCCCGACTGCTGGATTAACTTTGCCACTAGTCCCGTCCATCCCGTCTGATGACTGGCTCCGACACCGGCGCCGTTGTCGCCATGGAAATATTCATAGAAGAGAATGGCATCCCGCCAGAATGGATCGTCTTGGAATTTTCGGGTGCTTCCATAGACTGGACGTCGGCCGGTGTTGTCACGAAGGAAAATGTGCGTCAATCGTCGAGAAATCTCAGCAGCAACCTCATTCAAGGGGACTAAGTGACCGGATCGGACCGGGCACTCGACTTTGTACTCGTCACCCAGAAAGTAATGAAATTTCTGGAGCGATTCGATCAGCAGATAGTTGACTGGAAACCAAATGGGACCCCGCCAGTTCGAATTGCCACCGAACACTCCCGTGCTTGATTCAGCGGGTTCATAGTCCACCCGATAGTCGCTGCCCATGATGGACAGCACGTAGGGATGGTCCTTGTGATAGCGTGAGAGCGCCCGGATGCCATAGGGGGAGAGAAATTCTTCTTCGTC
>CAKKRK010000132.1 GCA_919902665.1 Nitrospiraceae bacterium
CGGCCTTCATGTTTGAGCTGGCAGTGATTCTCCAGGATGGGCTGAAGAGGATGTATCGTGATCAGGAAGATCTGTCCTACTACATCACGCTCTACAACGAATCCTATCCGATGCCGGCCATGCCGCCGAATGTAGAGGAAGGCATCCGAGAAGGGCTGTATCGATTCAGATCCGCGTCGGATCGTGCCAAGCACCGAGCCCATCTCCTGGCGAGCGGTCCGCTGGTAAACGAAGCCGTACGTGCACAAGATCTGTTGTTGCGCTACGGAGTGGCAGCCGACGTGTGGAGCGTGACGAGCTACAAACAGCTGCGGATGCGGTCGCTCGAAGCCGAGCGCTGGAATCTGCTGCACCCAGAATCGGCACCTCGTATGAGCTTCTTGCAACAGACCGTCGAGCAGTTTGATGGCCCTTGTGTCGCGGTCAGCGATTACATCCGACTGGTTCCACAGCAGATTGCGCCCTGGATTCCTGGCGGATTGTTTGCTCTAGGAACGGACGGCTTCGGACGGAGCGATACCCGCAAGGCGTTACGCCGCTTCTTCGAAGTCGACGCCGAACATCTGGTCGTGGCGACGCTCTATACGCTATGTCGTCGGGGAACCGTGGCGGCGAACCTGGTCACCCAGGCTACACGGGATCTCGGGGTTTCGACCGATGGAGAGGCCCCTTGGCACCGGTGACCGAGACCGGCTATTCAGAATGTTAGGAATATGACATGAAAGTCGAGCTCCCATTTCTTGCGGAAGGTATCGAAGGCGGCGACGTCGTCCAACTGCTGGTGCGCCAGGGCGATCAGGTGCGCGAGGGACAATCGCTCATCGAGCTGGAGACCGAAAAAGCCACCGTGCCCGTGCCGGCGCCCACCGGAGGAACTGTTGCCCGCCTCCTCGTTCGGCAAGGCGATCACGTGAAGGTCGGACAGGCGATCATCGAGCTGAGCGAAGCTGGGGGTGAGGCGCAGAAGGCTACGACCTCAGCGCTGGAGAAAGTGGAGGTGGCGCGAGTCCCACAGACGCCGCCTGCCGTAGGACCGAATGTCGTGACACAACGGAAAGACCTACAGACCAGACCGACTACGTCACTGCCGGCACCAGAGCGACCGGTCGTGGAGCAGAAGCCTGCCGTGGCCAGTCCACCGCCAGCGAGTACAGCTATCCCAGCTCCTCCATCGGTTCGCCGGCTCGCACGGGAACTTGGCGTGGACCTTTTACAGGTTAAAGGATCGGAAGCCGGTGGCCGAATCACTGCTGAAGACGTGAAAGTCTTCGTACGGGAACGGACCACACGCGGCACCGCCCCGAGCGTAGGCGGAAATATCTCTTCCACGCCCTACGGGTCTGAACGGCGAGAGCCGCTCTCGTCAACCCGTCGGAAGATCGCCGCAACCATGATACAAGCCTGGACGACCATCCCGCACGTGCATCAATTCCAGGATGCCGACATCACCGATCTCATGGCGCTCCATAAACGATATGCGCCGGAATTTAAGAAGAAAGGCGCCACGCTGACGTTGAGCAGTCTCTTCCTGAAGGCGATCGTCCATGCGCTCAAACTGTACCCCCAACTGAATGCGACCCTCGATCTGACCAACGGCGAAGTGATCTACAAGGACTACTACAACATCGGTGTGGCGGTCGACACCCCAGCCGGACTGATCGTGCCGGTGGTTCACCAGGTAGATCAGAAAGACCTCCTGCAAATTTCGCTCGAGCTGGCCGATCTCGCCGAACGCACCCGCAAGCGGGAGATCAAGTTAGAAGAACTACGCGGAGCGACGTTTACACTCAGCAACATGGGCGGGATCGGGGCCGGTCCATTCCTGCCAATCATCAATCCGCCGCAAGTCGGCATTCTCGGTGTCGGCAAGGCCCGCATGACGCCGGTGTATCGCGACGGCCAATTCGTGCCGCGCCGGGTGCTGCAACTGTGCGTGGCCTACGACCATCGGCTGGTGGATGGAGCAATCGGTGCGCGCTTTACCAACGAAATCGTGAAAGTGTTGGAGGATTTTCAGGGGATGTTTCTGGGACTCTGAAAGAGGCGTGAACGCGTATCTCCTGAAGCGTGAAACATCCGGAGTAGCGGGATAGCAGGAGGTGGCATGGCTGAATTGAATTATTATGACGTGGTGGTAATCGGTGCTGGCCCAGGCGGCTATGCCGCAGCATTCCAGGCTGCGGACCTGGGCTTACGCACGGCCCTGATCGATGAGGATCCGCAACTGGGCGGGACGTGCCTGTTGCGCGGTTGCATTCCCTCCAAAGCCTTGCTTCACGCGGCCCGTTTGCTCACCGATGCAGACGAGGCGGCAGCCTGGGGCATTCATTTCGACAAGCCTCGCGTGGACCTGGAAGCGTTTCGTAGCCGCGTGCAGACGATCATCGGCAAACTCACAAAGGGTGTGCGGACGCTGGCGGGCAGTCGGAAGGTCGAGGTCATCCAGGCACGGGCTACGTTCAAGGATGCGACGACCTTTCAGCTCTCCGGCCCGAACGCACCAGATGAACTCTCGTTTGCTCATGCCATCCTCGCAACCGGCTCGCAGTCGGCTATCCCGAAATCGCTGAAGCTCGACGATCCACGCGTCATGGACTCCACGAGTGCGCTTCAGTTGGCGGAGATTCCCGCGCGCCTGCTGGTCGTCGGTGGAGGCTATATCGGCCTTGAGTTAGGCACGGTCTATCAGGCCCTCGGCTCCGAAACTACAGTGGTCGAGGCATTGCCGCGCCTGCTGAACAGCGTCGATGCAGATCTTGTGCGACCGCTCAATCAGCGAATGCAGCGCCGCTTCAAAGCCATCAAGCTGAACACCACCGTGGAAAAACTAGATGCACGGGAGAACGGTCTGGTTGCGACCTTCACAGACTCTCAAGGAACCAGCACCGAGACCTTTGATCGCGTGCTCGTTGCCGTGGGCCGTAAACCTAATACCGGCCAACTTGGGCTGGAGCACACCAAAATCGCACTCACACCGAACGGCTTCATCCAAGTCGATCGGCAGATGCGCACGGCCGAGCCGACGATCTTCGCCATCGGGGATGTCGTGGGCGAACCGATGCTCGCACACAAAGCCTCACATGAAGGGTTGGTTGCCGCCCGCGTCATCGCCGGAAAACAGACAGCCTTCGATGCGGCGGCCATCCCCGCCGTCGTCTTCACCGATCCCGAAATCGCCTGGTGCGGGCTCACTGAAGACACCGCCAAGGCCTCGGGACAAGCTGTGAAGGTCCTGCGGTTTCCCTGGGCTGCCTCGGGACGCGCGACGACATTGGGCCGCAACGAAGGCCTCACCAAGCTTGTACTCGATGCGGAGTCCGGACGCGTCCTCGGCATGGGGATTTGCGGCGTCGGTGCGGGCGAGTTGATCGCCGAAGGGGTGCTCGCCATAGAGATGGGTGCAGTCGCAGAAGACCTCGCGGCCTCCATCCATCCACATCCGACGTTGAGCGAAACGGTCATGGAAGCGGCTGAGTCGTTCCACGGTTCGCCCACGCACCTCTTCATCCCCAAGCGGTCATGACGTGTCGACGCTCCGCTTGCTCGATCTGACCCTTCCCCTTCCCGTCGAGAATCTTGCCCTCGATGAAGCATTACTGGAGGAACTGGATGAACAGGGTGGAAATCCCGTGCTTCGCTTTTGGGAAAGCGACCGTCTCTTCGTCGTGTTAGGCCGCGCTTCTCGTGTGGCCGATGATGTCGACCTGGCAGCTTGCCACAAAGACGGCCTGCCTATCCTTCGCCGCGCGAGCGGCGGAGGCACGGTCTTGCAAGGACCAGGTTGCCTCTCGTATGCCTTGGTGCTGCCGCTGGATTGGCATCCAGACCTCGCGAATATTCGCACCACCAATCGATTGATTCTGGAGCGGATGGCTACGGCACTTCGCCGGTGGGAGCCGACTACAACCGTTCAGGGGATCAGTGACCTCGCAATAAACGACAGGAAAATTTCCGGCAATGCGCAGCGACGAACCGGGAAAGCGCTGCTCTTTCACGGAACGATTCTGCATGACATGGGAGCCGATCTCATCGCACGCTACCTCAAGCACCCATCGCGACAACCGGAGTACCGATCAGAGCGACCTCACCAGGCCTTTCTCGGAACGATCAACATTGCGCCGCAGCGAATCAGACAGGCCATCGCTGACGCATGGAATGCGGAGCTGACGAACTCCCAATGGCCAATAGCACGCATGCCCCATACTATCGCGGACGTTCTCGCGCGAAGCCGGGATGAATCCTCGAGCGCCGCTTAAACACGTTCAACCGAAAAACCCCGGTTAGGATTCTTACCCACTGAGTCGATGGTTTAGCGCATCTGTTCCAGATCGAGCAGAAGACCGTCCGAATCAGGTAACGCAACTAGATAGTTTGGGGGCGACACCCCAAAGCCTGGTCTAGACTCGACAACAGGGAACTGAGCTCTCCGAACTGCGCACGTCTTCACCACCATGCCCCTAATTTCGAGGTCTCCTCAACCCAGCTTTCTCGAAGAGAACGGACTGCACTGTAATCTTGGCACGGTGCAAAGTCTGCACACCCTCCCTCCAAATGGAATCTCACATCTATTGCCCTGGCGACAGTTCGCAATGAAGCTTCTGAAAAATCGAGCAGCTGTCTCGTTGGTTTCCCTCTGGCACATGAGTTGCTCAGGGAGTCTTGTGAAGTGGTCACGACCCGGCAATTCTGGGCAGGCCTTATTGTAAACAAACTCGGGAAGACGACATGGACGTGGAGCCTCCAGACAATCTGTGTGAGTGTTGTGGTTATCCAATGCCCCGTCTTGTCTTTGATGAGGTGCATCAGCTGCTTCTCTGTGGACGGTGCGTCAAAAGGTTGCAAACACATGAAGGCGAGAGCCTGCTGCATAAACCGGAATCCGTCTGAATCTCAGATCGAACAATAGCGTGACCACGTGTTTAATTGCGTGTTTACTTACCTTGAAAAGATCGCCACGGAGGAAACACCGCTCCAATGGCGAGTAGCGCACCCTCCCCAAGAGTCAGACGCCTGGCCGTGAAGGGGAATGCTGATCGTCATGGGCTGTGCTATCCCGATGAGAAGGGTAATGAAACGCCTTCAATGTGCGAGTCATCACTCGAGAATCGACTAACACGAGATTGATAGTCGGTCATTGAACACCACAATAATATGGAGGAGGTCCAAGCGTGCAACAGTCTATCGGTGAATCACATGTTGGTCAAACCCCCATCGTAGGATACTGCCATCGTTGCGCGCGGCGGGCCTCGAAACTCCTGTGTGACGACCTAACGTTACAGGAGCTCTGTCAGGAATGTTGGGCGCGGTTGAAACGGAAACGTGAACTGGCTTGCAGTCCCGCGATACTGAAGAGGTGAGAGGTCGGTCTGGCTGCTGACAGACATCTTCGAGGTGCTCGTGCCTGGGGGAAACCGGGTGTGACAGATGCTTTCCCAGATGCTCTGTGGCTCTGCTTGAACCATTAACTTCAACAGTCATTCACCTGTTATCCTCCCATCGGCACAGTTCCCGATGATCGGGGTGACAACGATCGGTTGGTCGACGTTTATCTGCGGTTCGTAGTCCTCGTGTAGATAGCAAGTTAAGTTGTCCGGTGTATGGAGCACAGGATCTGTCCGGTT
>CAKKRK010000133.1 GCA_919902665.1 Nitrospiraceae bacterium
CCCTATTCTCCGGCTAAGTCGGGCTGAGCGCCAGGATTTTGCTTCGCGCCAAGACCAAGAGCTCCTGCTGAACCGCTGTCGTGAGGCGCAACCACGTTTGTCGGGCATGATGGATGACTTTCCCGACCGTGTTGAACACCAGAAACCGCAGCCGCTTTGGCCGGGCAGTCGATAAATCTCCGGGTAAGGCCAGCCGCTTCAACGCGCTGAGTAGGTTGTAGGTCAGGACGTTGAGCCGGAACCAGGCGGCGTTGGCGCCAAATTTTCCACTCGGCAGCGCCGCGGCCGCCAACTCGTTTTTCAGGACATGATGCGCATGCTCGACGGTGCCAGCTTTCTCTCGATGCCAGCGGATCAGCGTGAGCCCATCGTCCTCCCGGTTGGTCACGATCGCGAAATGCTTGACCGTGTTGCCATCCATAAACAGCTCCCCTTGGCGCTTGCGGACCCGCACGGCCAGATAGCGGCGCACACAGGGGCGATCTTTCCGATGGTCGCCGTCCTCGGGCACGTAGGGTACCTCGGCCCACTCGCGGATGACATCGGGCTCTTCGCGATCCAGCTGCCAGGCGCTCGCCGGCAACCGACCGATCTCCGCCCGCAGTGGGGGACTCATGTCGGCACTGATGGCATACTCGATCTCTCGTTTCGGCGCCTCACACCATGCCAGCACCTCCTGTTCATACAGGGCGCTGTCGCCTCGCACGAAGATCTGCGTGAGCCCAGGCGGCAAGCGCGCGACGGCGCGCTCCAGGATCCGCGCATTGCCACAGCCCGCCGGGACGTTGCCGTCTCGGAATTCATCGTGGACAATCAGGTCCTGCTCGGCCCAGACGACCACGACCGGTTGATAGCCTCGCATGCCCTCGTACGTCACGGCTGCCGTGCGCTTGTGGGCTTCCAGAAGGGTCGCATCCACATCCAGCGTGGCGATGGTCTGCGGTGCCGACTGCTGCACGGCGGCCAGGATGCGACGGTTCGCGGCCCCCACGCCCGCCAGGGGTACGGACTCCGCAGGCACGGACGTCTTCTCACCGGAGTGCAGCAACGGAAGATCCTCGACATGGAAGCCCTCCAGGAAGTCCCGCATCGTCGTGGCTGCAGGTAACTCATAGTCCAACAAGGCCGCCAGCGCCGTGTCAGCTCGCAAGGTCTGCAGGTCCTGGCAGCGGTCCCCGCCCGCCGTCCACAACGCGATCAGCGTCTCCACCAACTGCGCGGGCATCAAGCCGCGCTGCCGCTGTTTGATGCGGACCGCATCATTGACGACCTGCGCCGCGCCGACACGGCGAAACAGCTCGATCACCAGCGGCACGCCGGCATGCGCCGTGACGAGCGTCGGATCAATCCGGGCATCAATCTCGAACGGCAGCCGGGTGGTTTCAGACGGCGTCTCAGGCATCAGCCTCCTCCTTGGTTGCGGTTCACCCACTGGGTGAATCACCACGCAAGGCCGATGCCAGACGCCTGGCACGCTCCTCATGCGGTCG
>CAKKRK010000134.1 GCA_919902665.1 Nitrospiraceae bacterium
CTGCTCGCGGTGACGTTCCCTTGGATTTTTCCTCTGCAGACAACGGATTCGGCAATGATCGAGCCTCGGATGAGCGCGTTTTCGCCGATCACCAACATACCCTTGGCGTGGATTTCTCCTTCGATAGAACTATCGATTTGAACGGTGCTGTGAAAATGGACGATGCCTTTGAACGTGACGTCTTTTCCTAGAACCGTAAAATTTGCATCGTTCGCTTCGAGTTCTCGTTTTTTGTCCCACATGATGGCGATCCTCTTGTAGATGAGCCTGTTCGATCCCGCGGATGTTTCTGCGTGACACAGGCGCTTCATCGTGAGAAGTGGGGGTCGCCTGTGCGTTGTGTCAATGAAAATCGAAGCACAACATACCAGGATTTGAGAGAAAGAATCAAAGGCAGATTTGTACGTATCCCTCTTGGCCGGGATCGAGGGCTATTTCTTGGCAGGGGTGTGTTGATCAGTTGGTTTCTTTTCCGAACTATTCCCAGTGATGGACTTGACGGTTTTGCCGATTGCCGGTCCGATCTTGGGGATTTCTTTTTCGATGTTCTGCGCGGCGCTCCGTACCCCACGTGCGAGGTCTTCGACGGTCAGGCCTTTACTGCGTTCGGTCTGTGGGGATTCAGCCGACGCAAGCCCGCTTCCCACCATGAGTAGCAAGGTGGAGAGCGAAACGAGCAGTTTTGTTACACCCTGTTGAGCCATAGGAAAACTATAGCATACCCGTACGGAGAACGGTCATCGGCCACGATGCGTCGGATGGAGTATTCGGGTGGGATCGCGTATGATCGCCTAGCAGGATGCGGAAAAAGACCGCCAGCGGCGTTCCCGCATCGCTCAGAGGCTCAACGTACGGCCCAGAGTACGATTCGCCTCTTCGCTCGCTGCGGCCTTGCTGAACAGCCTTTTTGCGCATCCTGCATGACTATTCAACGTCGTCTCACGCCTCAATATCCGTGACGGCGACAACAGGTCAACATAAGTTTTTCCGCAGCCTACTAGGTCTGCAACCGATGTATCAGTGGGGAGTGTCCAATGGATGTCGATGTCTCATCTCGGCGGTTGGTCGTTGTTGGGTGTCTCTGTGCCGGACTCGGCGTGGCAGCCGGTGCATTCGGCGCTCATATGCTGAAGGAAATCCTGGAGCCACCAATGTTGGCCGTCTACGACACGGCGACCCGTTATCAGATGTATCATGCCTTCGGCATGGTCTTGAGTGGGTTTGCGGTGCGGATCAGCCGCGACGCGGGAGCGGCCAAAGCGGGCTGGCTGTTTTTGGCAGGGATGGTGTTATTTTCCGGCAGTCTGTATGGCGTGTCGTTGTTGGGAGTACGTTGGCTCGGAGCGGTGACGCCGGTCGGTGGAGCGTTGTTCATCGTGGGGTGGGCGGTGCTGGCTTGGCGCACCTACCGTGGGGCAGGAGGTTGAAGGAGATAAAGTAGGATGTTCAAAAAGGCCTTCCAGCTAGGCTGAAGCGAGTGAAAGGCCGAGTCGTACGCGGTTGGTACGTTGAGGCCTTGAGCGATGCGAGAACAAAGCTGGAGGCCTTTTTCAACATCCGCTAAGGCTGACAGGGGGCCATGCGTTTGGCGCTGATCGGTCCCCATCCTCCCATGTTGTTCACGAACGATCCTTCGATCTTCGCATCGTCCTTGATGAACAGCAGACTGTCCTCTTGGAGCTGGCCGTTATGCTCCCATCGCAAGTAAATGGCATCTCCCAGGATGATGATCTCGGTCGGTGCCGCGGCCTGAGCCGAGACCTGTCCGAGTGGGGGGAACATGA
>CAKKRK010000135.1 GCA_919902665.1 Nitrospiraceae bacterium
GCAACGGTCGCCCTGGAGCTCGAACGGTGGGACGGTCACGTCACACGCTACGAAGGCCGCTCATCCGGCACGGTCTATTACAAACTGTTCGGTGCCACACCGGTCATGATCGATGAGCTCAAGGGACACGTGACGGAAGCCTGCCTCACGGACCTGACTCAACAGCTCGTTCGAGACACCAATCTCTATATGGCTAGCAGCGCCCCGCTCCTGGACACTGGCATTCGCACGGTGACTGTGAAAGCCAAAAGACCCGCAATCGCACACTCCACTCGTGCTCTTGTTCCAGTCACGACGCCGTAGCAAGACTGGGGCGTTCTCTCCAACCACCGTTCTCATCTGGCCGATCCTGCCGTTCTGGTGGTATAGTACCGCTCGATCACTGGAACCAAGATCCATGGATATTGATGCGTTTCGTCAGATGGTCGCCAAGAATCCCAAGGGTTTCCTGGGCCGTTACGGGCTCGGCAATAAGATTCTTCAGGAAAACGGCAGCGTTGAAGAAGCGGTCGAGCATCTGACGGTCGCCACGCAATTGGACCCGACCCATGTGGCCTCTCACCTGGCTCTCGGCCGTGCGCTAATCCGACTAGGCAGGAATTCCGAGGCCAAGCCTGTTCTGACTGCTGGTATCGAGGCGGTATATTCTGGACGATCCAACGGCGGCAAGGACCTTGTGCCCGAGATGCAGGAGTTGCTACGGTCGCTATAGATAACTGCGCCTCTACTCTTATCGACAGAAGGAGTCTCTCCGTGAACCTCGACGATGCCAGAAAACGAATTGAATCAGCAGTCACGCAATATGGTCAACACGCTGCCCCGGCCATCGACCTTGTCATGGCCGAAGTGCGGTCTGATATGGGGGCCGGCGCATTTAATGAGTTGGTTGACGAGTTCGATCTTGAGCTGACATACAATATCGCTCCAATGGAATCGGATCATTCTACTAGTTGAGGTAGACTCCTCCTGCTCTATCGTTCACTCGTGATGCTCACACGCTCCTGCCTATGCCGCTGATCTGGGCTGCTATCTCAGGACATGGATTTGGTCACGCCGCACAAGTCGTGCCGGTGCTCAATGCACTAGGCCGCCTCGTTCCGAACCTTCGAGTTCTTCTTCGCACCACCGTCCCCGCATCATTCTTCACAGATCGCCTCACGATTCCCTGGGAAACAAGCGCCGTTCAGCAGGACATCGGGTGCATTCAGAACGGCCCCATGACAATCGACGTGGAGGCGACCTGGCACCAACATCACCGATTCCACAGCACTTGGAATGATCGCCTTCAAACTGAGATTGACGCCATGCGTGCTGCCGCTCCGGATCTTGTCTTGGCCGATACTCCGTATTTGGCCTTGGCGGCGGGAAAGGCGGCTGCAATTCCTACCATCACGCTCGTCAGTTTGACCTGGGACCTTGTCCTATCCGACTACCAGACCCCTCCATCGATTGACGGACGGGTAATCATCCAGTCGATTCGACAGGCCTACGGCGCAGCTGATCTCGCGCTACGAATTACGCCGGCTCCTACCATGACGATCTTCAAAAAATTGATCGACATTGGACCGATCGCCGAACCGGCTCCTTCAGCTCGTGAACAACTCACCGAGTTCCTGAAGCTCACGCCTGGCGAACGCACCGTGCTCATCGGATTCGGCGGTATTCCGTTGGACTCACTCCCGTTCGACAGACTGGAATCGCTCACCGGCTATCGATTCCTTTTCGACGGTTCGATCCCATCGACCAGCAAGCGATTCGTTTCTACCAAATCTCTCCCGTTTTCGTTTAAAACGTTGGTGGCCTCGGTTGATGTCCTCATGACCAAACCGGGATACGGAACCTTGCTCGAAGCGGTCGCATTACACACGCCAATGGTGTATGTACGCCGGTACAACTTCGTCGACGAACAGCCGTTGGTGGAGTATCTGCATCGATATGGACGAGGCGTTGAACTCTCTATGAGCGACTTCTCACAGGGCCAGTGGTTGTCAGCGCTCAACAAGGTTCTTGACCTCCCTTCAACCATCGCACCTCCTCCCCTGACCGGGGCGAGCCAAGCAGCCACAGAGCTGGCAAAGTTTCTATAGCAGGCTGCGGAAAAACTCATCTCGACCTGTGTCGCCATCACAGATATTTCGGTGTGAGACGACGTTGAATAGCCACGCAGGATGCGCAAAAATGCCGTCCAGCAAGGCCGCAGCGAGCAAAGAGGCGAATCGTACTCTGGGCCGTACGTTGAGCCTCTGAGCGATGGGGGAACGCCGCTGGCGGTCTTTTTCCGCATCCTGATAGATCAGCTCACCCTCGATCCCTCTGCCACAACGATCTTCTGCTCCATCTCTGCATCACACCTTCTTAATCGTCTCCAATCAGAGCCTGACTCGCTTGCCTCTCAGCGGACGCGAGGAACGTGGGCTTCTATGTTCCCGACAAGGCCTTCCCAATAACTACGGCCTCTCTATCACCCGACTCTTCCACATAGAAGCTGACGCCCCTCAATATGCCGTCGTATGGATCGGCACCGGCGTCGCTACACAACCGACATCATCCTTTCGCCAATAGATTTCGTGTTTTGAGCAGGCCACAACCCTCCGCATTCTTTTTTGCGATTTCTTCGTGGAGCGAATCGAGGGTGCTATAGTGTGGACCGGTTCATGGATCACCACGTCAATCTCCTCAAGCTACGCGCTATGGACACAGCGTCTCAGTTCGCCGCCTCGACTATTGATCCCAAACTCGTGGCTCGAGTCGCCAAAGGCGAGCAACCTGCCCTGAGCCAACTCTACGATCAATCCAGTACAGTTTTATTCAGTCTGGCATTGCGCATCCTCGGGAACCGCGAAGAAGCCGCGGACGTCCTCCAGGAGATCTATCTCGACGTCTGGAGAAAGGTCGTTCGCTATGATGTCGGTCGAGGCACCCCCATTGCCTGGCTCATTACACTGACACGCAGCCGGGCTCTCGACAGATTGCGGACACGCGGCCCTCGTACTCCCCGCCACATCAGCTCGTCCATCGACGATGCCCGGACAAGCCCATTCGACGACCGCCAGAGCGATCCGTTTGATTCACAGACCGACCAAGAACTACGGCATCTGATCAGAGAGGCATGGGCGACCTTGCCGCAGAAACAACAACAAGCGGTTGAGCTGGCCTACTATGAGGGCCTACCCGATACAGAGATCGCGGCACGGCTCAATCAGCCGATCGAGGAGGTGAAGACCTCCATCGTGCTCGGTATGGCGCACCTACGCGAGGCATTGCACTCATCTTGGGCACAGGATGAAGCGGTATGACACATGACCAGTTAGAAGCCGCTGTCCCCATATACGCCGCCGGAGCGCTCGAGCGGGTTGAACGACGGGCTTTGGAGGCCCATCTGCTTTCAGGATGCAGCTCCTGTCACGCGACGCTGAAAGAGTATCAGTCGGTGGCGGTGACGTTACCGTTCGGACTCGCCATCACGCCTCCGCCTCGAGGCTTAAAAGGCAAGATTCTGTCATCCCCTGTGCCGACCTCTGCCACTGAGTCAGAAACCCAATCACCCTCTCAACGAAGCCTTCAGCCGGGTGAATGGATGAATCATCTCTTCCCACCGTCATCCCCACCGGCCACATCATTCGGGTGGGCGTTGGGAACGGTCATCTTGGTGGTCCTGATCATCCTGGTGTCTTTTGGATGGAACTCCTCCACCCACATGGCCGAAGACAGGGAGAAGTTAGCTCAGCTGCAGTCTCAAGCGGAGGAAACGAGCGCTCAGCTGGCGGCTCTCCAACAGCAGCTCAGCGAACGAGCGGAACTACTCGCCCAAACCCGAGAAGAACTGCAACGCCGCATGGCTGAACTGGCAGAGGTCAAAGATCAGTTAATTCAGCGAGAAGCCGAGCTGGAAGAGCTGAGAGCACTGTTGGTTGAGGGAAGCGGGCGATCAACGCGAATCCCCTAGGTCGAACCATTGCCACTCTTCCTCTTGCCTCGTCTCCGAACGTCGGCCCACGCTTACCTTGTCTCCCCTCTTCTGTCCCTCTCTCCAGCTCCTATGCTAGCATGCGGAATGATCGTCAATGACTCCACGATATCTCCATCGATGGAACAAGAACCACAGGACTCCCACTACATGGAGCTGGCTCTCCAGCAGGCAGCTCTCGCCCCACAGGCAGGGGAAGTCCCCGTCGGTGCGGTCCTCGTGCACAACCATGAAGTGATCGCGGCGGGTCACAACTACCGAGAAATTTCACAGGATCCCACAGCCCACGCAGAGATGGTCGTAATCCGTAAAGCAGCCGAACAGCTCCGAACGTGGAGACTCACTGACACGACACTCTATGTCACGCTGG
>CAKKRK010000136.1 GCA_919902665.1 Nitrospiraceae bacterium
TAAACCGGACACTTCACGTGCTACAAAAACCGGACAGATGATGTGCTAGCTACAGTATCGCAACGACCATCTTGACAAAAGAATAGGCTGCACCTACCATGAGGCCCCTTGGCTCTGATCTCCCAATCTGGTCAGAGCCATTTTTTCGTGTCAACTCCGGCTGCGGATATCTTTAACTATGGGCAATCTCGTCATTATTGGTGCTCAGTGGGGCGATGAGGGCAAGGGCAAGATCGTCGATATCTTAGCCCAAAACGCCGATATCGTCGTGCGTTATCAAGGCGGTTCCAACGCTGGACACACGGTCATCAACGATCGTGGAACATTTGTTTTCCATCTCATCCCTTCAGGGATTCTGTATCGTGGCACGTTGTGTGCCATCGGCAACGGCGTGGTCGTTGATCCTAGTTCTCTGATCGAGGAGATGGATCACCTACAAGGTCAGGGTGTGAAATTCGGGAAGAATTTCGTCATTAGTCAGCGGGCTCACGTCATCTTGCCCTACCATAAAGCAATCGATCGCGCGTCAGAACAGTCCAAAGGGTCACGGAAAATCGGCACGACCGGACGTGGGATTGGACCCTCGTATGCTGACAAGATGGCGCGGATCGGAATTCTTATGGGGGATTTGCTGAACCCACCATTGTTCAAGAAAAAACTCGAAGAGAATCTTGTCGAGATGAACTGGTTTTTAGAGCGACTCTACAAAGTCGAGACATTTCAGGTCGACAAAGTCTTCAACCAATATATGGCGTATGCCGATCGACTCAGGAGTTATATCGTCGATACAACCACGTTACTCAATCGCGCGATCGGGAAGAACAGGACCGTCTTGTTTGAAGGGGCGCAAGGTACGCATCTGGATGTGGATTTCGGCACCTATCCCTACGTGACTTCGTCCAGTTCAACGGCCGGTGGCGCTTGCACGGGAACTGGCGTGGGTCCCACGATGATCGATGCGGTTCTGGGCATTGCGAAGGCCTATACCACCAGGGTGGGCAGTGGCCCCTTTCCAACTGAGCTGACCGATGCGGTTGGACAGGGGTTACAAGAACGTGGAAAGGAGTTCGGTTCGACTACGGGGCGTGCCAGAAGATGTGGCTGGTTCGATGCTGTCGTTGTCCGCCATGCGACACAAGTCAACGGATTATCCTCCCTAGCCGTGACCAAGCTCGATGTGCTCGATGGCTGCAAGGAGTTGAAACTCTGTACCGGCTACAGGCATGGGAGCACCATCCATAAAGATATGCCAGCCGACCTGGACATGTTGACCGGTTGCGAGCCGGTCTATCAACGGATGAAAGGGTGGACTGCTGCGACGACAGGGGCGACCAGCTATAAGCGGCTCCCGGTCGAAGCGAAACGATACCTTGCCCGCATCGAAGAGTTGGCACAGTGCCGAATCGATATGATCTCGACCGGATCTAAGCGTGCCGAAACGATCATGCTGCGCAATCCTTTGGATTGCTCTCGTCGCCGCTCCAAACGCTCCTGAAAATTAGTCAATGGTCATCGGTCATCCAGGAATGTTAGGATGGGCCAGCGTTGGTCCGTCGCAGTGTTAGAACGAATGAACAAACGACGTTAGTGCCAGTTTCCATATCCCTCTTGTGAGCCGGTAGCTCAGTCGGTAGAGCATCGCCCTTTTAAGGCGAGGGCCCTGGGTTCGAGTCCCAGCCGGCTC
>CAKKRK010000137.1 GCA_919902665.1 Nitrospiraceae bacterium
CCGTGATGAATTCCGTCATTGAACAATTGGCGCAAGCCGGCACCATCGAGTATGCTCCCCGCATGGAGGGACGAAGTTTGATTATGATTGTGGCGCCCAAATAAATAATTGACGTGCGATGCGGTGATCGATCAACCAAAGGGATTTTTCTGATGAAAATGAAGACGCATTCAGGAACGAGCAAACGATTTACCAAAACGGGAAGCGGCAAGATTGTCCGCCGCAAGGCGGGCAAGCGGCACATACTGACCAGCAAGCGGCACGACCGAAAGCGCCGCCTGAGCGGAACAGCAGTGGTGGATACCACGGTTGTTGCTACATTGAATCGTCTCCTGCCGTATGCGTAGACGACTATCGTGTAGTGTTGTGAATTTCAGGACCCAAAAGGAGTAATGAATCATGCCTCGCGCAAAAGGTGGACCAAAAACTCGGCAACGGAGAAAGAAGCGGATTAAGCTGGCGTCAGGCCAGTACGGCGGGAAAAGTCGGCTCTTCCGTTCAGCGACAGAAAGCGTCGACAAGGGGCAGACATATGCCTATACGGGCCGTAAGAATCGGAAGCGAGATTTCCGGCAATTGTGGATTGCCCGCATCAGCGCCGGCGTTCGGGCCCAAGGGCTAACCTACGGACGGTTCATCAACGCGCTCAAGAAAGCCAATGTGTTGTTGGATCGGAAGGTCTTGTCGGATATGGCCATCAAGGATGCGGCGGGCTTTGAAAAGTTGTGCGGCCTTGCCAAGCAACACCTGACTCCTGTCGCTGCATAACTCTACGCTCTAGTCGAATATCGTTTGAAAGGGGAGCCGGCAATGTGTCGTCTCCCCCTTTCACGACCCTCGCTCAGAGAACGATTTCTACCCAAGCCCCATCAGCTGCGAGAGGTTCAGGTCGAAGGCCACGACCGGCATGGAGATCTGCCAGCGTTCGAGGACTTCTGGATGGACTTCGCCGATGACGCCGACCGGCTTGCCCGACACGAGAATGCGGCCGGCACGGCCTTCCAGAAAGGATGGATGCTGCACTGGCTCAAGGCTATAGTCCTTGCCGAGGTAGTAACACAACACATCCAGGCAGGAATGGATTTCTGAAAAATGGGTGGTGGCGTGAGCGATCAAGGCGCCTATCATGGTTTCTGTTCGAGACCCCAACTCGTGGGTCCCGTCGGGAATCGCCACATCACCGGCCTCGAAGAGGCGATGGGGGTAGAACGCCCGACTCGAGGCGGCTTCGATACGCAGCAATGATGGCAGCATCCATTGTCGGAGGCAGGAAAAGCTGAGCGACATGACGTTATCGACCTCGACTGTCCTCCCCCACTCCGTTCCTTCCAGACGCATAGCACGGCAATACTGGTCCGGTGAGCCGAGAATGTTCGAAATGATTTCCTGAAAGCCGAGTCCCACCATCAATTCTCGGGATCGATCGGACAGCTGCTCAATGGCGGATAATCCTCCCACTGTAAATTGCGCCGGCATGACAGGGGTAAACTCGGCATATCCACGACTCATGGCGACGTCTTCAACCACATCCATCGTATGCATGAGATCATGGCGATATGGTGGGAGCTTGGCTTTCACCGACCCTTTTTCTGCCGACACGTCATACCCATAAGCCTCAAGGGCTTGCTGCACCAGTGCCTCGCCGAGCTCCTGGCCCAATGCCTGTTCAATCGCTTTCATCGGAATGGTCACTGGCTTCCCGAAATCTTGAGGTGTTTTGACTCGTGTGCCCAGTACCGTGCTCGTTGGATATCGTACTTCCACCGGCTCGATGGTTGCGCCGCGGTCGGCCAAATTCGCCGCGAAGATGTTCAACGACAGAATTACCATGCGCAGATCTGTCCCGGTCACTTCAACGAAGAGCTCATCATCACCCACCCGTACCTCTCCGATTTCCCGGCTATTGATAATCGGGGGAAAGGACAACGGTTGAGCCTTCGCATCTCGAAGGATGGGAAGCAAACTTTGGACGGCCAAGATAGGCCCATACTCCAACCCCTTAGGATGGACCATGAGAATTTCCGATAGGGTCATCGCCGTTTCCATACCCAGCGGGGTAAACCGCACTTCGTCCGGTTTCACCAGCTCATAGGTCACGGGAAAGGTAATCTTGCGCAGTTGGTAGATTCCGATGGAGACGGTCTTGCGCTTCCGCCCAAAGATGTCGGCGATCTTTTCCTGAGTTTGAATCAGCTGAGCCAACCCCTTCTCAGTCACCCGATATCCCTTGGCCGTACAAGCTGCCACATAGGGGCGCACCTGCTCCATGCCAGGCTTCACGATCAGATGATGCGGCGACGTCGGTGTTTCGGCGAAGAAGGCATACGGCTTCAACCGGCCTTGCTGCTTGATACGAATTTGTCGGGCAATCCCCTCGCAACACCAGAGATCCGGCCGATTACTGTCTTGCAATTCGATACGCAACTCTCCGGTTTCCGGATTGTGCCCCTTCAGCTCGCCTTTCACGAGCATCAGCCACTCTTCCAACTGAGCCATCGGAATGCCACGGTCGATACCGTCCTCACCCGTCAGAAGCGACTCTAAATCGTCCTTGAAAATCGTGATGGTAGGCATACGTGGAGTTAGAACAGTCCTCTGGTCGTGCGGATCAATTCCAGATTGTCGGTGAAAAGCTCACGGATGTCATGGATGCCCAACGCCACCATCGCCATACGATCAAGCCCCAACCCCCAGGCAATGACCGGCACCGTCACGCCGAGCGGCAACGTCACTTCGGAACGAAAGAGACCCGCGCCGCCGAGTTCCATCCATCCCAAGCGTGGATGCCGCACATGCATCTCGACCGACGGTTCGGTAAACGGGAAATAGGCTGGCAAGAACTTCACTTCCTTCGCTTGGGCCACTTCCCGGGCAAACAAATTCAGGAGCCCCAACAGCGTCCGAAAGTTGATGTCTTCTCCCAGCACAATCCCCTCCACCTGGAAGAAATCGGTGGCGTGGGTGGCGTCGACTTGGTCATAGCGAAAACACCGGGCGATCGAGAAATACTTCCCGGGGATCTGTGGCGAGGCGGCAAGCCTTCGAGCCGACACCGCCGTGCCCTGGCTCCGCAACACCAACCGTTTAGCCCGATGCACATCAAACGAATAGCCCCAGCCTGTGGAACCAGTCTCTGCGCCGTTCTCATGCACCTTGGCCACACGCGACAAGAACGGCTCACCCACGGCGGTGGTATGGCTGGGCTCCTTGACGAAATAGACATCGTGAATGTCCCGAGCCGGATGGAATTGCGGCATGAACAGGGCATCCATATCCCAGAACTCGGTTTCGACCAGCGCCCCCCGCATCTCCTGGAACCCCATGCTCACAAGTTTAGTTTTGACCGTATCGAGAAATTCGCGATAGGGATGTTTCTTTCCTGTTCCGATACGAGGCGGGCGCAGACTGATGGTGTACTTTCTCAAGCGCGTCTGACGCCAACTCCCATCCTTCAACAAGTCTGGACTCAACTGCGAGACTTCCTCCGTCACTCCTTGCGTCAGGAGCTGTGAGGCCGCGCTCACGCCGTCCTGGGACAGGACAAACGACCGAGCCACTCGCTCATCGACACGGAAGGGTTCCTTGGCGTTCCCACGTTTCACCGCATAATCTTCGATGACCTGTCGATGGGTTCCCGTGAAGCCATCCAGTTCCTTCGACGATTCATGCAACTGTCCCAGGAGGGCTCTGAGCGCATCGGCCGTCGGGCTTGGTCGCCCGGTTGTTTCAATACAGCCCCCTTGGATGATCAAGAGCACGCCTTCTTTTTTGAGTCGACCCACCGCCTTGCTGACGTCGGACGGATCCAGTCCGTCTTGGGATTGCAAATCGGGAATGGTCAACCGTTTTCCCGTGCCGGTCGCGTCACGAGCGGCCGCCAACACCCGCTCGATGGGTGAGGTCGTCTGGTAGTACTCTTCACCAACCTTCGTCAGTGACACAATGGGTGTCACTGTCTCCGTCTGCACGGCAATGAGCGACTTGGCCAAGAGCCACTCAATCGCCATGCTGAGTTGAGATGCCTCCAACTCAGCTGCGTCGGCCAACTGTTCGCTGCCCAAAGCAGTTCCAGACGGGCGCGTGGCCAGGGCCAGGAGCACTTTGATTTCCAGGGGGTGCAGACTGTCGATGAGTGCGGAGGTATCCACCCGAAATAACCTATCGATGACCCGCGGCGCGAAGCGCCGGTGAGACGACTGTTTCTCCGGCTGCTCGCAGAGCCGCGATCGTGGCCGTGTAGTCGCGTTGAGAGAAAATGGCGGACCCGGCCACCAGGACCGTGGCACCGGCAGCCACCACTTCTCGAGCATTCTCCGCCTTGATGCCGCCATCGACTTCAAGTAGCGCATGGCTGTTGATCTGATCCAGCATGGTTCGCGCTTGGGCAATTTTCTTGAGCACCGAGGGGATAAACTTCTGCCCACCGAAGCCTGGATTGACCGACATAATTAAGACGAGATCGACCTCGCCCAAGATCTCTTCGAGCAATGACATCGGCGTGGCAGGATTCAGCGTCACACCGGCTTTGACCTTGCGTTCCTTGATCAGCTGAATCGTCCGGTGAAGATGCGGACAGGCTTCGACATGAACGGTGAGATAATCCGCGCCGGCATCCACAAATTCAGGGATAAAGGCATCAGCGTTGGTTATCATCAAATGTACATCAAGCGGCAACTTGGTGACTTTCTTCAGGCTTGCCACAATAGGTGGCCCCACCGTCAGATTCGGTACGAAGTGGCCGTCCATCACATCCACGTGAAGGAAATCGGCGCCCGCGCGCTCCACGGCGGCGACCTCGTCAGCCAACCGTGCGAAATCTGCAGACAGAATCGAGGGCGCGATGTACAACGGTTTCCCCATTACCCCTTTTTCCTTAACCGAGCGGCGTAAAATCCGTCCATTCCACAATCATTACCCATGGTGGAGAGCGCCCCGCTCACGGTCACAAAGGGGAGCGCCGTAGAAGGAAGCCACGGGGCCACGGATTCACGCGTCCAGTCGTGATAGCCCTTGCAAAAGCTGCTCACAACCTCTTCAGTTTCTTCGGTTTCTGCTGAACATGTACTATAGACCAGCACCCCACCGGGTCGCAAGCACGGAGCCACTGAGGCAAGGATTTCAGCTTGAAGTGCCTGGTGCCTGGCGAACGTCGAACTGTCCTTCCGCCATTTCGCTTCAGGGTGTCGGCGCAACACACCCAACCCACTACACGGGGCATCCACAAGTATCCGATCGAATAGCGGCGGGTCCTTGTGGAGGTTCGGCTCACGGGTGATCACCCTGGCCCATTCGGATGGTGTTCTCACATCGCCGACGATCGGCACGACGCTCTGCGCGCCCAACCGTCCACAATTTTGTCGAAGGAGGTCCATGCGGAGAGTCTTCCGATCAACAGCATAAATCGGTCCACGATTACCCATGAGTTCAGCCAGGTGCGTTGCCTTGCCGCCTGGAGCGGCGCAGGCGTCCAGCACGGTTTCGCCAGGTTGCGGATCAAGGATCCGAGGAATGAGTTGAGCCGCTTCATCTTCCACATAGAAATCGCCAGACTGAAACCCTGGCAACGCCGTGACAGTCTGACCTTTTCCCAACACCACCCCGACAGGACTAACGGCGGTCGGATGTGCCGCAATACCTGCCTGCCGCAACTTCTCCAAAAACTCTTCCCTGGTGAGTCGATTAGCGTTCACTCGCAGAGTGATACCTGGGGCCGTACTGCTTGCTCGACAAGCCGATTCTGCTTGTTCAAGTCCCATTCGGCCGAGCCACCGCTCTGTCAGCCATATTGGAATTCCATACCGAATAGACAACGATTGAGCCGGATAACTTGCTGGGTCTGGGAAAGGTGGCGCCGGCACACGAACAAGATTGCGCAGGACTCCGTTCACCAACCCGCTCCAATCGCGGCCTACTTGTTTCGCGTAGGACTTCGTCAAGAGGACGGTTTCGTTCACCGCTGCGGAAGCAGGGATACGATCGAGAAACAGGAGCTGGTAGGCGCCAAGCCGCAGTAACATTTGGACGACCATCGGCAATCTGTGGAGAGGTTTGGCGAGAACCGCATCAAGCCTCCAATCAACCGTCTCTTGTCGCCGTAAGGTCCCGTAGACCAGTTCCATGACCAGCGAGCGGTCACGGGGCTGTGGAATTGATGTGGCTCGTTGTTCAATCAGCTCATCGAGTGTGTCATCAGTTCGTTGACAGGACAGGAGGATAGAGAGCGCAATAGATCGTGGAGAGAGCCCCCGCACATCCGTACCCACCGGTCTTTCGTCACTCATAGTTGGAACAAGGAGATGGCGACTGTTGTGAAGAGAAGAGTTATGCAGCCGGTGAACCCAGTTGCATACCGGCCGTGACTCGGTGCCCAGCCAGGAATTGGACTACCGACATGCGTTTCGAATTGGCTGTTTGGATTTCATGAATCTCAAGAATGCCCTCGCCTGTCGCCACCAGAATCACCTGCTTATTCACCGTGACGATCGTTCCAGGTCTCTCAGTCGTCACACCCATAATCGAGACTGCTTTCCATATGTTCCAACGCTCCTCACCCATAAACGTATAGGCCCCTGGCCAGGGAGAAAGCCCTCGTGCCCGATTGGCAAGCGACGTGGCGTTCATTGTCCAATCGATCAGGCCGTCTTCTTTTTTCAAGAGCGGCGCCATGGTCGCCTGTCCATCATCTTGCCTCTTCGGCACCAACGTCCCTGCTTTCAACTGTGCGATGGTGTCGACGAGCAGCCGACCACCCAGCTCCGCCAGACGAGGCGCCAATGTCCCGGCTGTATCATCACACGAGATATCCAACTCCTCTTGGAGCAGCATCGGTCCCGTATCCATTCCTTCATCCATGAGCATCGTGGTAATACCCGTTTTGGTCTCGCCATTGATCACCGCCCATTGGACCGGTGCTGCGCCTCGATATTTCGGCAGCAGAGACCCGTGGACATTCACGCAACCCATCGCTGGGAGCCGAAGAATCGGCGTATGCAGAATGCGTCCGTAGGCTGTCACGGCGATGAGATCAGGCTGCCAGGCAGCAAGGGCCTGCAAGAACTCGGGTGTACGAATTTTGAGCGGCTGTAGAATAGAAATACCAGCACGCTCCGCGACCAGTTTCACGGGCGGCGCGACGAGCTGATGACCTCTTCCCTTCGGTCGATCCGGCTGCGTGACGACTCCGACCACTTGATCCTCTGATCCAAGGAGCGCCTCAAGCGATGGCACGGCGAATTCGGGTGTGCCCATAAAGACAATCCGCATACTATCGCTTTAGCATCGTGGTTCCGAGAATGCAATCAGGCCACACCTCAACTTGACTTGTCATTCACCGCTTTGTTAGTCTCCGAATGCGGGGTGGAGCAGCCTGGTAGCTCGTTGGGCTCATAACCCAAAGGTCAGAGGTT
>CAKKRK010000138.1 GCA_919902665.1 Nitrospiraceae bacterium
CCAACTGCACTCCATCCAAATGGAGCGTGGCCTGACTTCGGTAGACAACGGCAACGTTCACAATCGGTAATCCGTCTGCGTTCCGCAATGCGGTATATAACGTGCCGATGTTAAATCCAAGTGCTGTGTCTTTCCCATTCACCTCAACCCTATTCCCAGGGGGGAGGATTCGTTGGAATTCGGCATGGCCCTCTCCGAACAGACTGGAAAAGGTGTAGATGTCGATCCCTGCTCCAATCGAGAGATCCGGAAGAAGCTGATACGCGAACGTCGGTTTGATATCGAATAACGGCAAGGCACTGAATGTCGTGGTTGCACTAAAAGGACTCGTACTTGGCCACCGTGTCGCTGAACCAAACGGGGTTGTGACCCCAACCCCTACCGTAAGCTTATCAAGCAGGGGGATGCCAAGGCCTTGGAGATTTGCCGTAATATAATTATGGGCGGGGGGAGGCCACGCGACGACACCATCGTGATCACCAGCCGTCGTGGTACCGTCCGGACTTCTATGGCTAAGCGGCCCGCCGGCAAGAAGTCCCCCCGCCATGAATTGCACACCACGGAGCTGAGTCATCCCAGCTGGGTTGTAATGCAACGCAGACGGATTGTCGGCCTGAGCAGCGAAGGCATTTCCCATCCCAGATGCAGCCGCTCCCTGTCCTTGAATACGGGGAACCTGAGCGAACGTCGGTGAGGAACACCAGGTGGCGCTGAAAAGAATCAGCAGCAGGGAGAATCCACTTATGATGAACGGTCTCAATGGGAACAGACGTCGATCCTTCCAGACAAGCCCACAGTGGCACTGACCTAGCATGCCGCGAAGGTCATGCACGTCGGAACCACCGATCCATGGTTTGTTGAAGTTGGACTGCGTCGAACGGTTTGAGCAGGTAGGCTTGAGCGCCCAACCCGATAGCCTGCACGGCAAGTTCTTGAGATCCCGACGCCGTAATCATGATAATCGGAAGGTGTTGATTCGTCAAACGCACCCGTCGTAGCACTTCCAGGCCGTCGATCTGACCAATTCCAATGTCGAGAATCATCCCATCGAACTCTCGTGACTCGAGAAGTGTCAACGCGTGACGGCCATCGAATGCCGAAAACGTCTGATACCCTTCTGCTATTAGTCGGTCATGAAGCAGTTGCTGAATGTCGGTATCATCATCCACCACTAAGATGTGTTGGCTCAGGAGATGGGATTCAAGTAAGAGTGGGACCTTCACGGCATGGATCGGAATCGTAAAGGACAGTTCTGCGCCGCCCTCGGGACGATTACGAGCTGCCACCTCCCCTCCTTGCAGCTCCACCAGCGTTTTCACAATTGACAGGCCTAATCCCAACCCTTTGGGGGCAGTGCGCTGGCCTTGCTGGATGCGGAAGAAAGGGTCAAAAATCTTGTCCAGGTATTCCGGAGCAATACCGGGGCCCGTGTCTTGAACTAAAACCCTTGCTGTGCGGTGAGTCGGCAACTCGCAGGCAACCGACACGGTTCCGCCAGGCGGAGTAAACTTAATGGCATTTTGCACGAGATTGACGACTGTCTGAATCAAACGATCGCGATCTGCCCACACGACGACGTCCGTGTCGGCACAACGAAATTCCAGCGACTGCTGCTTGACCTGAGCCAACGGTTTCAGTTGCTCAATCACGTCGGCGAGACATGGTTCAAGCTCGACATCGGCCGGATGCACCTCCAAGCGCCCAGTCTCGATACGGGTGCGATCGAGGAGATCCTCGATCATTCGAACAAGCCGATCTGAATTGTCAGACATGCGCACGAGATAGCGCTGCTGCTTCTCATTCAGCGGTCCGGTCAGTCCGTCCAGCAGATTTTGGATGAACCCCTTGATGGACGTGAGTGGTGTTCTCAGTTCATGAGACACATGGGAGAGGAATTGCGCACGCAAGCGGTCGGCTCGCTCAAGGGCTTCGGTGCGCTCTTTGACTTTGACCTCCAACCCCTGATTCCACTCTTCAATCTGCTGGTAGGCTGAAGCATTATCCAGCGCGATGGAAACTTGACTCGCGACCGTCATCATCAGTTCCAAATCGTCTTCCGTCACGCTTTGATTGTGCGAGCGATCAACCGTCAACATGCCCCAGATACGGTCTTTGGCCTTGATGGGAACCACAATCAGGGCTTTGGTCCCGCTCAATTCGGCTAAACGTTGATTGAGGGGATGGAGGCTGTGCCGTATCGACTCGATATCCTTGATCAACAGTGGGCGTCCTTGAAGAACCACCGTCCCCTCGGGACTCTCACAATCAGTGATTGGAATCCGACAGGACTGAGCGAACGTTTCAACCTCCGGAGGCGCGCCAATCAGACGGATATGTTGGACGGTATTCTCACAAGGATCAAACATGGACACCATGGCACTGTTGTAGTTGAGCTCGTGCGTCAGGGCTTCCAACACCTGGTGCAAGAGCGCATCTCGTTCGAAGGTCGAACCAAATGAGAGCCCCGCTCGATGAAGCGCCGTGAGTTGCGCCACTTTCCGACGCAACTCCACCCGCATTTGCTCTTGCTCCAAATAGGCCTCTCGCAATTCCTCGTGACGAGACTCGACGAAGATAATTTGCTCTTGGATCAAAGCCTCGCGTCGTTCGCTCTCACGAAGCAGCCGTCGATTGACCATGATGCCGACAACAAGAAGCGGGCACAATCCGACTAACAACACCTCACCCAAACTTACAGCCGGATTGAGAACTCCCACCCCTGCCATCAGAGCAAGACCCAGCACCCCACCCCAGAGGAACCATGTAAAATTCCGTGAAGCATGAGTTGTCGGTTCCACACACACGGCAGCCGCAGAGCTAAGGGCCCGTTCACTATTTCCTCCCGGAAGTGCGGTCTCACTCGGTAGAGCCGGTCTGGGCTGAACCAACGGTGATGCGGTCCGCCAGAACCGTTTTCCATAACCTCTTTCTTCCTGCCATCGAATCGTCCACTGACACCATTCATCATCATTGCCAATACAGGACGTCTCGATCGCTTCTGCCTGAGAGAGGCCGTGGATACGATGGGCCATGGCGACCATGATGCCTTGTGCAGATTGACACACCAGGCAGGCACACCGCCTGCGGTACGCTCCAAACTGCCGAAGCGTCCGGTCGGTAAACCGCATCCCCACCGCAGCCGTGCTGCTCG
>CAKKRK010000139.1 GCA_919902665.1 Nitrospiraceae bacterium
AAACCGGACAGATCCTGTGCTCCATACACCGGACAACTTAACTTGCTATCTACATTCAATGGTGGAACTATGAGGCCTGTGCTCTCGCATTGCCTTGCAGCTTTGAGACATTCATGATACTCAGAAGCATGCAACTGCAAGAGCCACCCCAGACTTCTGATCTCGATCAAAAGATCAAGTACGTGATGGCTCGCCACCCGTCGGTGAGCTTGGCCATTCTATTCGGCTCGATGGCCAAAGATCGCGCGCGCAACGACAGTGACCTCGACATCGCGGTTGCGTCTTCGTCTCCGCTGACGGCTCAAACTCACATCGCCCTCATTGAAGATCTTGCGCTGGTTGTTGGCCGTCCTGTGGATCTCATAGACCTTGACCGCATTCACAACCCGTTGCTTCAGCAGATCCTGACCAAGGGACGCAGAGTCCTGTGCCAGGATCGGACGCGTTACGCCGAACTTCTTCTGCGTATGGTCTATGAAGAAGCAGACGTCATGCCCTACTACCGCCGCATTTTGTCGGACAGACGACAGGCATGGATCGGGACTTAGTCGAAACCAAATTGGAATCGCTCCGGCGTTGCATTGAGCGCATTGCCGGCAAGACTCCCTCTTCTGTAGATCAGCTTGTTCGCGACCCTGACGTACAGGACATCATCGCGCTGAATCTCCAACGCGCTGTCCAGCTTTCCGTCGATATCGCCGCGCATCTGATTGCCGAGACTGATGCAACCCCTCCCTCCACAATGGCTGAAAACTTCGGGGTTCTCCAAAAACTTCAGATCATCGATCCTGTCCTGGCTGAACGTCTGACCAAAGCAGTTGGCTTCAGGAATATCGCCGTCCACAGCTATCAAGCGATAGACTGGAATGTTGTCTATCAGATCTGCCGACATCATTTGGACGACTTTCGTCAGTTCACGAAAGCGGTTGCCCATCATCTTCACCGAGTCTGAGCCGAAGCGTGAGCGCAGAAACATCTATATTGGAATCAGAGTGGCATTGTGTTCACCTTCAAAGTCTTTTCAAAGCTCGCGCATTCCACATGCGGTTACCGTTTCTTTGAACGAAGCTGACCGTTCTCTGCAGGCTGGTGCCAACATTGCTGCCTGCGTCATGCTTGGTCGTGCGCTGGAAGCTCCTTGCCGCGACATTCTTGAACCAAAGACATCTGAGAAGGAAACAACTCCATCGAACTCCAAAAAGAAGGTTATGCTCGGCGAAGGCATAAAGAAATTGCGCGATACAAAAGTCATTGACGACCGCCTATACAATTGGAGCCAGCAACTTCAGGCGTTTCGAAATCTTGCCGCCCATCCAGAAGACATCACCATTTTGCGAGATGATGCTGGAGATCTGCAGACTTTCGCCAACGCGATTGTCGAATATGTCTAGGATCTTGCTGACCGTTACGAAGAATTCAAAGCCCGTGCAGAAGCCCGTACGAAGCGAAAGTCCTAACACTGCATTCAAAAAGACCTGCACAACCCGCCACATATGGCCATCTCTCAAAAGCTCATTGACGACTTTCTTCAGCTGAGGGAGTGCTTGATTATCGTTCGGCGCGATTACAATACATACAACGCTCTTTATTGCCATGAGAACAGGGATCTATTGACGGCGATTGCACCTACTTTTTTCACTGAGATAGGAGAAATCCTGCAACGCGACTGGATTCTTCAAGTGGTAAAGCTGATGGACCCTGCCGATACAAATGTCCGAGGAGAAAAGAGGGAAAACTTGACCATTCCGTTAATAGTGCGTCAACTCGAAGATGACGCGCTAATGACCGATGAGATCCGTGAAAATGCCAAGGCACTCCTTGATTATGGAGAATTCCTAAAGGCAGCACGACATCGCATTCTGGCTCACCGAGACCAGCAATGTCACTTTGAAGGCATTGCTATGGGTACTACAACTGATGCGCAGCTATCCGAGTTCATCGAGAACATTCAGCGCTTTTCTGACTTGGTCGGAATCCAAATCAGGGTAGGTCCCTTGGATTTTTCTTCATCTGGCTGCACAGGCGATGTATATGACCTCCTTCGGTGTTTGCGCGAATCTCGACGAGCCTAATCGTTAAACTGGCCGTTTTACTCTCCATGTTCTGAATAACACCTGGCTCTATCCTCTCGTGGCTGTCGATCACTGGGCCTTCACTCCCCCCACAAGGGCAGCCGATTGTATCCAGAATCATGCGCATAGATTTCTTGTTCTTCTGTCCTCTCAAAAGGAAGAAAGGGAGCGGCCAGGTTGTCGTTCACTGCGCGCATCGAACGAGGCCCTTCTCAGGGCGCGCGTTCCGCGAGCAAGAATGACAGCCTGACCACTCCCCTACGCCTTCTTCTCCCCCATCTTACTCTCCGTCCCCTTCCATAGCCGCTCGATGTTCCCCTTGTGCTTCATCACAATCAGCGCAGTCACCAACACAGAGAACAGGA
The DNA here is from genome assembly GCA_919902665.1 of Nitrospiraceae bacterium. Taxonomy (GTDB): domain Bacteria; phylum Nitrospirota; class Nitrospiria; order Nitrospirales; family Nitrospiraceae; genus Nitrospira_D. Next base: position 2,438 of record CAKKRK010000139.1, read on the forward strand.
CAAATGGAGCCGTCGGTCGGACCAGCGCAGCAATGATGGGAAAGAGTCCAAAGGCCGTGAGTGCACCGCCAGAAGAGTAGCGCCACAGAGCAACTGCTCCGATCCAGGCCATTAGCAGCAACAAGCCGATCAACGGCGTGACACCGAGCACTGAGCCGAGTGCCGTTGCGACACCTTTGCCTCCTTTGAATCCAAGAAACGGCGAAAAGAGATGGCCCAGAAATGGAGCGAGCGCGACGAGCAGAACGGCCCATTCGTCTTGCAGCAGATGCGTTGCAGCGAAGCCCATCACCCACCCTTTGCCCATATCCCCGATCAAGGTGAGAATGCCAGGCGTCTTGCCCGACACACGGAGGACGTTCGTAAATCCGACATTTTTGCTCCCGACCGTGCGTGGATCTGGTAGGCCCATCGCCTTCGAGATGACGACGCCAAACGGGACAGCTCCCAAGAGATACCCGACGACCATGAGCCCAAAGAAAAGTCCCTGTTGCTCCATGCTATCTGCCTTCCCGATTGCTTCCGACCATCACAAAAACTTTTCCGGATGCGTAAAGAACTCCAGCATCACTCGATTCAGATTCGGCCAGTCGCGATGGCTGCCCGTCCCTTCACAGTAGAGCGTTGCACCGCCTGAGGCACAGCCTTGGTACGCACGGCAGCCGCCCTCCACTGGTTTTGTCTTCGTCACATCACAGTGATTACAGCCGGCCCACCAGGCTGACGTTTGGGCTCCCCAGTCTGGAAACAGCTTGTCGTTCTTGCCATGCATGATCATGACCGGGATTGGAGCGCGGCATTGATACGCCTCAAGGTCTTTGTCGGTTACCCCAGCAGCACTCGGCGCGATTGTGGCAGGCACTGTTTTCGTCTTCTCGATCACAGCTAGCATCAGGGATGCCGTGCCCCCGTCTGAATGACCGGTGGCGGATACCCTGCTCTCATCGATGCACCACTCCTTTGCCACTAGACCAGGAATGGCTCCAAGCTGTTCAATGGTCGAAATATTCAACTGCTTATGATCGGTATAGACGACGACAAACCCCGCGCCGGTCGCTGATGTCGTAAGGCCTGTGAGCCGCTCGGATGTCCAGCGACTCTGCCCAGCCGGAGCGTAGACCATCAAGAGCGGGTGTGCGAATGTGGGATCGTAGTTCGAGGGCGTCCGAACCATGTACCGAATACCGTCAAGGGAGACTTTCCCATCGGTCGCGCCTATGAGTCCAGCTCGCGCACCCGTTTCACATCGGGTCACCATCGAAGTACTCGGATATGCATAAGCTTCTAACTGAGGAGGCGTTCCGTTCTCTGTGCAAGCTGTAACAAGAAAGAGGAGACTGGTACAGGCAATAATTGGCGGTGTGAGTAGCGTTCGGCGGACGGCCCGGGATTCCAAACCCATGTCAGGCTCGTCTTGGTGACAGTTACTGCCGAAGAAGGTTGATGGAGGAGTCCAATCCAATGTACTACAGGATGTTCAAACGAGACATCCAGCGAGGCCGCAGCGAGGTCCGCGACGTGACGAATAAGGAGCCTCACGTTTGCGGACGGGCGCGAGATGGTGAGCGCCCCGTGTCTTAAAGGGCCGAGGTATAATCTTTCTCACCCACCCACCCCGAACAGCCGGAGCAGCTCTCTCCCGAGTGGGTATGTTGAGGGTCTGAACGATGCGAGAACAAAGCTGGGGTCTCGTTTCAACATCCTGACTACAGTCCCTTCGCGACGACCTGCTTCCAAAAACTCCAGACATACTGGCCACCGGAGAGATAGCCCAGAACCAGCGACAAATACAACGTGACGGTGCCGGCTAAGTGCATATTGCCGAGTGCTGAGAGCCCCGTACCTTCCAAGATCAATAAGATGATGGCCACGACTTGGAGCGCCATCTTATACTTACCGGTCGTCTCCGCCGCGATGATCATCCCTTCGCTCGCAGCAATGGCACGGATTCCCGTCACCGCCACTTCTCGCCCGATAATCAGCAGCGCGACTAACGCGCTGACCCGATCCACGTTCATTAGAAGTATCAGTGCCGACAACACCAGGAGTTTGTCTGCGATCGGATCGAGTAGTTTGCCGAGTTTCGTTACCTGGCCTGTTCGGCGGGCAATATAGCCGTCCAACATATCCGTCACCGCCGCAACGGTAAACACAATCGCCGCCGCGAGCGACTGGTCTGGTGTTGGATTGACGAAGAGAATGATGAAGACCGGGATCAAGAGAATGCGGACGAGCGTCAAGAGATTGGGCAGATTGAGCGACTCCGCTCCTATCTCTCGCCACATTGCCAGAACGCGGTTCATAGTCCGATTCGTCTCCTACACGATTCCGTTCTTTAACAAGTCATGTAAATGAATCACCCCACGGATGTTCCGCCCATCCTCGGTGACCACCAGCGTCGTAATCGAAAATCGCTCCATCATCTCAACGGCCTTGGCGGCCAGTTCGTCCGGCCCAATGGACTTGGGATTCGTCGTAGCCAGCTCTTGCGCCGTGGTATTGACCAGATCGATTCCCCGTTGGATAAACCGCCGTAAGTCGCCGTCGGTAATCACTCCGACCAGCAATCCCTCCTGATCCACCACCGTGGTCATGCCGAGCTTTTTCGCCGTCATTTCCAGCATGGCCGCCATCCCACCGAC
>CAKKRK010000140.1 GCA_919902665.1 Nitrospiraceae bacterium
CTCCCTGTGGCACTGCTGGACAATCCGCACGTTGGTGCTGCGGTGGTCGCCCAACCGGCGTTGCCTCTGTCCTTTTGGTGGTCCACTGATGCGGACAAACAATCACTCGGTCTCTCAGTCGACGACCTTCAGGGTGCACGTGGGAGTGCTACGAAGATTTATGGACTGAGATTTGAAACGGATTGCATGGCAGACCGAGCAAAATGGAAGACCCTGCGCGACCAATTCGGCGATCGGTTTCTGGACGGAGAAATTTCGGCGACTGCCTATCAAGTAGAGGGGAAACCGACCAACGCGCACAGCACCTTGATTGGCTCATGGAAGAAGCAGGATGAGACCGGACAGTCTTCCCGAGACGCGCGCGCACGGGTTCGGCGGTTTCTTCTGACGGAGCTACACGGGAGTCCTCAAAACCGTTCATTCACCCATCGATCAGTTACTCAGCCTTGACTTTCCTCATCGAAGCCGATAAGCACATCTACGCAGCCACTGCCAGACACCGCCACGGTACCTCACGTTCGTGACAGAAGGAGCCCTAACCATGACTGAATTACGACTCTTCTACGCGACCAACCGCAACCACCTCGGCGGCGATCGCTGGCACCCGGATGGCTATGGGAAAAAATTCAGCGACGACGGCGTCGAGAATCTTCGTTTCGGCCGAGTCCTCGTCAAGGTTGATGAATCCAAGATGGCCAAATTTCTCGAGAGGGACTGTGGCAGCATGGGACAAGGCGACGGCGAGGGGCTCATCAAGTACCTGGCCAAATGCGCCGAGTCCGCAGACATCGTGGCCTATCGGGAAAAGATCAACCGGTCGGTCGCCGAAGACCAACAAGAGAACATCAAGCTGGGCTCGCAGGCGGCATTTTCAGATCTGCAAACGATCATGCGCCAGCAGTCGGATGTGCTGCTGTTCATCCATGGCTACAACGTCTCCTGGACCGACGCCGTCGGCACGGCTCTATCGCTGCAGACCATGTTGAATTCCCGTCCGGAGAGAGACTCCGAGCAGCAGGTGCAGGTCGTGCTCTTCACCTGGCCCTCCGACGGGATGGCACTCCCCTTCGTCTCTTATAAATCGGATCGGTCAGAGGCGGCCGGGTCCGGCAACGCCATCGGCCGCGGCATTCTGAAAGTGCGGGACTTTCTCGCCGGCCTGCGTCGCTCGGACGAAGAGCTCTGCAAGCAGGACCTGCATCTCCTCTGCCACTCGATGGGCAACTACCTCTTAGAGAACGCCCTCGAACGGTGCGATGCCTTCACCCCTGGCAATGCGCTACCCCGCATCTTCGAACACATCTTCCTCTGCGCACCCGACGTCGACGATACTGCCTTGGAAGAGGGCCACCCGTTGGGACGAGCGCATGAATTGGCCCGGAGCGTCAGTGTCTACCACAATCGTGGCGATGCCGCCCTCGTCATTTCTGATTTCACGAAAGGCAATCCGGATCGACTGGGGTCAAACGGCCCGGCGCGACCGGCCCACGTGCATAATAAGGTACACCAGGTCGACTGCACCCCGATCGTCAAAGGTCTGGTCGAGCACAGTTACTATCTTGTGGGGTATGTCAACGCCGACATCCGCATGAGTATCGACGGGATTCCACATGGCGACCCGAGACGGCACCGCAACCGGCTAGGCGTGATGGGCAATCAGTGGGAAATGCGATCCACATAAGGGACAGGAAGCAGAGTTCGTGTTTGGCGTGGCACTTCAAAGCGTAGAGTTGTTGTATCTTGCGATCCGCAATTCCCGACGCCTGTCAGTGTGATCATCCCTCGCGCCAACCTGACAGGATGCGCAAAAAGGCTATCCAGCGGCGTTCTCGCATCGCTCAGAGGCTCAACGTACGGCCCGGAATACGACTCACATCTTCGCTCGTTACGTCCATGCTCGGCGGCCATTTCAAAGAGTCTGTTAGCTCTTGGACTTCTCATGCGCTATGACTAGGGTGAGAGTGCGCTGGTTTCCCACTTTCATTCACGACCAGCCCAAGCCTGCGCATCTCTTCCCAATCCTGTGCAGTCGGCGCTCGATATCGACCAAGTATGAAATCACCGCCCAACAGCAAGTTGAAGTTGCAGTCAGGATATCGATGGTGAAGATAATGATGTCGCCTCAGGCACTGAACATAGCCTGTCTCGAGTATCCACCGTAAGATAGGAGATGCACCAGCAACTTTGTCATGAGGCGTATGTAAATAGGGATGCACATACTTGGCCAGGCAAGTATACGCCCCCAAGACAGGGAGGACCCCCACCAGCCCCCATGGACCGAGCACAAGTCCGATGAGCAGTACAAACGGGAGAATCGGAATATTGTACCAGACAGTCCCGGCACCACGCAGCGTCAGACCGTAATGCTCTCCCTGAATCAAGGAGCTATGCTCGCCCTGTATCCTCCGATCAAGCTGCGCTCTTTCGTGTTCACTGGTAAATTGTGTCACGAAATCTCGGCGAAAGGTCCAGCAATGGTGGATGATGCCATGGGAGAAGTAGGCACGACGAAAAGGCCCACCAATCAGCGGGTAGCTCGCCCAGAGCCGACGGGTTCGAGGCCTTGCATGGTAGATAGCTCGATGAAACGTGGACTCCAGGAGTGAGATAACGGCGTAGCCAAGCATCAACCCGGCAACGATGTGGAAGAACATGCTCACAGCACCTTGTCGACGCGAGGCTACGTGCAGAAGAGAGTCCTCTCAATACTGGGGCAAACAGAGTATCCCTGCCATACTCCTCTACCGCCCGAAGGCTTCTTACACCCTGAACCTCTGTGAGATCCCCTCCAACCAAAGACTCCGGCTCCCGTTACTCCTACGAAAGCCAAGCCAGTACAACGACCATATACCCCAGACCGGGTAATTTCAGATCACCATCATGGGCTCGGCATGAGACTCTGCTTGATCTTCTTCACCCAATCAGCCCTGTTGGTTGAGACCTCGTCCGAGACTTCGTTCACCAACTTCCCATAGTCGTCATATTCGGTCACTTTGACTTTCACCACATACGTCCCCGTTCCCAGCTTTGGTTTCCTACTCCTGGGAATCAACGGAAACCACTCGCTTCTGACAGTTGAGATATTGGTGGTGTCTCCGAGCTTCAGATCGCTCAGGCGAAGATGGAGATCGGCGAGATCCTCTCGATGGGACACTTCGTTGTCATCCAGCCAATGTCCTTCGATCACAATATTCACGTCGGCATCGATGCGATCCCTAACCTTCATGCGCCACGTCCACGGGATATACCACTTCTTATCTTCCACTTTGACCTTCCCAAAGTGCACGAGTGCGGAGTCCCCAACCAACTGCAGTTGGCCGTTGGATGCCAGTTCTTGTGCGTCAACCGTGAAGGTCAGGATTGCGGCAGTCTGAATCTTCCCATCGTTCACAATGGATCGGGTGATCCTCACCCCGCCGAACTGTACCAAGATGCCGGTCTTTTCGTCCGCATAAAATTTGCTGGCTGCCTTGGCTCCACTATAGGTCGCTGTATGTTCAATCGTATCTTCATTCAACACTGGCGTCGTGGCTTTGACCACATACTGGACCGCCACCGGCACAACGCCTGCGGCGATCACAGGAGCCACGATTTTCACCCCACCGGCCCCTGGCCCTTTCACCTCATCCGGCTTGAATACGTCGACCACGACTTTCTCACCATCAACCTGCCTAGAGTACGGATGGGCCGGCACACAACCAACCACGATTCCAATGAGCCCAACGATACCGACGATCTCAAGAACACGCGATATACCCATGAGTCCTCCTTGCGCGTCACTCCCTCAACACAATATAGACCATGAGACCATGCCCTAAACGGAAGTATACGTAGCCCCTCTAGCCTTAGGACTTCAACTGCCTCACTACCCTTCCTCATGCAGTACCATGGCACACACAGACCAGCCACGCTGCTCTGGACGGCTGAGGCTTACTGGCTTATCATATGGCTCTCTGCCTGCCGGGAGATCCCCGTGAACTCCGCAACTGCCTTTCGAATTCTCATCCTGGTCATTCCTGTGGCATGGGTGATCATTCGCCTTTTACCCGCCGAGCATCCCAGATATGGTCATCTCCAGATCGCCGCACAGCAGACCCAAAACCAGCCATCACACCACGAAGCCGATACGTTCGTGCGCCACGAATCTCTGTTCAAGACCCATTACCAATCGCACTATGCAATATCTGAATATGAATTCAACCACTATCGGTTGGCTTATAAGTATGGGTTTGATCTCACGCTTGATCCCGACCATCAGAGGATGGACTGGAAGAGCATCGAACCCCGAGCACGCCAAAACTGGAATGAAGGGATCATGGGACTGTGGAGTCAGTACCGCTCAGCCGTGCTCTACGGATGGGAACAGGGCCTCAAGATCAATGGCGGATGAGTACTGCGCGGCAACAGGAGCTGCCAGATGCCAGCCCGGTGATCGTGCGGTCGTCCGGCTCTTTCTGTAACCCGACAGGCACCTAAATCTCGCTTACCTAGGGCCGGAGCCATTACGATATCCCCACGAAGATCGTCGCCTTTGCTCTGTGCATCATCCCTACAGTCTTGTACTTCTGATTAATGTACAAACCAAGACCTGACCGTCATGAGTCTCTGCATTGACGGGTTACTGAGTTGCTCCCCTTGTATCTGGTTCAGTCACATCTCCTTCACACTATCTCTCAAGCTTGCGCTTGAAACGACCGACATACTTGAAGAGAACCTTCGACGGTAGCGCTCCAGGAACACACCGCCAGAACAAGGGGGCCCTAGTGACGAACGCACAACTCGACCAGACCTGTATCAACACGATCCGTACTCTTTCGATGGATGCCGTGCAGCAAGCCAATTCAGGCCACCCAGGAACACCGATGGCCATGGCCCCGGTGGCCTACTGTCTCTGGCAGCGAATCCTCCGGTTTGATCCGAGCGATCCGATTTGGCCGAATCGAGACCGATTCGTGCTGTCGATGGGGCACGCCTCCATGCTTCTCTACTCACTGCTGCATTTGACCGGGGTGAAGGCAGTCAATCCCCAGTACGAACGGCTGGGTGAGCTCTCGGTGCAACTGGACGACCTCAAACACTTCCGTCAGCTCAACAGTAAATGTGCAGGACACCCGGAATACCGCTGGACCTCCGGCGTGGAAACCACGACCGGTCCGCTCGGACAAGGGGTTGCCACCAGCGTGGGCATGGCCATTGCCGCCCAGTGGCAAGCCCAGTACTTCAATCGCCCAGGGTTCGACATGTTTGACTACAACGTCTACGCGCTCTGTGGCGACGGCTGCATGATGGAAGGCGTCACAGGAGAAGCGGCGTCCCTGGCGGCGCATTTAAAACTGTCCAACCTCTGCTGGATCTACGACAACAACAAGATCACGATCGAAGGGCACACAGACTGGGCCTTCAGTGAAGACGTGGCCACCCGGTTCATCGGATACGGATGGAATGTCACCCGGGTTGGCGACGCCAACGATCTCGACATGCTTGAACGAGCCTTGACCACGTTTAACAAGGAAGCGGATCGCCCGACGTTGATCATCGTCGATAGCCATATCGCCTATGGTTCCCCCAACAAACAAGATACCCATGCCGCACACGGCGAACCGCTGGGCGAAGAAGAAATTCGGCTGACCAAACAGAACTACGGATGGCCAGAACACGAAAAGTTCCTGGTACCAAACGGCGTCTGCGAACATTTCCAGGAGGGCATGGGACAGCGTGGGCGCGAGGCGCGCTCGGCCTGGATGGCCAAGTTTGAAGACTATCAGCGACAATTCCCTCAGCTCGCCGATCACCTTGCTCACATGCAACAGCGCCAACTGCCTGAGGGCTGGGACAAGGATCTTCCGGTATTCCCTCCCGATGCCAAAGGAGTGGCCGGCCGCGATGCCTCGAGTAAGGTGCTCAACGTCCTGGCGAAAAACGTCCCGTGGCTCTTAGGAGGGTCGGCGGACCTGGCCCCATCAACAAAGACCCGCTTGACCTTCGAAGGAGCCGGCGATTTCACCGCCACGAGCCGCAGTGGCCGCAACCTCCACTTCGGCGTTCGGGAACATGCGATGGGCTCCGTGTTAAACGGGCTCTCGCTCTCCAAAGTGCGCCCGTATGGCTCAGGCTTCCTAATTTTTAGTGATTACAGCCGGGGTGCGATCCGATTGAGCGCGCTGATGGAAATCCCCGTCATCCACATTTTCACGCATGATTCGATCGGGGTTGGCGAGGATGGCCCCACGCACCAGCCGATCGAGCAGCTGGCCTCGCTGCGAGCTGTTCCGAATCTCATCGTCCTTCGGCCTGCCGATGCGAATGAAGTGTCCGAAGCCTGGCGAGTCATCATGCACATGCAGCACGAGCCGGTGGCGTTGATCCTGACCCGCCAGGCCCTCCCGACCATCGACCGGATCAAATATGCCGCCGCATCCGGAGTCGCGAAAGGCGCCTACGTGTTGGCTGACGTGCCAGGAGGAAAGCCGGACGTGCTACTCCTCTCCAGTGGCAGTGAAGTCTCACTCTGCCTTGAAGCAGGAGAGAAGCTGAAGGCAAAAGGGATCAGAGCCCGCGTGGTGAGCATGCCCTCCTGGGAGCTGTTCGAGCATCAATCCCAAGAATACCGCGACAGTGTGATTCCTCCAACCGTCACGGCACGGGTCTGCGTGGAACAGGCCTCCACGTTTGGATGGGCAACGTATGCGGGGCTGACAGGCGAGATCATCGGTATGAAATCGTTTGGCGCATCGGCTCCCCTCAAGGAGCTCCAAAAGAAATTCGGGTTCACAGTAGACAGCGTCGTGGCCGCAGCAACAAGGCAGAATCAGAAGCTCGCAAAAGCCGCCTGATGTTCCAAAGAGGTTGCCTGCTCTCCCGGGTAACCTCTTTCATCTCAACACCTATGAAGCACCAACAAGACAGACTACGGCATCCTCAATTGCACAGAGTCGTCGTCACATCTCGCAGAGAAGACCAATAGATTCAGGGTAGACCCGACCAAGTACAATCGTCCAGACAAACTTTTTGGTAATTAGGGCGAAACGTAACCAAAGAAGCACCGTAAGAAGAGTTTGAAA
>CAKKRK010000141.1 GCA_919902665.1 Nitrospiraceae bacterium
GCCAAGAAAGCCGGGCGGGAAACCAACCAAGGGCTGGTTCATGCCTACATTCATATGGGTGGCAAGATCGGCGTCTTGATCGAGGTCAATTGCGAAACTGATTTCGTCGCACGGAATGAGGAATTCAAATCGTTCGTCAACGATCTTGCGCTTCAGGTGGCAGCCGGAAAGCCGTCATTCGTGAAGCGTGAAGATGTTCCGGCTGATGTTGCCGAGAAAGAAAAAGCGATCTACGAAGGGCAGGCCAGGGAAATGGGCAAGCCTCCCGCCGCATGGTCGAAGATCGTCGAAGGCAAACTTGAAAAGTTCTACCAGGAAAGCTGCCTATTGGAACAATCATTCATCAAAGACCCGACCGTCACCATCAAGGACCTTCTCGCCCAGAAAATTTCTAAGATCGGCGAAAATATGAACGTCAGCCGGTTCACCCGTTATCAATTAGGCGAAGCATGAGCTCTGCCAAATACCAGCGTCTCCTTCTGAAAGTCAGTGGGGAGATGTTGGCTGGTGAGCAGGGCTACGGCATCCAACCGTCCATTCTGGAGAACCTTGCGGAAGAAATTGCCTCCGTTGTTGCCCTTGAAATTCAGGTGGCAGTCGTCATCGGTGGAGGCAATATTTTCCGTGGCATCGCGGCAAGCGCATCCGGCATGGAACGAGCCTCGGCCGATTACATGGGAATGCTGGCGACCGTGCTCAATGCGCTAGCGCTCCAGAATGCGCTGGAGCGGGTCGGAATCATCACCCGCGTTCAATCCGCCATCGAAATGCGCCAGCTTGCAGAGGGGTACATCCGTCGAAGGGCAATCCGCCACCTAGAAAAGAGCCGTGTGGTCATTTTTGCTGCTGGTACCGGCAATCCCTACTTTTCGACCGATACGGCCGCCGTCCTGCGTGCGATGGAGATCAGCGCACAAGTGATTATGAAGGGAACGAAAGTTGACGGCATCTATGATGCCGATCCGGTGACTACTCCGTCAGCCAAAATGTATGAGAGGATTTCATTTCTGTCCATCCTCAATCAGAAGCTCAAGGTGATGGATTCCACAGCGATCAGCCTCTGTATGGACAATAAATTGCCTCTCGTCGTGTTCAACCTGAAAGTCAAAGGCAACTTTAAACGCGTGGCATTAGGCGAGCCGCTTGGAACCTTGGTTACGAGCGGCGATCACTAATCCCATCACGAGGTGTCTTCATGTCCAACGCAGCCCAAGTTCGGCAAGCATTCCTCTCACAGATGGATCAGGCTCTTGAACACTTGCGAAAAGACTTGTCCGGTCTCCGAACGGGGCGGGCTTCCGTCGCCTTGCTCGACGGCATTCGCGTTGACTACTACGGAACCATAACCCCGCTGAAACAGATCGCCAGCGTCTCGACCCCCGAAGCACGGCTTATCACCATTCAACCCTGGGAACCGAAACTGATCAAAGAGATTGAAAAATCAATCTCTAATGCAGGGTTGGGTGTGACACCGTCCAACGACGGTAAGGTGATCCGAGTCCCGCTCCCTCCCCTGACGGAGGAACGCCGCAAGGATCTGACAAAGATCTGTAAAAAGCATGGTGAAGAGACGAAAGTCCAGATCCGAGGTTTTCGGCGAGATGCGAACGAAGAGCTCAAAAAACTCCAAAAAGGTGCCACACTCACCGAAGACGAACTGCGGAAGGCCGAGCAAGAAACCCAGAAACTGATTGAGCAATATGGTCAGAAGATCGATGACGTGATCAAGAAAAAGGAACAGGAAATCATGGAAGTCTGATTCTGACTTCCTAATTCTCCCTTCGTCGCGTGCGGATTACGCCACCCTTCCTTCCAACCGTCGCCACCGTCGACCTGACGGCACTCACACACAACCTCTCCCAATTTCGTCAGATTCTCTCCCCCGGATGCGACGTGATGGCGGTCGTCAAGGCCAACGCCTATGGTCATGGCGCAATCGAGACGTCACGGACACTGATACAGCATGGTGTCACCCGCCTGGCCGTCTTCTCGACGGAAGAAGGCATGGCGCTTCGGCAAGCCGGCATCACGGTGCCGATCGTCGTCTTAGGGCCGGTCTTTCAAGAACAATTCGGTGATGTTTTCGAATCCCAACTCACCCCTGTGGTGAGCGATCCTTCCATGCTCACTGCGCTAGCCCAGACTGCTGCGTCGCGTGCAATCCCCTACCCGATCCATCTTAAAATCGAGACCGGCATGGGTCGGCTGGGCCTGACGCAGGATGAGCTGGTGGCACTCATCCGCTCACACAAGTTTCCTCCCTCCCTCCGAGTAGAAGGACTCATGACCCATCTGGCGGATGCTGATGGATTCAGTTCGGACGCGACTGAAGAACAAATCCGTCGCTTCCAGGACGCACTGAAAGTCTTTCTGGAAGGCGGGTTCCAGGTTCCGCTCGTGCATATGTCTAATAGCTGTGGCGCGGTTCGATTCCCATCCACTCACTTTTCCCTTGTACGGCCCGGCATCATGTTATACGGATACCACACCCTTCCCAGCACGGTTGAGACTCCTGATCTCAGACCAGTACTCTCACTGAAGACCCATATTGCACAGCTCCGGACTATCCAACCAGAATCAACGGTCAGCTACAATCGGACCTTCACCGCAAGACGCCCCACACGCATTGCCGTGCTCCCGATCGGCTATGCTAATGGCTTGAGCCGACGGCTTTCGAATCGTGGCGCTGTGCTCATTCGAGGACGACGAGCCCCCATCGCAGGATTGGTCTGTATGGACATGGTGATGGTGGATGTCACTGAGATCCCTGGTACCGCCGTGGGTGATGAGACGGTACTCATCGGACAACAGGGAAATGACGAAATTACGGCCTCCGAGATTGCCAAGTGGACCGATACGATTCCCTACGAAGTCCTGTGCGCAATCAGTCCCCAGATTCCTAGACTTTACCTCTCCTCCTGAATCCTTCCTCTGCATCTGTTCGTTATCTGAGTCAAAGAGAGACAGGAAGCGAGATTCAGGGCCTTTGGTTAGAAACCGATGCGGACGGAAAGCCCGCCTGTGTGCGCAGTATTTTCGTAAAACCCATTGACTCCTGCTCGAATCCCAGTACTTCCATCGACTGTTCTTGGTTCGTAGAGTGACACCTGGTACGACAGGTCCACGCCGATGGTTTTTGCCTTTATTGAGCCGATTCCAAGATTTCCGCATGCCACCAATCCAAAGAGCGATCCATTTCCCTTACAGAGGAAACCAACTCCCGTTGAAATAATATGAAGGTCCGCTGATGGAACCGCTGGATTGTAGGTGGAGTCTGGGACCTGTGTTTGCAGATTCGAATAGCCGCCTCGTACGGCGACCTCCCACCCTGGCAATCGATCCATCTTTAGCCATCGATGCTCAGTTCCGACTAAAATGGCATAGGTGCTTTTCCAGTTTTGAGGTTGTTCAAGAATGACCGTTCCATCACGTCGTCGAAGATCTAAGTTTCTGACTGATTTCCAGCCTATATAGTCGACGTTCAATTCAAGTTTCCACTCACGTTCAGCATTTCGAATAGGCCACACCGCGATCCCCCCGGTGATGACTTGAGGCAGTACCAAGGTTGTCGTGGTGTCTCGGACCTTCACCCCGTTGACCAACTGCACTCCATCCAAATGGAGCGTGGCCTGACTTCGGTAGACAACGGCAAC